>NZ_JBSWYG010000002.1:0-340608 GCF_056160985.1 Roseibium sp. AWQ4_290
CCGCTGGCCGCAGACCCAAGAAGGCGCCGCTGCATAGGGGAGACAAACAACAAAAGAGATCCGCGCCAGCGCGGAGACTGTCGCCCCTCACCGGGACGATGACTGAGGCGAACCCGCGCTCTTGGATGCCAGGCCGAAACATCGGCAAGGGCGCTTTATACCTTGGGAGGCCAAAGTCAAAGGGTCCTATCATGAAGCGCTCCACAGACCCTGCTGGCAGCGACTTCGAAGACAACCGTGGACCTGGTGAGGAGGCAACAGGGCTTGGGACTTGACTGTGAGGCCGGAATTAGACAACCAACCTGAATAGATAGAAACCCATCTGATGGCGCTGGTCCGGCCCGCCGGACTGCGTTGCGCCGCTTGAACGGCCAAAAAGGCCGTGCTGCGCAACGCGCCTTGCCGGCCAATCCGGACCAGCGCCATCAGATGGGTTTCTATCTATTCAGGTTGGTATAAGAGCAGGCTGGGGGGCTTTGGCGCCTCAGCCGGCCGTGTCGTTTGAGAGCGGTGGCTGGAACTGCCAGCCCATGTCCCAGGGAAAATAGATCCAGGTGTCCTGGGAGACTTCGGTGATGAACGTGTCGACCATCGGAACGCCGACCGGCTTGGCATAGACGGTTGCGAAATGCGCCTTGGGCAGCATTTCGCGCACGACCTTCATGGTTTTGCCGGTGTCGACCAGATCATCAATCACCAGGACGCCGCTGCCGTCTCCGTCTTCCAGATCGACCACTTTCGGGTCTATCGGCTTGATGACCTTCAACTGGCCCTGATTTTCATAATCATGATAGGAGGCGATGCACACGGTTTCGATGGTGCGGATGCCCAGTTCCCGGGCCACGATACCGGCTGGAACCAGTCCGCCTCTGGTGATGCAGACGATGGCTTTCCATTCGCCTTCACTGGACAAGCGCCAGGCCAGGGCACGGGAGTCGCGGTGAAACATGTCCCAGGATACGGGGAACGCTTTGTTTTGTGCGGGATTTTCCATTTTTGTCTCGCTTTTAAGATCCCAGTAGCTCTGCAACGGCTGCAGCCACATCCTGCGCTGTGGCCTTCAATTCGGCTGCGTCGCGGCACCGGATAACAATTTGTGTCGTGAATTTTCCATCGGTTGCATTCGGATAGGACCCGATGAGTGTGTCCGGATGCGCGTCCTGAATGGCGGCCAGTCTGTCGGCAATCCGGCTTTCCGGCAGTTCCGCCGGTACGGTTTCGGAGAGCATTTTCCGGCCCGTTTTCAGCGTCGGCGCGATGGCGTCCATCATGGCCTGCATGATGGAGGGCACACCGGCCATGACATGCACATTGTCAATCCGGAACCCGGGCGCCTTGGAGACCTTGTTCTCGATCAGGTCCGCGCCTTCGGGAATACGCGCCATACGCTGACGGGCCGGTGTGAACTGTCCCGGAGCATAATGCTGTTCCAGGATTGCAACGGCACGCGGGTCCAGATTAAGCGGTACCTGAAAGGCTGCCGCGATGCTCTCGGCTGTGATGTCATCATGGGTGGGGCCGATCCCGCCGGAGGTGAAGACATAGTCATAGCGGGTGCGCAAGGTGTTGACCGCTGCCACGATGTCGTCCTGATCGTCCGCAACCACCCGGACTTCCTTCAGGTCGATCCCAAGCGCGGTTAGATAATCGGCGGCAAAGCCGACATTCTTGTCCTTGGTCCGGCCGGACAGGATTTCATCGCCGATGACCAGAAACGCAGCGGTTACAACGTCATCTGCCTTCTGTCCGGTCATCGTAGCGCTCCTTGAAAACGGGATGGGGATTGGCTTTATCCCAGCTTTCCGTTCAGCTCAAGCAAAAGAGGGCTCACGCGCCAGGCGTCCAGCCATAAATGTCGTCAAAGCGGGCGGCCAGCTGCTCAGGCGATGACAGGCGCAAGACCGTGTCCCGGGCAAAGGCCATTGGGCCCGAATAATGGAAGACCTTCGCGTTGCGGTGCGAGATCCCCTGCACAAAGCTGGCCCTTGGTTTGCGCTCGCGTTCATAGGCTCTGAGCGCGGAGGAAATGTTGCTGACGTTCCTGGGCAGGTGGCGGGCCAGAATGGCGGCATCTTCAATCGCCATGGCCGCGCCCTGAGCCATGAAGGGCAGCATCGCGTGGGCAGCATCGCCCAGAAGGGCCACATGCCCGTGGGACCAGGGGCCCGAGGCGTCCACGCCGCACAGTGCCCATTTCAGCCACCGGTCCGGCGTGTTCAGAAGGTTCCGGACAGCGGCAGGCCAGGCGCGGAAGCTTTTCAAGAGGTCTTCCTTATCCGCCTCAGCGGACCATGTCTCCTCGGCCCAGTCTTCCCTGGCCAGCGCGACAATGTTAAACGCCTGGCCGCCCTTAATCGGGTAATGCACAAGATGGCTGTCCCTGTGCAGCCAGAGGCCGCTGTCCCCATGGAACATCTTGTCCACCTGATCGATGGGCACGGTTGCCCGGTAGGCGGCCAGACCGCTGAAGCGGGCATTGGTGTGTCCGGGGATCTGGCGTCTTGTCTTTGACCAGACCCCATCGGCCCCGATGAGCGCCTTTGCCGGCTGTGTCCGTGTGTCTTTACCCTGCCGGTAGACGCAGACCAGATCGTCATAGGGCGAGGCGGTCAGGTCCTGAACCTCACTTGCCAGCCGGATGCTGATCCTCTCGGTCTCAAGGGCCGTTTCAAGCAATTCCCTTTGCAGATCCGCCCGGTGGATGACCCAGAACGGGTACCCGTGCCGCTCCCTGATATAAGAGCCGAACGCCACCCGGGCGAGTTTCCCTCCCGTATGGCCAGACCAGATCTGCAGATTGTCCGGCGCATAGGCGTGGGGTTCCAGCCTGTCCAGCACGCCGAGCTCCGCCAAAATGGCGCAGGCATTGGGAGAGAGCTGAAGCCCTGCGCCGACTTCCGAGATCTCGTTAGCACGTTCCAAAAGCAGGATTTCATGTCCCTCATGCGCCAGGGCGAGGGCTGCGGTCAAGCCGCCAATACCGCCCCCGGCAATGACGATGGGGCGGTCGGTCTCAGTGTGGTCAGCCATGAAAGGGCTCTTGCGGGAAGGCTTTTGGGGAGGTCCGGCGTCAGGCTCAAGCCGCTTCCGGGGTCCAGGCGCAATCGTCCGGCGACGATTCCGTGGCCTTCAGGGTTGAGTCGAACTTGTAGAGGGTGGAGCAATACGGGCAGACGATCTCATTTTCCGTCCCCATGTCCAGAAAGATATGCGGATGATCGAACGGAGGCCGTGCGCCGATGCACATGAATTCCCGCGCGCCGACCGCGACAGAATCGTGTCCGCTCGTGTTTTGGAAATGCGGGACAACCTGATCCGCCATGGTCTCATACCTCTTTGAGCGAAGGAGAACGGGAAGGCTTTTGCGATAGCAAATTTCGCGCCTGTGATCCATGAGGAAATTGAGCCGCGCCGCCAAATACCCTGCGGTTCTCCGCCGCATGGGCGCCGGCGCTCAGGCTTTTCGGCTTTGCCAAGCCCGGCCAAACCTTTTACTGTGATACAGAACTTATATTCCCTTTACGTAAAGGTTATCTCCTTTCCATGCCATATGCAGATATTGAAGGCGTCAAAATCGCGTATCTCGACGAGGGGCAGGGCGATCCGGTCCTGCTCATTCACGGCTTCGCCTCCAACAAACAGGTCAATTGGGTCAATACCGGCTGGGTCGATCTTCTGGTCAAGGATGGCCGGCGCGTGATTGCACTGGACAATAGGGGGCATGGAGAGAGCCAGGCCTTTCATGACCCGGCCGCCTATGGAGCGCCGGTGATGGCCGAAGATGCACGCGGCTTGCTGGATCATCTGGAAATCGGAACGGCGGATGTCATGGGCTATTCCATGGGTGCCCGGATCTCCGCGTTTCTGACGCTGAACCACCCGGGCCGGGTGCGCAAGGCGGTCTATAGCGGGCTGGGCTATGGCATGATTTCAGGCGTGGGCGATCCAGAGCCGATTGCCGCAGCTCTGGAGGCCGAGCGGCTGCAGGATGTGACGGATCGCACCGGCCGGGCGTTCCGCGCGTTTGCCGAGCAGACCGGCTCCGACCGGCTCGCGCTGGCCGCCTGTATGCGCTCCTCCCGCCAGAAAATCAGCGAAGAGGATGTGGCCCGGATCACGCGGCCGGTTCTGGTGGCGGTCGGCACCAAGGACGATATTGCCGGATCGCCTCAGAAATTGGCCGATCTGATCCCGGGGGCCGAAGTGCTCGACATTCCGGGCCGGGATCACATGGTTGCGGTGGGTGACAAGGTTCACAAACAGGGGGTCCTGGCGTTTTTGAACGCCTGAGGGTCAGCGGTTAAAAGGCCGGGGCGCCTGCCGCGTCCCGGTCCTGCGAAGGAGAGCCTGCGCAGGAGTTTTCGGGAGGGTGCATGGAGCCGAAACGGGTTAATTTTGAAGGGGCGGAACAGAACCGGCTGATTGCGGACCGGTATGGGCAGGGCACGCAGCCGGTGGTTTTGCTCCATGGCGGTGGCCAGACCCGCCATTCCTGGGAGATGGCCGCCCGCCGGATCGCAGCCCTCGGGCATCCCGTCTATGCCATCGACCAGCGCGGTCATGGGGAAAGCAGTTGGGTGCCGTCCGGCAATTACGGGTTTGAAGCCTTTGCGGCGGATCTGTGCGCCGTCACCCGGCAAGTGGTTGCGCTTCACCGGGCAAAGCCGGTTGTTGTCGGTGCGTCTCTTGGCGGGTTTGCCGGGATGCTGGCGGAAGGGCGCCATCAGCCCGGTGGCTTTGCCGCTCTGGTCCTGGTGGACATAACCCCCCGTGTCGACATGGGCGGGGTTGGCAAAATCATCGGCTTCATGGGCGACCGGGTGGAAGAGGGCTTTGCCGATGTGGAAGAGGCTGCCGACGCCATTTCCCGGTATCTGCCGGGCCGGGCCCGGCCAAAGGACCTGTCAGGCCTGACGAAAAACCTGCGTCTGCACGAGGATGGCCGCTACCGCTGGCATTGGGACCCGGCGTTTTTAAAGTCGCGCCAGCACCGGGAGCCGGCCGTTGCCGAGGCGGTGCAGCAAGACCTTCTGGCCGCTGCGGCCCGCCTTGCCCTGCCGGTGATGCTGATCAGGGGGCGGAATTCGGAACTTGTCTCCATGGACCATGTGGAGGAGTTTCTGAGCCTCGTTCCAACGGCGCAGTTCACCGATATTCAGGATGCCGGGCATATGGTTGCGGGAGACCGAAATGATGTGTTTGCGGACGCCGTCGAGACGTTTCTGGCTAGATTGCCTGCCGCTGCTGAAGGGGTCTAGAGCAAGGCGCGTTTCAGTCAATTTTCCTTTCGCTGCCTGTCATCAGAGCTTTCCGCGCAAAAGACACGCTGATTTGAAACCGGATCAGCGTGCCGCGATTTAATTCATTTAAACAATATCTTTTCTCTGATTTTTGAGAAGTAAGTTTAATCTCGGCGGTGGAGCAGCCTTCACTGGCCGGTGAAGACCGGGGGTCTTTTGTCCAGAAAGGCCCGGCAGCCCTCCCGATAGTCAGAGCTGTCAATGCATTGTGTGGCGGCCTCACGGTGCTGGCGGAGATCCTTTTCCGCTGCAGGCCCGCTCAGGTCGTTCACGCAGGCTTTGGCCGCGCGGATGGACAGGGGCGCGTTGGCGCTGATCGCGCCGCACAGGGACTGAAGACGGCTGGCAAGGGTGTCCGGCTCGCTGATCTCGTCAACCAGGCCCATCTGGATGGCTGCCTCAGCGGTGATCCGCCCGGCTGTGAACAAAAGGCGTTTGGCGGCTGAGGGCGACACGGTTTCAAGAAGATCGGACAAGGCTTCAGGCGGATAGGCCAGGCCCAGCCGTGCCGCCGGAATGCCGAAAACGGCCGTCCGTGATGCAAGGCGGATGTCGCAGGCCAGGGCGACGCCAAGCCCACCGCCCAGGCAGGGACCTTCAATGGCCGCAATCACCGGCATGGGCAGAGATTTCAGGGCGGCAAAGGCCTGCACATTGATCGCATCATAGGCCGCGGCTGCGTCCGGGGTTGCCCGGGTGTCCTCAAATTCGGCAATGTCGGCTCCGGCGCAAAAGCTCTCCCCGCCGGAGCCCCTGACCACGCAGACGCGGATCTGCGGATCTGCAGCGATCTGCGCAGCGAGGCCCGGAAGGCGCTTCCAGGCGGCCAGGGAAAGAGCGTTTTTCCGCTTCGGCGCGTTCAGGATCACTTCGGCAACGGGGCCGGTTTTCCTCAGAAGCGGATTGTCCTGGAGCATATCCGTGTCACCGGACTGGGGCATGGGGGAAAACTTTCGGCTGGTATTAACGTTTCAGCTTTCATAACAGGCCTTCATATCTGATATCAGCAAGTTTTATTTGGGAATGTAAGGCGGTCGTCCTATTTTAGGGAAACGTTTTGACGGCTTGAAAAGGAGACAGGCCATGTCGGCACCGAAGACACAACCCGGTGTGGAGCGCGTTCCGACCCATGATCCGGTCTGGACCAAGCTGCGCGAGGAAGCACAGCAGATGGTGACACAGGAACCGGCACTGTCGTCCTTTGTCTATGAGACCGTTCTCAACCACGACAGTCTGGAAGAGGCGGTGCTGCACAGGCTGGGCGACCGGCTCGGCCGGGATGTCGTCTCGGCCTCGCTGATCCGGCAGACCTATCTTGAGGCTCTGGCCGACGAGCCGGAGCTGGCCAAGATCTTCCGGGTTGATATTGTGGCCGTCTATGATCGTGATCCGGCTTGCTTCCGTTACCTGGAGCCGGTGCTCTATTTCAAGGGATTTCATGGGCTTCAGACCCACCGGCTGGCCCATTGGCTGTGGCGCAAAGGGCGCAAGGATTTTGCCCTTTATCTGCAAAGCCGGGCCTCGGAAGTGTTCCAGATCGATATTCATCCGGCCGTTCCGGTCGGACGCGGCATTTTCATTGACCATGGCACCGGCATTGTTGTTGGCGGCACTGCCGTGATCGGGGATGATGTGTCGATCCTGCAGGGCGTCACGCTTGGCGGCACCGGCAAGGAAGACGGTGACCGGCATCCGAAGATCCGCCATGGTGTTCTGATCGGGGCGGGGGCGAAAGTGCTTGGTAATCTGGAGATCGGCCATTGCTCACGCATCGCCGCCGGTTCCGTTGTGCTGTCCGACGTTCCAGTCAATACCACCGTTGCCGGGGTTCCGGCTAAGATTGTCGGCAAAGCCGGGTGTTCGGAACCGGCCCGCAGCATGAACCAGTTGCTTGGTCAGGAGTGAGGCCTGACCGGCAAATATGTCTTTATTCGGTCAAACCGCGCGCTCCTGCGGCTTTTGCAGGGGCACTGAGGAAGCCGGGGAAAGCCTTCCGAAAGGGTTTTGGCATTTGGGGCTGGTCTTATAGGGTCCGCGCGACTAAATAGCAGACGGCATAGACAAGGAGAGCGCCGTGAACCCTGATGAAATCCGCAAGATCGAAGCTTACTTGCGTTCGAAATTCGAGCTGCAGAGCCTTCAGGTGCGCGCACGTCCGCGCAAGGATGATTCCGCTGAAGTCTATATCGGTGAAGAATTTATCGGTGTGATTTTCCGCGACGATGAGGACGAGGACCTGAGCTGGAATTTCCAGATGGCCATTCTGGAAATCGACCTCGACGACGTCTGAGCCTTAAGGACAGATTGAAAACGCGTCAGGCGGCTTCTTCCGAGGCCGCCTTTTTGCTGTGCGCTGGATTGTGGCTCAGTCAGCTTTTGCGGAACGAGGCGATCTTGTGCAGGACCGCCTTGTCGATGGTCCGCCATTCTGCAAGCAGGGCTTGGTCGAACCGGTATCGGAGTTCTAGCCCGGATGCCAGAACGATGGCCCTGTGGCAGAGTGTCTGTCTGCTGGTCCGGTCTTTCCGGCACCGGGCGATAAAGCCGTTATTGTGCGCAGGGTCATAGACAATCAGATCCCTGTTTCGGGCCCCCTTGCCGGACAGGCGCAGCATTTTCAGTCCGTTCGGTCCGCTCAAGACACCGCTGCGCGCCAGCCGCCGGTAAAACGGGTCGAGCCGTGCCCGCATGCTTTCCCGCCCGGGGCTGAATTCCAGCTCCACAACAACAGGCAGGGCGGCTTTGCCGGTGGCTTCTGCATCGCTGCCGGGGCCCGCAGGCATCAGATTGGGCCAGGTCATGGCGAGTGTTACTGCTGAGAAGGCGGCACGGTCCTGGAGGACCTTGGCCCTTTGGCGCTCAGTGGACAGATAAGCTGGCGGCAGTTCAAAGGCGGTGCGGCCCACGGTCAGCGAAACAGGCCCGTTTCGTTGGCTGGCGGCCGCATAGGCCTGCCAGGAGCTGTTCCAGTGGCTGGTGCGCTCGGCGATATGGGCCGCGCCCAATGCCAGCATGGCCAGGGACAGGATCGTGAACCGGCGGGTGTTGATACTGGTGGTTGGCAGGGACAGGGGGATCATGGCGTCCCCTTCTGCAGCGCAAATGCGCAGAATTGGGACCCGCTGTGCCGAAACGGGACACGTGTTCCGTTCAAGGAGACCCATGAAGACAGCAAATCTGGCGCGAATCTTAAGTTTTTGCCCATTAGCCCATCCGGCACAGTCTTTGCGTAGGACTGTTTAAAGATTGTTAATCACTTTCTCAGTGTGATCGTTAATAAGAGGTTAACAGCCGTGATCTTCGATCTACTTCTCGTTGGATATATTGCGAGCGCAGGCTTCGTTGCCGCAGGCGTTCTTGGCAGCCTTTACCAGCTTGTCACCAAGCAGCCTCCGAAATTTTCCTTTTCAGGAGAAAACCTTCTGGCGTTTCTGGCCGAAATATTCCTGTGCGTGTTTGCCGGGCCGTTCATCATCATGCGCAATGCTATCCGGGGGCGCCGGATCGAAGGGCGCCCGCTGGGCTGGCTGGTTGCTTCGTCCACGATCGCGGGCATGTGGAGCATGTGTTCCGGCATTCTGGTGATGAATGTCGCTCTGGTTGTTGCCGGATATTCCTGACAGGCACGAGCGTTTTCAGGTCTTTAAGGGGGCGTTGCCGGTGGCCTTGGCGGGCAGTGCACCCGCTTTCGTCTGTCAGAACCAAACGAGCGTTTCACCGGGCGGACGGAATGGGTCATCATGGAAGGCAGAATCAAGTCTCCTTGCCATGAGGGATCTCCATGCCGATTTTTTCGCTTGAAGGCCGCAAGGCCGTTTTTCCAGACAGCGGTGCTTTCTGGGTCGCTCCGACTGCCACTTTGATCGGAGATGTCCGGTTGGAAGAAGAGGCAAGTGTCTGGTTCGGAGCGGTTTTGAGAGGGGACAATGAGCCCCTGATCATCGGCGCCCGTTCAAATGTCCAGGATGGCTGCGTCTTTCACACGGATATGGGGTTCCCGCTGACCATCGGGGCTGATTGCACCATCGGGCACAAGGCGATTTTGCACGGCTGCACCATCAAGGCGAATTCCCTGATCGGCATGGGGGCGACGGTGTTGAATGGGGCGGTGATCGGCTCAAACTGCATCATCGGGGCGAACGCCCTTATTCCTGAGGGCAAGGCTATTCCGGACAATTCCCTTGTGGTTGGTGTGCCTGGCAAGGTTGTGCGCAGCCTGCCGCCGGAATCGGCCGAAACGATCCGCAAG
The DNA here is from genome assembly GCF_056160985.1 of Roseibium sp. AWQ4_290. NCBI lineage: Bacteria > Pseudomonadati > Pseudomonadota > Alphaproteobacteria > Hyphomicrobiales > Stappiaceae > Roseibium > Roseibium sp. AWQ4_290. Next base: position 9,550 of record NZ_JBSWYG010000002.1, read on the forward strand.
TCCGCTGAAGGATATGTGCGCAATTGGCACCGCTACGCTGCTGGGCTGGCAGAGGGTGGCCCGGCTTGAAGGCAGGTCTTCAAAGCTGCCCACCGGAACAGCTCACAGTTCGGGAAAAGTCGGGAACCGGCCCATGCGGGGGGCAGGACCGGTTCCCTGGATCCGGCCGTGGTAGGGATGGGGAGGGTGGGGACGCGACCGGATCGTCCTGACGGCCCCCGAAGGGACCGATCCCTATCCTAGTGGGACACGCTGCTGACAGTTGTAACGCGCGTGTCGGAAATCCCCGTCCACTTGACGGGAGAGGTGGCGGACTGGCGTTTGATGTAGCGGTACGGGGTGGAGTACCAGGGCAGGACCGCCTGAATCTGATTGTCCAGGATCATGTCGCCGAGATCCGTACGGACCGTCAGGACAGCATGGCCGGAATTTTGAACATCCTTGGCAACGGTGATCAAAAGGGCGCTGCGCGGCCAGCCTGCTTCCATCAGGACACGCTGCTTTTCAAGGACATATTCTTCGCAATCGCCATAACCGTTGACCGGGTAGGTCCAGTGTTCGACCTTGCCGAAGAGATCATCGTCGGTCATCGGACGGATCCGCCGGTTCACTTCCGCGTTGATCGCGATCAACTGGTTCCAGCGGTCTTCGTTCAACTTCACCACCACCGGCTGATACTGGTCATGCGGACAGGCCCAGGCATAGTCGTGGCAGAATTGCTTGTAGCCGATCGGCGCTTTGACAGCTTTATTCATGTCCATGAACCGGCCGGTATCGGCCAAGGCGGACGCAGCTGTGAAAGTGCCGCTTATGGCGATAACTGATGCGAAGAGAAGCTTTTCAAGTAGTTTCATCGTAACGCCCTCCCCAAGGCTGAGGCTACGATGACGTATTGCTTTTTATTTCCTGAAAATCTTCGAAGTAAAAACCTATTTATACTTTAATATAATTCGATTTTTATTTTAGTAAAATGAAATTCTCTTTTTAGGAAATCTTGAATCGAATTTTCCTAAAATTTTATCGATCCTCTGGAAGGTGTTGAGATCATTGCTGAAATGGTTGGTTTGGGGCGCTTTTACAGGTGGCCGCGCAGAGGCCGCTCGGTGGTTTGGGGGGGGAAAATCACGTGGTCTTTGCCGGATTCAAGGGGCAAGAAAAATGCAAGATCAGGCAAAAAAAGAATGGGAATGGGGTGTCTTGAGAAGACTGCGGGAGCGGGCCCCGCTCTCAGGCCGAAACCCGTTGCCGGACGCCATTGTGTCTTTTGACAGAGGTGCTGTTGCTTTCTTTCCTGGCAGCTTTCTGAAGGGGATGCCGGAAGAAGCGTGGCTCAGGCATGGCCGCGTTTAACCGCTCAGGGGCGGGGTCCTGGTGGCTGACTGGAATGGGAAAGAAAGGCGTGATGTCAGGGAGCTGAGATATGCGCCTCGAGCAGCTCGCGGTTCTGGACTGCGGCAAACTCGACCGCGATCCCTCCTTCGATGCGGCGGATCACACGAGCCTGCATCTTGCCGAGCGTGATTGGGGCGCCCATCTCCGGGATGATGTCGGTTGCAAGCGCGGCGCCAGACAGGGACACGTCGATAATGCGGCAGACATGTTCCGACCCGTCGGGCAGAACCATCCGGGTCATCGGGTTCTTCGGCACAAAACGGTCGTGGCGGCGGTCTTCAGGAAGGTTCAGCTCATCCCGGTTGGCAAGCCAGGTCAGTACATTGGCGATTTTGTCCCGCTTGCGCGCGGTGTTGCGAAGCTCCACCGCAAAGCCGCCGTCAATCGCGCGGGAGATGCGGCCTTCCACACGGCTGAGGTGGTCCAGATAAGCAACCACACGTTCACCGACCCGGCCCTCGACGGGCGTGATCATGGCCATGCCGCCCGGGGACATGTCGATCACCTGGCAGGGATATTCCCTCCGGTCTTCCAGCATGAAGCGGCCCAGTATATCCACCTGAACACGCTGGTGTTTCCGGCGGTCCGTGACTTGAAGCGGCTTGCTTCCTTCTGGTGCTGTTGCCAATCCGGCGTCCATGCCTGCTCTATCCAAACAGTGTGTCTCGCACCACCCCTGGCCGAAACCGAATCCCTAACATCTGCGTCCACTCTAGGGAGCTGGGGTTAACGATGTGTAAGAATAGCTGTGCAGAAAAGATCTTTCTGCCACAAAAAAACAGTTTGCACTTTATTGAGGCACAGAAACAGCCAGCATGGCCGGCCCGTTCTACAAAGTGGAACGGCAGAAACGGGATGCTTTGTTTGACGGAAGAAGTTTCACACCGATGAATTTATTACGCGAAAACAAACTCCTAAAGAAAAAAGACCCGGGCGGACCCGGGTCTTTTGTGTGAAGCAAAACGGAGACTTTCAGCGGTGGTCCAGGCTGCTGGTTCAGGCCTTGCCGCCGCTATAGACGGTCAGGTGGCCGACCTTGCGCTCCGCCCCCTGGGGCAGCGGCGGGGTCGGCATGGCCATGCCTTCCGCAGTGTAGCGGGGCAGAACAGGGTTAACCGCTACGCCTGTGTCGGCAAATGCGGGCCGCTCGTCCGGCCAGACCAGACGCAGGCTGGTAATGGACTGGTTCAGGATGGGATGGAGCCCTAGCCAATAGGGTTTGTCCATGGGGGTGCAGCAGCCGAGAATCCGGATGCGGCCTTCGCCCGGCACGTTCAACGGGACCAGAAGCATTTCCATGGGCAGAAGCTGGCCCCGCTCGGTATGGCCGTTCACACCGATCACAGCGGCGGCCGCATCTTCGGAAATGGCAGCGATCAGGCTTTCCAGCGCTTCCCGGTCTTTGGTGCTCCAGCCGCGCAAAAAATTGCGCCCTTTCAGTTCCCGGCAATGGGCCGAGCAGAGCCGCGTGCCGGCCAGGCGGTAGCGGACATCCTGCGGCCCGTTGGTCTCCAGAATGAACGTGTCGCCCAGGAGACCCCGGATTTCGCCGGGGTCAACTTCACTGCGGTTGGGGGCCGGGCGGGCACCGCGCAGGTTGTCCCAGTAAGAATAAAGAGTTTGCGTTACACCATGTTTCATCTTGCTTCGCCTCGTCGCCTTCAAGCGTCCCTTGTTCCGTCTCAAGACAGAAGCTGTATCAATTCGGGACGTTTATCCGTTTCAGCTTCTTTTTGTCCTTAGCTAAGCAGGGGGCGTGCCAACCCCTTGAAGTCACCGGCAGATTAATTTCTGCAGTTTGTTAGGGTTAACGAAAGGTGAGGCTTGTTTTGTTGCGCCTTGGCTGGCAGCTTAACATTCTGTTCACGATGTTTGGGTGGCGCGGGGGCGTCAAACCACTGGGCAGCAGAAGAAAAGGCTGAAACGCCTGATGTGCTGCCTTTTGAGCCCGGATATCACCGGAGGGGACCCGAGACGGACGTGTGGGGACGCGGCTGGAAACCGGGGGGCAAAAGGCGCCGGTATCGCTACGATACCGGCGTTTTTTTTTGGAGTATGACGAGTGTGTCCAGACCGACATCCCGGCCGCAGAGAGGGCCGATGATGCGTTCTTCGGTTGGGGGGGAGACAGCTTTCTCTTGTCTTTACGTTCCTGGCTCACCAGTTCTTTTACGAATTGCTCCTTAAAGTGTCCACGCGGGCTGTCTTCCGGCTGTCCACCCTTGTTTTGTCCGATAGCTGGCTTAGAAGAGGGGGACTGTCTGCCGGACCAGAGCGGTCCGGGAGGGGCTGGGAAAAGGCCGAGGGCTCATGAACGTCTATAAATTCGATGAAGAACGCAGCCGGCGTGAGCAGGCCGAAAAACAGCAGGCCCGCAAGCAAAGCGGTCCACCCGCCCTCAATCTGCCGGATGTCATCGTCTGGCTGGGCGGCGTGCTGATTGCCATTCACCTTGTCAGGACCTTCCTGTTGCCGGTGGCTTGGGACAATCAGATCCTGTTCCAGTTTGGCTTCTGGCCGGTGAAATACACGGTTTTCGGCAGTCTGCCCCTGTCTCAAATGGCGTCAAGCCTCTGGGCGTTCCTGACCTATTCGCTGCTTCATGGCGGGGCGGCCCACATTATTTTCAACCTGCTCTGGATGGCGATTTTCGGAAGTGCGGTGGCACGCCGGTTCGGGGCGGCCCGGTTTCTGGTTTTTTCGGCCCTGTGTTCGGTGGGCGGGGCCTTTGCCCATCTGGCCACCCATTGGGGGGAAACCACGCCGATGATCGGCGCGTCGGCGGCCATTTCCGGCCAGATGGCAGCCGCCATCCGCTTTGTCTTTGAGCTGGGAGGGCCGCTCGGTGCGTTCCGCCGGTCAGATCAGGGGGCGTATATGGTTCCCGCGCAGCCCCTTGCGGAATGTTTCCGCAATCAGCAGGTGCTTGTCTTTGTCGCGGTCTGGTTTGGTCTCAATCTCTTTTTCGGCCTGATGAGCGGGCCGGTTGCCGGTCAGCCGGCCAGTGTGGCCTGGCAGGCCCATATCGGCGGCTTTGTCGCAGGCCTCGCTCTGTTTCCCCTCCTGGACCCGGTGCCTCAGCGCAGGCCCTGAGGCGCTGGTATACCAGAGACGCATGCAAGACGTGTTGGGCGGGGAGTTTGCGGCACCGGCTTTTAATGCCATGATGCGGCTTGCCCGCAGATGCGGGTTTCATGATGCCATGGGAGGAGTTGGTACATGACCGTTGCAGCCATTTTGCATGGGAAGGGCCACGAGACGATCACAGCGCGCAGCGACACCGTTCTGAGCGATGTGTGCGAAACTTTGGCGAAATACAAGATCGGAGCTGTCGTGGTGTGTTCACCCGACAGAGCCATTGAAGGGATCGTGTCGGAGCGGGATATTGTCCGGGCGATCGGCACCCAGGGGCCGTCTTCCCTGCAACTGCCTGTCTCCAGCGTAATGACGCGGGAGGTGGTCACCTGCAGCGAGACTAACAGTGTCAATGAAGTCATGGCGCGCATGACCCAGGGGCGCTTCCGTCACATGCCGGTGGTGATGGATGACAAGCTGGTCGGGGTCATCTCCATCGGCGATGTGGTGAAACACAAGATCGCCCAGGTCGAACTGGAAGCCGAGCAGATGCGAAATTACATCTCCATGACCTGAGACTCCATGACCTGAGACTTGGACACTTCAGAAATTTTTCTCACGCGCAGGGGCGCTGCCGGGTCCGGCCCTTGGGGCTTTATTGTCCGTAGACCTCAACCGGGTCATAGACTTTTTCCGCTTCGACCCTTTCCAGACGGACGGGGCCGCCGTCCGTGCTGACGACTTTGCGGAAAAAACAGGACCGGTAGCCCACATGGCAGGTGGCGCCGTTTCCGGACACCGAAACTTTCAGGACAATGGCGTCCTGATCGCAATCGGTCAGGATTTCATGCACGGTCTGAACCTGTCCGGAAGTCTCGCCCTTTTTCCAGAAGCCCTTGCGCGAACGGCTCCAGTACCAGGCTTCCCCGGTCTCGATTGTCCGTTTCAAGGCTTCCTCATTCATGTAACCGACCATCAGGACCTCACCGGTGGCGTGATCGGTTACCACGGCCACAATCAATCCGTCCCGGTCATATTTCGGCATCAACAGAGCGCCGGTCTCAACCGCCGCCTTGTCGCCGCGTTCGGAAAGAAGGGGAGTGCACATGGAAAAAAGAGCCCTTGCCTTTGTGTTGGGAGGCAAGGGCGTGGTGTTAGTTGCCCTTGCCGCGCACCAGGGACATGAATTTGGCCTGCTCGGCCGGATCATCCTGGAAAACGCCGGTGAACTGGGTGGTGATCGTGGAGACCCCGGGTTTTTGTACGCCGCGCATGGTCATGCATTGATGCTCAGCTTCGATCATCACGGCAAGGCCGCGCGGCGCAAGCGTATCGTCAATGACCGAAGTGATCTGCGACGTCAAGTTTTCCTGGGTCTGCAACCGCTTGGCATAGATATCCACGACACGCGCAATTTTAGAAAGGCCCACGACCCCGTCTGCCGGATAGTAGGCCACATGCGCTTCGCCGATAAAGGGAAGCATATGATGTTCGCAATGGGAATGGAACGGAATGCCACGCACCAGAACTATATCCTGATAGCCGCCGACATCTTCAAAAGTGCGCTTCAAATGTTTGATTGGATCTTCAAAATATCCGCCATAAAGCTGGCTCAAGGCTTTGACGACCCGCTTTGGGGTCTCAACCAGACCTTCCCGGTCCGGATCATCTCCGGTCCAGGCAAGGAGGGTGCGAACGGCAGCTTCGGCTTCTTCTCGGCTGGGCCTGGTTAATTGATCCGGCGACTTTCTCTCGAACTTCTTTTCAACCGGATTCAGGACAGCATCCATCGGGAACCTCGCAAATTTACCCTTATCACTTGTCATACGGCGCCCGTGTGTGCACAGATCAAGAAGTCCCAGCGCGGAAGCTGGGGACCCTTAACATACTCCACACAAAAAGCGAACGCGCAGTTACGAGGCGAGTGGAACCGGTCTCCGGCCCCTTGGAACGGCCGGATAACGGCTGCGGCACTCTACCCCTTGCGAATTTGCCGTGGCGTCTGATCTATATATAAGAACGCAAAGCGCCATCAATGTGTCGCGCTTCAAAGGCTTTCACGAAGAGGCGAGAATGCTGGACGACATCTATAATGCAAAGATCCTGGAGCTCGCCGGGAACATTCCAAGGATCGGCCGCCTGGAACAGCCGGATGCCACGGCCAAGGCCCACTCGAAACTGTGCGGGTCCACGGTTCAGGTGGATCTGAGCCTGCGCGACGGGGTCGTGAGCGATTTTGCCCATGACGTGAAGGCCTGCGCTTTGGGACAGGCGTCTTCCTCCGTCATGGCCCGCAACGTAATTGGCGCGAGCCCGGACGAATTGCGGCAGGTGCGGGACACAATGCGCGCGATGCTGAAAGAGGGCGGCAGCCCGCCGGAGGGACGGTTCGCGGATTTGAAATATCTGGAGCCGGTACGCGATTATAAGGCGCGTCATGCATCGACGCTGCTCACCTTCGACGCTGTCGTCGACGCCCTGGAGCAGATCGAGGCCAAGGAAAAAGCAAAGGAGAAGGAGGGCGGTGCGGCTGCTTGATCTCTTCAGCCCGCCGGACCTGATGTTGCCCCATGTGTTCCCGCTGCCCGTCAAAGTCTGCCTCTGACAAACCTCTCTCCCTTCCCGGGCGGGGGGCTGTCGCCCTGATCTGGCTGTACCGGCATTCCCTCTCTCTGGTAATGGGCCGGGGCTGCCGCTATGCGCCGAGCTGCTCGGACTATACCGAACAAGCCATCCGCACCTTTGGTTTTTGGGCGGGCGGCTGGATCGGGCTGGCGCGGATCTTGAGATGCAACCCGTTTGGTGCTTCCGGTTTTGACCCGGTCCCGGACACGCTGCCGGAAGGGGCCCGCTGGTACAGGCCCTGGCGCTATGGCCGCTGGACAGGCCGGCACATTCCGGAAAAATTTCGCCTCGACGAGGCCGGTTAAGAGCTTTGGCCCCCTTTTCCGGGTTTTGGTTGACCTAAGGTAAATTGAGTGCGACGGTCCCTCGTTAGCCAGACGGCCGGGGAGGGGACATGGACGCGCACGCATTCCACTTCGTGATGATCAAGCCGACCCATTACGACGATGACGGCTATCCGATCCAATGGCTCAGATCCGCTATTCCGTCGAACACCCTGGCCAGTCTCAACGGGCTGGCGGAAGCGGCCCGGGCGCGCAAGGCGCTTGGGTCTGATGTCCGCGTTCACCTTCACACCTTTGACGAAACCAACAAACGTGTCCCGCCAGCCAGGATCGCGCGGGACATCCGGCGGCGTGGCGGCAAGGCTCTGATTGCGCTGGTCGGGGTGCAATCGAACCAGTTTCCCAGAGCAGCAGATCTCGCCCGCCAATTCCTGCGCGAGGGGCTGCCCACAGCCATGGGCGGGTTCCATGTGTCCGGTTGCATCTCCATGCTGGAGCAAATGCCTGAGGAGATGGTGGCGCTACAGGCCGAGGGCGTCAGCTATTTTGCCGGAGAAGCGGAAGACCGCCGGCTTGACCAGGTTTTCCGGGATGCTTGGGCCGATGACCTGAAACCACTCTACAATTTCATGGCAGATCTGCCGTCGCTGGAAGGGGAGCCGACTCCGATCCTGCCAACGCACCATATCCGGTTTACTGCAGGATCGCATTCCAGCTTTGATCTGGGGCGGGGCTGTCCGTTCCAATGTTCTTTCTGCACAATCATCAATGTGCAGGGGCGCAAGAGCCGGTTCCGCTCCGCAGACGATCTGGAGCAGATCATCCGGGACAACTACAGCCAGGGCATCAACCGGTTTTTCATTACGGACGACAACTTCGCCCGCAATCGGGAATGGGAACCCCTCTTTGACCGGCTGATTGCTCTGCGCGAAGGGGAAAAATTCGACATCAAATTCATCATTCAGGTGGATACGCTGTGCCACCGGATCGAAAATTTCATTGAAAAGGCCACCCGGGCCGGGGTGAACCGGGTGTTTATTGGCCTTGAAAACATCAATCCCGACAATCTCCTGGCGGCCAAGAAACGGCAGAACAAGATCACCGAGTACCGGGAGATGCTGCAGAAATGGCGGGCGCATGGGGCAACCACCTATGCGGGCTACATTATCGGCTTTCCGGGGGATACCAAGGAATCGGTCCTGCGCGACGTCGAAATCATCAAGTCAGAATTGCCCCTCGATCTCCTGGAATTCTTCTACCTGACCCCTTTGCCTGGTTCCGAGGACCACAAGGTCTTGCTGTCGAAAGGCGCCTGGATGGACCCGGACCTCAACAAATATGATCTCAACCATCGGGTTTCTCATCATCCAAAGATGAGCGATGCGGAATGGGAGGAAGCCTATCGGGAGGCCTGGGAGAGCTATTATTCGGAGGCTCATATCGAAACACTGCTGCGCCGGGCCGCCGCGCATAAGAAGGGCCGCCCTGGCAACAAGCTGTTCCTGATGATGTGGTTCAAGCTGATGGTCCAGCACGAAGGTGTCCATCCCCTGGAAGGTGGTTATTTCCGCCTGAAATTCAGGACAGACCGGCGCAGCGGCCTTCCGGTGGAAGGGGTCTTTGCCTTCTATTCAAGATATGTGCGCGAGATCGCCGCCAAACATTGGGCCTATCTGTCCGCGGCCTTTCGGGCCTACCGGATCTACCGGACCGTGAAAGCCTCTCCTGCGCGCTATGCCTATTCCGATCTTGCTATCAAGGAGATGGCCAAGGAGAGCGAGGACGCTCTTGCCATGATCCAGGAAACGCGCGGTGGGGTGGAAGCTGCTGCAAAGACCGCGCGGGATGCGTCCCTTGTCCGGGGTGCCAAGGACAGGGCGGCCGCGTCTTAAAACGATTCTATCCGGGTGCTGTGCCTGTCTCCTCAAAGGGAGAGGCCGCCACCGGGGCCGGGTGAGGGCTATAGGCGGTCGTTTGGCAAATTGGGCTGCCGATTGCTCAAGAAAGATGCGGCCCACGGACTCCTTGGCAAAACGTCTTTGGTGTGACCGGCAATTGTTGCATGCGGGCGCCGCCCCGCCCTTCATACGCTGGTCACGAGGTCGTAAGGGTTGCCGTTTCCCGCCGAATACCCTATCAGCAGGCGGTCCATAGCCAATGAACAGCTTACCTGCCTTGTCTGCAGGAGTGAGCAGGAGACAGACGATGATTCAACTGACTTTCCCCGACAATTCCGTGCGCGAATACGAGGCTGGCACCACCGGCCTTGCCGTTGCCGAAGGCATTTCCAAGTCGCTGGCCAAAAAGGCCGTGGCGATGACGCTGGACGGGGAGCTGCAAGATCTCACCGATCCGATCAAGATCAGCCACAAGATTGAGATCGTCACCCGGGACGATCCGCGCGCTCTGGAGCTTATCCGCCACGACGCTGCGCATGTGATGGCTGAAGCCGTGCAGGAATTGTGGCCAGGCACCCAGGTCACCATTGGTCCGGTGATCGAGAACGGTTTTTATTACGATTTCAAGCGCGTCCATCCGGATAGCGGCGGCGACTGGCCGTTCACGCCGGAAGAACTGCCGGCGATCGAGAAGAAGATGCGTGAGATCATTGGCCGGGGCGCACAATTCACTAAGGAATTGTGGAGCCGAGAAGAGGCCAAGACCTATTTTGCCGCAAAAGGCGAAACCTACAAGGTCGAGCTGGTCGACGCGATCCCGGAAGATCAGGACCTGAAGATCTACAAGCAGGGCCAGTGGCTCGACCTGTGCCGGGGGCCGCATATGGTCTCCACCAGGCAGATCGGTGATGCCTTCAAGCTGATGAAGGTGGCCGGCGCCTATTGGCGCGGGGATTCCAACAACGAGATGCTGACCCGCATCTATGCGACCGCCTGGCAGAATGAAAAAGATCTGAAAGCCTATCTCCATATGCTGGAAGAGGCGGAAAAGCGCGATCACCGCAAGCTGGGCCGGGAGATGGACCTTTTCCATTTCCAGGAAGAGGGGCCGGGGGTTGTCTTCTGGCACCCAAAAGGCTGGGACATGTTCCAGAACCTGATTGCCTATAAGCGGCGGCGCCTGAAGGACGACTATAAGGAAGTGAACGCACCGCAGGTGCTGCACACGTCCTTGTGGGAGACTTCCGGCCACTGGACCTGGTACAAGGAGAACATGTTCTCCGTTCAATGTGCTGACCCGGAGGCGGAAGACGACCGGGTTTATGCACTCAAGCCGATGAACTGTCCCGGCCATGTTCAGATCTTCAAGCATGGTCTTAAAAGTTACCGGGATCTTCCTATGCGCCTTGCCGAATTCGGGATGGTGCACCGCTATGAGCCCTCCGGCGCTCTTCATGGTCTGATGCGCGTGCGCGGCTTCACCCAGGACGATGCCCATGTCTTTTGCACCGAAGAGCAGCTTGCCGAGGAATGCCTGAAGATCAATGAGCTGATCCTGTCGGTCTACAAGGATTTCGGCTTTGACGAGGTGGTGGTCAAACTCTCCACCCGGCCGGAAAAACGGGTCGGGTCCGACGAGATGTGGGACCATGCCGAGGCGGTCATGGGCGATGTGCTCAAGCAGATTGAAGCTGAGTCCGGCGGGCGGGTCAAAACGGACATCTTGCCGGGCGAGGGCGCGTTTTACGGGCCGAAATTCGAATACACCCTGCGCGACGCCATCGGCCGGGAGTGGCAATGCGGCACGACCCAGGTTGATTTCGCCCTCCCGGAACGGTTCGGCGCGTTCTATGTCGACAAGGACGGGGAAAAGAAGACCCCGGTTATGGTCCACCGGGCCATTTGCGGTTCGATGGAGCGGTTCCTCGGCATTCTCATTGAGAACTTTGCCGGGCATTTTCCGCTCTGGTTCGCACCGCTCCAGATCGTGGTGGCCACCATCACCTCCGAGGCGGATGCGTATGGGCAGGAAGTGGCTGATCTTTTGAAGTCCAAGGGGCTGAAGGTGGAAACGGATTTCCGCAATGAGAAGATCAACTACAAGGTTCGCGAGCATTCGCTGGCCAAGGTTCCGGTGATCATCGTTTGTGGAATGCGCGAAGCGGAAGAACGCACGGTGAATGTACGCCGCCTGGGCTCCAAGAACCAGACTGCGATGGGGCTGGACGAGGCCGTGGCCGGGTTCGTTGAAGAGGCGACACCGCCGGATCTGAAAGCCGATTGAGCTTGACCGGCTTGCCTTTTGTGGTCTGAAATCAGAGATTTCATCGCCAAGGACAAGACACTGCCAATCTGGATGAGCGAGACGCGTTTTAATCAAGCGTCAACGATGCCGGTAAGCGGAAAAACTGACATCTTGCACATTGTCCTTACGTTAGGGCAATGTGCCGTCACATTCTTGTAATATCGTGTCTGGTATTGGGGTGGTCATTTACCCAAAGTCAGTGAAGAGACGACGGCGACCGTGGATCACGCAGAATTCAGCTATGCCAATCCGGACCATCCGCCGATCAAGCGGTGGACGATCAGGGCAATTGAGGGTCTGTCCGGCCGCAAGAAATTGCTGGACCATTATCAGGTGTGGAAACACACGATGGTGGGCACGTCGGACTGTATCTGGAACGATCTGCTCGGGCTGATCAATCTGAATGTCTCCGTTGAAGCCGGGGAGTGGCCGCCCAGGAACCTGCCGGACGGTCCCCTGGTGCTGATCGCCAACCATCCCTATGGCATTGGCGATGGTCTGGCGATCCTGGCCCTGGCGGAACAGCTAAAACGCCCTTTCAAAATCCTGATCAACAATGAATTGCTGAAAGTGCCCGAAGTGCGGCCCTTTTCTCTGCCGGTTGATTTTGAGGAAACCAAGGACGCGCTGAAAACCAATATACGCACCCGCAAGGAAGCCTTGCAGCTGCTGCAGGAGGGGACGACGATCATCGTGTTTCCGGGCGGCGGCGTGGCAACGGCGGCCAAGCCCTTTGGCCGCGCGGAGGAGCTGCCCTGGAAAACCTTCACGGCGAAGATGATCCGGGCCTCCCGGGCGACGGTGCTGCCGCTTTATTTTCACGGCCAGAATTCCTGGGTGTTCCATCTGGTCAGCAAATATTCCCTGACCTTGCGGTTGGCGCTGCTTGTGCGCGAGTTCCGCCGCATTCTGGGCTCCGTGATCACGGCCCGGGCCGGGCAGGCGATCCCCTTTGAAACCCTCTCCGGTTTCAAGGATCAGAAGGAAATCATGGATTTTCTGCAAACGCGGGTCATGGAAATGGCCCCGGCCGAACCGGCCAAGCGCTTGCTCGCACGGCGGAGCTGACCTTCTACATAGCGTAATTCGGGCGTTCTTTGTCTTTGCCAGAATGCAACGGCGTGGTGACGTCCAGCTCTTTGATGGATCAGTCGGTGGAGGCTGTTTCCTGGGTTGCCAATTCACTCGTAGCGGTCACGACTTCCACTTCCCGGTCCTGACCGGGCACCACCTCGAATGTGTACAGATACGTGCGCCCGTTGTTGCGCGCCAAAGCCTCGTATTCCCCGGCAGCCAGAACAAAATCCGGGAAGGCGCCTGTGGCTTCGACCACCACGTGACCTCCGGCGCTCAACACCGACCAGGTGGTGTTTGCAATCGCTTCACCGCCCCGTTCGTTGACAAGTTTCAAGGTGATATCCGCGGCCTTGTGCAGGATTGTGGCCTCGGTCAGCTTGCCGGGAAGCACCTGAACATCGGCGCGGATGACTGCGTTCACATCCCCGTAGTGGCTGACAATATGATAGGTGTCCGCGCCCAGACGCACGATGGCACCGGGCTTGAGACCGCCAATGATTTTGTGCCGTTCGCCGCGTTCGTTAAACGTACGGTCATAGACATCGAAGGTCACCAGCTTGCTGTCGATGCTCTGGCCATCCTGAAGCGTGGCGCCGAACTTGATGCCGCCCGCATTCAAGGTGAGCATTTTCGACTGGACTTCCTTGCCGATGACAATCCGGTTGGTGGCCTGGGCATAACCGTAAGATGTGTGGATCAGATAGGCCCCCGGGTCCAGGCGGAATTCCGCGTCGCCACCTTTGGACGTGGCGACCAGATCCAGGCGTCCATTGGCATTCGGGGTTTCCGAATAGATGCGCCAGACCAGACCGTCATTCAGCGGAGCGCTATCTGGTGTCAGTTTGGCCATAAGATAGAGCGCGCCCTGGTCCAGACCTTCGCTCATGCCGGTCATGGCCGAATGGGCCGGAGCGTAGGGAAGGGGAGTGTCGGCAAAAAGCGGCTCGGGCTCCCGGTCCAGCAGATTGAGGATCTCGTCCGGATTGGCCGGTGCGTCAGGATGCGGCTTGGAGGGCGGTGGCATGGGCGCTTCAACGGTTGCAGCCTGTTCCGTGTCGGCCTGCACTGCAAAGGTCTGCGTGAAGAGCACCGGCGCAGCAACACCAAGAACAGCTGCAAGCCGCTTCAAAAGGCTAAGAGTTCTCTTGCCGTTGGTAATCGATCCTGCTTCCAACATGCCCACTTCATTGTCTATCTGGCCGCCAGAAGTCGCGGCGACCCGTCTTTTACACCAAATCGGTAGCGGGCGATACAAGCGTGTCGCGCTTTGCCACCAGCAAATGCAACCCGGCAGTCCGGTGCCCGGTTTCTTCGCAAAACCGGTATGTTTGCGGTGGGGCGAAACGGAAAAGCCCGTTCCTGTATGGACCTGAAAATCGGGCAAATTCAAGACAACTTTTCCGGTTCTACTGGCCGAGAAAGAAGGAACCGGCCCTCCGCCGTTGACAATTCAGGGCAATCAATTAGGTCCTTTGGGACAAAAGCCCCGCATGCAAGAGTGAATATTCATGTCAAATTTCAGCCCCCGGTCGCAGGAAACGCTTGCGTTCCTGCAAAAACGGCGTTCGCATCCGTCTGTTACCATGACTGGCCCCGGGCCGGACAAGGATCAGGTGGACGAGATCCTCACAATTGCGGCCCGGGTGCCCGATCACGGCAAGCTGGCCCCCTGGCGGTTTGTCCTTTACCCGCAAGAGCAGGGAGAGGCGATTGGCGAAAAGCTTGCCGCGCTCTATGAAGACAGGAACGGGCCGCTTGACAGCGATCAGAGGCACAAAGAGCTGACCCGGTTCACGCGAGCCCCGTTGGTCATCGGGGTTGTGAGCACTGCGGCTGACCATGCCAAGATCCCGCTCTGGGAGCAGGAACTGTCCGCCGGAGCGGTCTGTATGAACCTGGTTACGGCGGCGGCCGCAAGCGGATTTGCCTCCCAATGGCTGACTGAATGGTACGCCTTCGACACGGAGGCGGCGGCCTTTCTTGGGGCGGAAGACGGTGAGCGCTTTGCCGGCTTTGTCCATATCGGGACCCCGAGCCAGGCGCCGGTGGAGCGGCCCAGACCCGATCTGGCGGATCTTGTGAGCATCTTCGGGGAGCCGCACTGACATGTTCTATGACACTGACGCCAATGATCACGGACTGCCCCACAATCCGTTCAAGGCCATCGTGACCCCGCGGCCCATCGGCTGGATTTCCTCGGTTGATGCGCAAGGCCGTCCCAACCTTGCTCCTTACAGTTTCTTCAATGCGGTCGGTGACCGGCCGCCGATCGTCATGTTTGCCTCCTCCGGTTACAAGGACAGCGTATCCAATGTGGAGGCGACTGGGGAATTCGTCTGCAACATGGCGAGCTTTGATCTCAAGGAGGAGATGAATGTCTCCTCGGCGGCCGTCCCCCATGAGACGAGCGAGTTCGAATTGTCCGGGCTTGAGATGGCGCCGGGCCGGCTGGTGAATGTGCCGCGTGTTGCCAGGGCGGTGACGGCGCTGGAATGCAAACATCTGCAAACCATGCGGCTGGCGGATTTAGGCGGTGCGCAGACCCAGTCCTGGGTCGTGTTCGGCCAGGTTGTCGGCATTCACATTGATGACAGCATTCTGGTGGACGGCATGGTCGATGTGACCCGCTTCAAACCTCTGTCCCGTCTCGGCTATATGGATTATGCGGCAGTGAGCGAAGTGTTTCAGATGAAGCGGCCTGAAGTCTGACGCGTTGCGCCTTCCGGGGGACCGGCCACCGGGCGGGCTCCCCTGAGCCCGTTTCGGCCTTCAGGCGACTCGACAGGATTTTTGTGTGTTTCGGTCTCGGTTTTTCAGATTGATTTTTCCCAAGAAAAGTCCCGGAACCTTTGGGATTTCCACTTTTTCCGCTTTGGCCCTTGTCAAGAATTCGGGCAAGGAAGATTAAATCGGTGCCCAGGGCCCTCCAAATGGCGTCGGCTGTGGGCTGTTAAGGATTTGTTAACTATTAAAGCGCGAAATTAACCAAGTGATAACCAGTTCCGTCGAGGAGATAGGGGCATGCGTGTTGCCGACACACCCTCGATCGCGTCTCGGATCGAGCTTGCATTTCAGTCAGCGAGTAACTCAACAGGAACGTCTTTTGACTACCTGGTGAAAACGGCTGCCCGGGAATCTTCCTTCAATCCGGCGGCAAAGGCCAAGACGTCGAGTGCGACGGGATTGTTCCAGTTCATTGAATCCACCTGGCTGGAGACAATGAAAGAGGCGGGGCCCCAGCACGGGCTTGAGAAATATTCCGACCAGATTCAGCGCAGCAAGAGCGGCAAATTCTACGTCAAGGACGCCCAGATGCGGCAGGAGATCCTGGATCTGCGCAAGGATCCGGAAATCTCGTCCATGATGGCGGGTGCCTTGACCCAGAAAAACGCCAACTACCTGGAGCGCAGGATCGGCCGGGAGCCGACCGATGGTGAGCTTTACATGGCCCACTTCCTTGGGGCACATGGCGCCAGCCGTCTGATCGATGCCACCAATGCCAATCCCGATATGCGTGCCGACAAGATGTTTTCTGCCCAGGCGCGGGCCAACAAGCCGATCTTTTATGAAAGAAACGGCAAGGCCCGGTCCATGCAGGAGGTCTATGAGGTCATCGTTTCAAAGCATGATGCGGTGTCCAGAATAGCCTCTGCCGGAAACAGCAAGGATCTGCGCAGTTCGGGCGAACTTCTCAACGTGGCGGCCTTGCCGTCTTCTAAGCCGCTTCATGCCATTCAGGGTATTGATCAGGAAGAGTTCGATCATCTGGCAGGCGATCCTGCGGCAGCCTTTGCCATGCGCTCCAAGCCTCTGTCTCCGGGCCAGATTGCCGCGGCTGCGTCCGGTTTGCCAGGGGTAAATGAGATTGCGCTGGCGGAAACCAGCGTGCCCCTGCCGCAAAGACGCCCGGATCAGAGCACGGAGGCAGCCGGGCCTGGTGAGCCGGCGCCGGTGACCGTGGCGGCTGCAAACCAGCCTGAACCGCAGGATCCGCGTGAAGCGGCCATCAATGGCACTGCTCCCGACACGCCGAGGGCCGCGTCCCGGGTTGTGTCAGCATTTCAGGCTGCAGAAACTGCCAACCCGTTCGAAGCCTTGTTCCGAAATGATCAAGGGTCCTCGGATGCCGGTATGAATCCGCGCTTTGCCTCTGCCTTTGCAGCGGTGGAAGAGGCAGCCCTGTTTGGCACCTTGTCCGGCGCGTCCAACCAGGTGGCGGCACAGGAGTTGGCTCTTGCAGATCAGGGCGGTCCGCTCGATCTGACACGGTTTTTGCGGCTGAAGGCAGAGGAAGAGCAGAAGGATCTCCTGCCGCCAGCCTGATCACTTTTATAAACGGGTATCGGCAAAATTATAGTGAACCGATCGTTAAGTCTTTGCTGTCAGACTGGTTTCAGTTTCTTGAAACAGACAGATTGCCGCCATGACCGGACACGACCTTTTGCATGTGACCCACGACGATGATCGGGAGCAGGATATTCTTTCCGCTAAGGAAATCGCAGAAAGATGCCTGGCCGCCGAAGACGGCAGTGAGGAAAGGGTGACCATGGCTGCGGCGTTGACGGTTCTTCTGGACGATCCCAGCCGGGGCGTGCGAAAGGCGATTGCCAGGGTTTTGGCCAAAAGCGCCTATGCGCCCGGACATGTGGTCCGCTGTCTGGCGAGTGATGTCGACGAGGTCGCCGTGCCGGTCCTGTCATCATCCCCGATTTTGAGCGAAGCGGAACTGGTCGACCTTCTGGCGCAAGGCAATGATGCGGTTCAAGCGGCAATCGCCGGACGGGCCGATCTCCCGGCTTCGGTCAGTGCCGCTCTGTGCGAGGTCGGCAGCGAAAGTGCCTGCCGCGCCCTGCTGGCCAATGGCTCGGCCCAGGTGCTGCAATCCTCTCTTTTGCGGCTTGCACAGCGGTTCGAAGACCGCCCGGACATTTGCGACCAGTTGCTCAAGACCCGCGATCTGCCGCTGTCCAACCGCTATGAACTCCTGATGCGGTTGGCGGAAAGCCTGGACGACCATCCGCTGGTTCTGGAACGGGTGCCGGAAAACCAGCGCCATACTTTCCTGAGTGATGCGGAGGACAAGGTGGTTCTGCGTCTGGCGCTTGAGGCCAGCGAAGCCGAGCTGCCGGAGTTTGTTGAACATCTGCGCGCCCGGGGCAAGTTGAACACCCGCTTGCTGCTGCGCTCCGTCTGCTGCGGGCGTTTGCGGTTCTTTGCCGCCGCGCTTGCCAATCTGGGTCAGGTGCCGCTGCCGCGCTTGTGCAAATTGCTCATGACCGTGCGCCGCTCCGCGCTTCAGGCCATCCTGCGCAAGGCCGGACTGCCGTTGCGCGCACATCAGGCGTTCCTTCTGGCGATCGATATTGCCCGTCAGGCTGATGCGGATTTTACCTATGATCTGGCATTGGATGAAGCCCGGCTTCTGACCGAGACCCTCCTGGAAGAGATGCAGGATGGTGCGCTTGGGGCCGATGAGGATGTCGCGGCCTTCCTTCGCCGCTTCGCCATCGAGGTGGCCCGGCTGGAGGCGCGCCTCTTGGTGAAAAACGGCACCTTGCAGGTTACCAAAGCTGCTTAGAGCCTCGTGCGATCAGTCTGCACCATTTGATGCTGGAAAGCAGATCCTTCGGCAAGGCGCTTTGCGCAGCGCGATGCGGCAGGTGCTGTCGTCAGGCGTCGTCGTCAGGTGGTGGCGGAAACTGTTTCAAATAGTCTTCCGAAACGCTTTCAAGACTTTCAAGAAGTTCCACACCGGTCTTGTTGCCGTCATCCTTGGCGCCTTCCATGACCATGGCCCGGATGGCTTCCACATAGCGTTCGGCCAGTTCCAGCGGCAGTTTGTCGGCAGAAGGAACGGTTTCGATCAGATGGCAGAACCCTGCGGCGACCTGGCCGACCAGCGGAAAGCCAAGCGTCAGGGCCTGGCCCTTGATATTGTGGGCTGCCTGGAACAGGGGCGCCAGTGTGTCTTCAGAAAGGCCCTCGCTCTGGAGACAGTCCCAGGCACTCAATAAGTCCTTGGTTTCGTTATCCATCCAGTTGCCGAAATGGCTTGAAAGGCGTTCCAGGGCCGCTTCCGCCGCCTTGACCGGATCGAACTTCTTGGCTTCCCGGGGCGTGAGAACACGGACTTTCCTGCGCAGATCGTCAGGCGGGGTCAAGACTTCGTATTCCTGTTCCGGATCCTGAACGGTTTCGGCCATGGGTGGTTTTGTCTCCGTGGGCAGCAGACCTTAAAGGGTGTTGCGGACAGTATGATGGTACAGCCTTAACAGGCTGTTGCCATTGCCGCTCTTCACCGGATCTTTGCCTCGCGGCGCAGGGCCCGAGGCAGTCAGTACCGGAACATCTCGCTCAGGATACGCTCATCCCAGTCATGATCGGCATCGAACATGATCACCCCCTGGATGTCCTGCGCTTCGCAGACGGAGACCCGGGTGACATTGCGGATTTCCTTGTGGTCTGCAGAAGCGCTGACCGGGCGTTTGTAGGAGGCCAGAATGTCGATATCAACAGTCGCGTGGTTGGGCAGCAGGGCGCCGCGCCAGCGCCGGGGCCGGAAGGCACTGATGGGCGTCAGCGCCAGAAGCTGGGCGGTGATCGGCAGTATCGGGCCGTGGGCGGACAGGTTATAGGCGGTGCTGCCGGCCGGTGTCGCCACGATGATGCCGTCGCAGACAAGCTCGTCCAGCCTGGTCTTGCCGTCGACGGACACCATGAGCTGCGCGGCCTGGGAGGTCTGGCGCAAAAGAGAAACCTCGTTGATGGCCAGCGCCGTGTGACGGGTGCCGCTTTCATCCAGCGCAGTCATCTTAAGTGGCCGGATGGTGGTGGTGTCGGCTTTGGCAAGCCGTTCGGGCAGGTCGTCTTCCCGGTATTCGTTCATGAGAAAGCCGACCGAACCCCGGTTCATGCCATAGATCGGCGTGCCCCCAGCCATATGCTCGTGCAGGGTCTGCAGCATCAGGCCATCCCCGCCCAGGGCCACGATCACGTCGGCGGATTCTGCTGCCACGTTGCCATAGCGGGCGGACAGGGCGAGGAGCGCGCTTTGAGCCTCTTCCGTGTCGCTGGCGACAAAGGCCAGCTTGTCGGTCGCAACAGGGCGGGGATCAGCAGATGTCACGGAGATCGCAGCTTGGTTCATGGGGCACTGGGGTCACTTGTTGTCTGGCCGCTGAAAAGAATTGTCACGGCATCGCCATGCGTCTCAAGCAGCGCATGCCCTATCGGAAGATGGACCTCTACCATAGCGGGATTTGCGCTTGCGAGCAGTGCTTTTTTCTGAAGGACTACTTTTCCGGTTTCTGCCGTGGGAGCCCGGCAGGCTTTGGCAGGTCTGGTGCGGTGGTTTCTGCCGCCTGATCGCAAGAGGCGGTCTTGATCAAGTCCTGCCATTCGGAAAACGGAACGACAACCGAGCGTTCGTCATTGATCTTGGCAGACATGACGGCGGCCACCCGGGGGCCGAAGATCGTGTTGACCATGAGCGGGCCGCCGGAGGCTCCGGTTTCCGTATTGCAATCGGTGATCCAGACATCGGATTGGCTGCCGAGAACGGAACAGGAGGACACGACGGTTGGCAGATAGGGCCGGCTGCGCCGGTAGCCAACGGACAGAAAGCGGCTGGTGGAGGGTACGCGTTTTGATTCTTCGGGCGTCAGCGCAGGCAGGGGAAACAGCGTGCTCGGTTCCTTCAGGATTATCAGGCCGATGTCAGAGCGCAACTCGCTGATTTTCGGCCGCCGGCGGGGAATATAGCTGTCAAGGGTGAGCAGGCATTGCGCTTCCAGGCGGGCGGCATATTCATCCCGCCGGACCCCGGCAATGAAAAGGACCTCCTCGGCGGGCAGTTTCTTTTTTGTCTTGGACGAGACGATGCAATGGGCGGCGGTGAGCACCTTGTTGGGGGCAATCAGAGTACCCGTGCAGCTGGAGACGGATTTATACCCGGCCCGGTTCACCCGGCCGATGGAGTGCCAAGGATAGTCCGTGCTGTCGATAACCTTGAGCTCGGCCTTTGCAGCGGCAGCTGCAGTAGGGGACGCCAGCGCGAGGATTGCGCAAAACATCAGCCAAGCCAATATGTTGAGTGTTGATCCGGCTGAAACCTGGTTGGCCTTGCCATCCCGCATTGCGTCTTGCCCTTATGTCTCGCAGTCCTTGGCGCCTTGCACGTGCACGAAGGGGCCGGACCCGGTGCGAAGCGGTCTATTGGCTATAATAGTCCCAGACCATCGTTCTTGCGAGTGTCTCGTCATTGTGCCGAAGGCGGGTGGAAAGCAGCGCCTCGGCCTGCTGAAGAGCGACGTCCGGCGGGGCTGAGGGCACGTGGCCGAACCCGTGCGGGTCTGAGCGGCCGGACAGCAGGTTGGGCAGCCCGGAAAAATGGACATAGTGCCAGTCCTCAGTCAGCCGGGAGATAAGGGCGGGAGCCGTGTCCGGCGCTGTTCCGGGGAGCGTTTCTGGCCCCAGACCGGGAAAGAGATGGGGCCAGCGCCGCATCAGCTCCCGGAAGTCATATTCCCACAGAGCCGCGTCCCGCCATCTGAGAGGGGTCTGACCTTTCAGGAACGGCATCAACGTGCTGCCATCGGGGGCGTGCTGCGGATCGAGATCCAGAAGATCGAGCAGCGTCGCGAAAATGTCGACAGCGGACGTGTAGGCGGTAACGCGATTGCCTTCAAGGCCCCCGGGCAGGCGGATCATCAGCGGGATATGATAGCTCTGACGAAAATAGCCGCCTTTGCCCAGCATCCAGTGATCGCCCATCATTTCCGCATGGTCGGAGGTAAAGATGACCATCGTGTCCGGGAAGGCTGTCAGTGCTTCGAAGATCCGGCCGAGCTGGGCATCGACTTCCGTGATCATGCCGTAATAAAGCGCGCGGATGCGGGCCAGATCCCGCCGGCTTAGATCCCGGACAAGACCGTCGGCGCCTGGAATGTGGCTGGCGAGCTGCTGATACGCCTGAAGCGCGGCGATCAGGGGATGAGCCGCAGCTTCCAGGTCAGGGGTATCGGCCCCGGCAAAGTCCGGACCGCTGTCCGGGTCATAGAGCTTGTTATAGGGCTCCGGCACCGCCATGGGCGGATGGGGCCGCAGAAACGAAATATGGGCCATGAAGGGGGCCCCTTCCGTCTCTCTTTCTGCGAGCCAGTCCAGAAAGGCATTGGTCAGGAAGGCGGTCTGGGTTTCATCGCTCGCATAGCGCGGTGCGTTCAGCGAGATCCTTTCACCCTTTTCCGGGGCCACATGATGAATGCTGTCAAAATGGGACGGGTCGTGGCCTCTCGAGGCAAGCCAGGAAAGCCATGGCTTGTCGTCTTCCGGCAGGCTCTGTCGCACGTCAAAGCCCGGTAAAACACCCTCATAGGTCTGAAGCGCCGGATCGGCAGGATCGTGCAGCCGCGGGTCCGGTGAAGTGTCCGTATAGCCGAAGAGGGTTGGCCGGTAGCCGGCCCTCCGGGCGGCGCGGGCAAGGTTGTCGAACCGGTCATCCAGCGGCGCGCCGTTCCAGACGACCCGGTGGTTCATCTGGTAAAGGCCGGTATAGAGGCAGGCGCGGGCAGGCGAGCAGGGTGCGGTGCCTGCATAATGCTGCTCGAATACCGTTGCGGTTCTGCCAAACGCATCCAGATGGGGTGTTTTCACCACGGGATGGCCAAGGCTGCCGATACAGTCTCCACGCCACTGGTCGGCGGTGATGAGGAGAATATTCGGGCGGCGGGTCATGCCGCCTCCAGTTTTTCGATCAGGGTCGGAAGATCGGCCACCGTGTCGATCACATGGTCGGCCCCGGCCTGTTTTAGCTTTTCTGTGGCAAAGGCGCGCAAGGCGTCGATTTCATCAGAGGTGAGGGCTTCCAGCTCCTGCGGTGTCTTGCCCGCATAATTGCCGGACAGGGCAAGGCCCACTGTCACACAGCCTGCGGCGACGCCTTCGGCAATGCCTGGTTCCGTGTCATCCACCTTGATGACCGCCTGGGGCGGATAGACCACCAGATCGACAAAACACTTATACATGCCAAGCGGGCCGGGACGGCCTTCCGGCAGATCGTCGGCACAGACCAGATTGTCCGGTGCATAGCCCTGGCGTGCCGCTTTCGGCAGTACCCGCTCCATGATCGAACGGGTGTAGCCCGTGGTTGACCCAATCTTGAGGCCCTTGTCCCGGAGAGTTTTGACCATGCTGGCAGCGCCGGGCACCAGGTCGGCGAAATCGGCGACGACCTCCTCGTTCATGGGAACGAAGACCTCATAGACCCTGTCCACATCCGCGTCAGCCGGAGCTGCGCCATATTTGGCGGCCCATTGGGCGGCAATGTCCGGGTCGTTCATCATGTCGCGGATGTGATCCCATTTCGGCTTGCCCATGGGACCTCTGGCCTGATCGATGGTGGCCGTGATGCCAAACGTTCCGAAGGCCTTGACGAAGACCCCCATTGGCGCAAAGGACCCGAAATCGATCATCGTACCGGCCCAGTCGAAAACGACCGCTTTGAATTTGCTCATAATTTTTCCTCAGGCATACAGATTGGCAATGGTTTCCTCACCAATGGCAAAGGCGGTTGAGGCGCCGCAGCCGGCCGTCACCATGACAACCCGTGTGGCATCGTCCGGCGCATCGGTCAGGCGCCAGCGGTCCGGGGCCGAGGCATAGGTGCCGATCCAGGTTTCCGAGACCTCGTAGGCGCCCAGATCGAGCAAGGTGTTCATCTCGGTCAGGATCAGATCGTTCACGCCCTTTTCGATAAAGGGGTCCGGGGTCGGGTCATAATGGTGGCTGTCGCCCACCACGAGGCTGCCATCGGCCGACTGGACCACGATCAGGTGAATGCCGTTCTCCCGGTATGCGCGCATGTCCCGGTCGAGCCGGGCCTTCAGGGCCTCGGCTTCAGGTAGTTCTGCATAGCCGAGATAGCGGGCCAGGCCGAGATCGGACATGACGGCTGTGCCAAGCGCAGTCTTCTTTTCCGGTGTGACCCGGAGCATCTGCAATTTGCAGCGGGAAACGTCATAGGAGGCGATGCGGCCGCTGAAAAGGGTTGTGCCGTCATCGCCCGGACAGACGACCACAGTGTCCGCATGCACGGGCCCGCGCGAGGTTTCAAGCTTCGGCGTGTCGACCGCATTCACGCTTGTCTGCCACAGGAAGTCGACCCCGTGGGCTGCTTCCAGCCAATTGGCGATCTGGGGCAGAGCGTCTTTGGATTCCACCCGCACCTCCAGGGGCGAATAAAGCGCACTTGAAATGGTGTTCGGGCGCAGGCAAGGCACTTTTTCGGCAGCTTCGCTGGCCGTCAGCTGGCGGCATTCGGCGCCCATCTCGGTTTTCAAAAAGGCGTTTATCACGGCCTCCGATTCCGGCAGCCGGGCGGTCATGGTCAGGCCTTCCTGCAACAGCTCGATCTCGGCGGCCTTTGCCACGTCGCCCCAGATAGAGCGGCTGCGCGCAGCCATGGTCCAGCAGTCACCGGCCTGCTGGCCTGTCACGGTCACAAAGCCGAAATTGCGGATAGAGGCGCCGTTCGCGACACTGTCGCGCTCGATCACAACAACCTTCTTGCCGCGTTTGACGGCGGCCAGCGCATGTGCGAGGCCGACGATCCCGGCGCCGACAACGGCGAGATCATAGAATGTCTGTCTCATACGGGACGTCTCTCAGGCTTTTAGTTTTGGTCTTGAGAAATCAAAGTCTTCGGTAAAGTGGCAAGCCACAAAATGCTCTTCCGATACCTCCCGCCACTCTGGTGGCTCTGCGGAGCAGCGCTCTTTGGCAAAGGGGCAGCGGCTATGGAAACGGCATCCGGCAGGGGCGTCCAGGGGATTGGGGATTTCCCCCTGAAGCCGGATCGGGTTGAACTCCACGTCCGGATCGGCTTGGGGGATCGCGGATAGGAGCGCGTGGGTGTAGGGGTGCTTGGGGTCGAAAAACAGTTTTTCGGTTGGAGCATATTCCACAAATTTGCCCACATACATTACCGCCACCCGGTGGCTCATCTGGGCCACGACCGACAGATCGTGCGCGATGAACAGGAAGGCCACATGCATCTCTTCCTGCAGATCTTTCAATAGGTTGACGATTTCTGCCTGGATCGAAACATCAAGAGCGGACACGCTTTCGTCGCAGACGATAAAATCGGGCTTTGAGACGAGCGCGCGGGCAATGCAGATGCGCTGGCGCTGACCGCCGGAAAAGGCGTGTGGAAAGCGGCGCAGATGTTCCAGGTTGAGCTTGCAGCGTCCTGCAATCTCGCGCACCCGCGCATCGATGGCCTCCCGGTCCTTCATCATGCCGGAGGCAATCAGGGGTTCTGCAATTATGTCGCGCACGGTCATGCGCGGGTTGAGGGACGAATAAGGGTCCTGGAACACCAGACTCATCTTGGAGCGGAACAGGCGCAGCCGGTCCGCCGCCAGGGTCGACAGCTGCACCTTGCCTTCAGAAAAGACCATGTTCATGTGCTGGCGGAATTTGCGCAGCTCTTCGCCCTCCGCATGGGCAACGTCAATGTCCTGACCGGCCGTGTGAAAGATCACATCCCCGTCCGTCGGATCAATGGCCCGCAGGATGGCCCGCCCGACCGTGGTCTTGCCGGACCCGGATTCTCCCACAAGACCGACGGTCTCGCCCCGCCGGATCTCAAAGGAGACGCCATCGACGGCCCGGAGCTGGCGGGTCTCTGAGGAAAACAGCTTCTTCTTGCGGACGGGAAACCGGACTTCCAGGTCCTTGACCTCAATAAGAATGTTGTCCGTGCTCATGCTGCGCTCCTTCCCTGCTCGGGCTGCTGGTAGAGCCAGCAGCGCACCGACCGTTCCGGACCGGAGGGGGTCTCCGGGGGGGCGTTCACGTCACAGGTGCCGGAAACCGCATCCGGGCAGCGGGTGTGGAAGGGGCAGCCGGACGGGCGCTCTGTGGGGCTCGGCATGTCACCGGGGACCGGAGAGAGCCGGTCATGCAGGGTATCGAGGCTCGGGATCGCCTTGAGCAGCCCCTGAGTGTAGGGGTGCTGGGGCCGCCGGATGATGTCCCGGGTCGGGCCGCGCTCGACAATGGTGCCCAGATACATCACCGCCACCTCGTCTGCGATCTGGGCAATCACGCCCAGATCGTGGGTGATGAAAATCATGGACATTCCCAGATCCCGCTGCAGGGCGCGCATCAGGTCCAGCACCTGGGCCTGAATGGTCACGTCAAGGGCTGTTGTCGGCTCGTCGGCAATCAGAAGCGCAGGGCCGGCGGAAAGGGCAAGGGCAATCATTGCCCGCTGGCGCATGCCACCGGACATTTCGTGGGGAAACTGGTCCACCCGCTCGGACGGATTGGAAATGCCGACCTTGTCCAGCATTTCCACTGCCAGATCCCGGGCCATGCGGCGGCTGCAGTTCCGGTGCAGTTGGATGGCCTCCATCATCTGATTGCCGATGGTATAGACGGGGGAAAAGCTGGCCATGGGTTCCTGGAAGATCATGCCGATTTCCCCGCCGCGCAATTGCTGCAGGGCGCGGGAGTTCCGCTTGATCTTGTGGATCCCGATCTCCTTGCCATCCTTGGCCCTGTAAGTGATCCGCGTGTCTTCCGACAGGCTGGCATTTCCGGGCAGAAGCTGCATGAGCGCCTTGGTGGAAATCGACTTGCCCGAGCCGCTTTCCCCGACAATCCCGAGGGTCTTTCCGGCTTCCACCGAAAAGCTGACGCCCTGAACCGGGGTGATACGGCCTTCATCCGTGTCGAAGGAAATGGAGAGGTTTTCAACGGTCAGCATGGTATGCTCCTCACTTCGCATCGCTATAGGGATCGGCCGCATCGCGCAGGCCGTCGCCGATCACGGTAAAGGCCAGCACCGCGACCACCACAAAGACGGCGGGAATGAACAGCCAGGGGGTCTGTTCGATCACCCGCACCGATTGGGCCTGCTGCAGCAGGACGCCCCAGGAGACGGTTGGCGGGCGCAGGCCAAGGCCGACAAAGGACAGGGCCGTTTCGGAGAGGATCATGTAGGGGAAGGAAATCACCAGATCGACGATGATGAAGCTGGTGAAGCTGGGCAGCATATGCTGGCCGATGATCCGTCCGGGCCGCGCCCCGGCCAGCCGGGCGGCGACCACATAATCTTCGCCCCGGATCGACAGGAGCTGGGAGCGGATGCGCCGGGCCAGGGTCGGCCAGCCGAACAGGCCAAGGATCAGTGTCATGGCGAAATAGACCTGGGTGGTCGACCATTCCTTCGGCATTGCGGCGGCCAGACCCATGTAGAGCGGAATGATCGGCACGACACGCACGACTTCGGTCACCCGCTGGATGACGTTGTCGGTCAGGCCGCCCGCATAGCCGGCAATGCCGCCGATCATCAGCGCCAGCACAAAGGAGATCAGGACGCCAATCACCCCAATGGAGAGCGAGGTGCGCGTGGCATACATGGTCCGGGAAAACACATCCCGGCCGAGATCATCGGTGCCCCAAAGATGTAGTTTGGCATTTGGGTCCGACAGGCCGAAGAGGTGGATATTGGAGGGAATGAGCCCCAGAATCCGGGTATGTTCACCCTGCACGAAGACCTGCAGATAGACCCTTTTGTCCGGGTCCGGCACGGAAATGGCACGCAAGGTTACCGGATCGCGCTTGGTGCTGACCCCATGAATGAAGGGCACGGCGGAACAGCCGTTCTGGTCGCAAAAGAGTGGGATCTGCGGGGCGCCATCAATGTATTTTGCATCCCGGGTGGTCGGGCCATAGGGGGCCACAAATTCGGCGAAGAGACCGAGCACGGCCATCAGGGCCAGAATGAAACTGGCCACCATCGCGGCCCTGTGGCGGCGGAAGCGCCACCAGATCAGGGTCCATTGGGAGGCTGAATAATATTTCAGTCGGCGCTGGCGTTCTTTTTCTTCGGCTTTGCCGAGCGTCTTGGCGGTCGCGTCCGTCATCGGTCAGGCCCCCAGTTTGATGCGCGGATCAAGCCACGCCAGAAGCAGGTCGGATACGAAATTCATGAAGACAATCACGAAGGTCAGAAGCAGAAGGATCGCGCCCGCGACATACATGTCCAGATCCAGATAGGCCCGCAGCAGCAGCTCGCCGAGTTCGGTCAGGCCGAGCACGGCCGCCACGATGGGCAGTTCCGAAAAGATGCGGTTCACGTCAAATCCGATCGTGGAGACAATGGGGTTGATGGCGAGCCTGGCCGGATATTTGAGCAGCAGCTTGCCTTCCGGAACGCCCCGGGCCCGGGCGGCTGTCACCGACAGGCGGTTCAATTCGTCGGACATGGTCGCGCGCATGGTCTGGATCTGATAGGCAACCGCCGACCAGGCCAGCACCACCGCCGGAAGCCACAGATGTTTGACCAGGTCCCAGAGCTTGGCCAGCGACCAGGGGGCGTCCTGATACGGGGCGGAAAAAAGCCCGCCAATATCGGCCCCGAACCATTTGTTGGCGAAATAAAGCAGGATCAGCGCCAGCAGGAAATTCGGCAGGGCCAGTCCAAGATAGGAAAAGACAGTCAATCCGTAATCCAGGGACGAGCCGCGCTTTACGGCCGCAAAGATGCCGACCGGAATGGAGATGGCGTAGGTCAGAAGCAGGGTGGTCAGGAGAATGCCAAGGGTCAGCCAGGCCTTGTCGCCGATCACCTTGACCACCGAGGTTTCAAAGGCAAAGGCCTGCCCGAAATCCCCGTGTAGGACGATGTTGCCGATCCAGTCGAAATAGCGCAGCACCATCGGCTTATCGAGGCCGAGATCGGCCCGGATGGCCTGGACATCCGCTTCAGTGACCGTGACACCGGTTCCGGAGAACTTCCGGAAGGCATAGCGATCCGCATAGTCGCCGGGCGGAATTTCCATGATGATGAAGACCATTACGGAAACAAGCGCCATGGTGATGACCATGCCCAAAAAGCGCTCAAGCGTGAACCGAAGCATATGCCCTCTCCATCCTGGCAGCCCGGTACCGAGTGACCCGCGCCGAGTGACCAGTGCCGAATGCCCAGTGACTGGCGGTGGTGCCGGTTGCCTTTGCTGCCAAACATCTTCTTGAGCGCCTGTCGAACCCTGTCCCAAGGAAGCGCCCCTGCCGGAAACGGACTTGTGCGGTTCTCTTCCGGATTGGGGGATCGGGCAACAAGTCGCGTTTGAGTGTCTCCGGCAGACAGCCGGATCTGCTCACAAAGGGCCGGGACAGTGTGGCTGCCCCGGCACCCGGGTCAAAGGATTACTGTTCCAGCGACCACTGCTGCGGACGATACGGATAGGTCCAGTAGAAGTCGTAGGTCTTTGCTTTGATCGGCTGCACGTTTTTCAGGGTATTGTGGTACATGAAGGGCGCAACGATATCGCCGACGGTGCCGATCTTCAGCAGGTTGTCGACATGGATCTGGGCGATTTCCTGGCCCAGGCGGTTGCTTTCTTCAGAGCCCATTTCAACCTGAATGAACTTTTCCGACAAATCCCAGAGCTTCTTGATGTCCGCAGGCGGCTCGGTGCCTTCCTTGCCGCCGGATTCTTTCCAGGCGGCCCAGCCGAAGCCGGTGCCCGGGTTGAAATAATCACCGAAGGGCGGGATGAAGGCGGTCACATCCTGGGAGACGGTCGGACCGGCGTTGCCGTCATATTTCCAGGTGGTGACATCCAGGTCGTTGTTGTTCCCGGCTGCGCGGTATTCGTCCGAAGTCACTTCCTTCAGGTCGACGCGGACCCCGGCAGCGGACCAGTAGTCGCGCACCAGTTCCATCATCTTCACCGGAACACCCTGGCTGGAATAGACCAGACGGACCACCAGCGGCTTGCCGTCCGGACGCTCCAGCGTGCCGTCGCCATCTTCGTCCTTCAGGCCGATCTCTGCGAGCAGCGCCTTAGCGCCGTCCAGATCAAAAGCGATGTCCTTGTTCAGCATCTCATCGGTGATGAATGACACGGTCTTCGGCTCGGCCGGGACGCCCTGCATCGGCTTGCCCTGGCCCAGATAGACGATCTCGTTGATCTCGTCCCGGTTCATGGCAATGGACATGGCCCTGTTGAAGCGGATGTCGGAGAACAGCTTTGCCAGAACCGGATCCTTGTGGGTGCGGTTGAAGGAGAAGAAGACATTCTCGCCAAAGGTCGGGGCGAAGGAGACGGTGTAGTTGCCCTTGGCTTCGTTTTCCTTCAGGAGCGGAAAATCTTCCAGGAAAACAGCCTGCTGCTTCCAGTCGACTTCACCATTCATGATTTTCAGGTTCTGGACTTCCTTGTCGCCGATATAGGTCTCGGAAATCTCGGAAATATAGGGGAGCTGGTTTCCGGCCGTGTCCACCATGTGGAAATAGGGATTGGCGACCAGCTTGCGGCCTTCGGAGGTTTCCTCAACCACAATGTGGCTCTCCAGTGTCGGCACGACGGCGCGGCCGATCTTGGCCGCCTTGTCGCTGTCTTTCAGGAGCGGGGAGGGAACGTCTTTCCAGTCGGATCCGCCATAGTAGAAATCAACGGCAGCGGCTGCAGTCTCAAAGCCGTAGTCCTTGGCCAGCTTCTCCGCGTCCTTATTGTATTTCGGCATGAACTGGCTGAGGAAATGCTTCGGCTGGAATGGTTGGCCGTAGTCCACGGCAAATCGGTTCAGAATGCCTGGGGTCGGCACAGGGAAGGTGAATTTCACCGTGGCCGGATCAACGGCTTCCACTTTGACCGGCTCTCCGGCAAACAGCCAGCGGCCCGGGGTCTTTTCGTAGACAGCCGGGTTCAGGATGATGTCATTGTACCAGAAGGCAACGTCGTCGGCGGTGAAGGGCTCGCCGTCAGACCATTTGTGGCCTTCTCGCAGCTTGAAGGTCAGCTCGGTATAGTCATCGTTCCAGGTCCAGGACTTGGCGACATTGGGCACGACCGTCTGCAGGTCATCGGAATAGCGCACAAGATTGACGTGGCGCACGGACAGAAGGTCGGATGTGCCCGATTCCGTGCCCTTGGAGATGCCTTTCAGCACGCCGCCATAGGTGCCGATCTTCTGGTACGGGGCCACCACCAGCGGTTCGGCCGGCAGGCGCTCGGACACATCGGCCAGAGCCACATTGCCGAGGATCTTGCCATTCAGGTCGCCAATGGCCGGGTTCTGGGCAAAGGCGAGGCTGCAGGAGGCTTTTTCCTCGAACTCGGCCAGTTCGAACTGTTCCGGATAGGCCGGAGTGAGGCCCTGCATGTCTGCAACAGTCACGCTAGGGCAGTTAGCCATGGCAGGGGAGGCCAGAACGGCCAGCGCTGCGCCGGACAGAAGAAGGGATTTGAAGGTCATTTTGGGCTCCTCGACGGGAAAATATGCGATGCCCTAGAAACGCCTGTTTCTTAACAGTTTGATGAAATACCAAAATGTATAATTTTAATCTATAGAATCCTGTCTGACATGAAAGTGTCAAACGCCGCGCAGGCTGTGGCGGAATGCCTCGACGGACGCGACTTTTTCCATGTCCTTCTGCCAGACAACAAAATGGTTTGCGGTCAGGCTCGGGTCGTCGATCTGAACCGCTATGCAGCCATCGCGCTCCGCGATTTCTGCTTCCATGGCGATTCCGACGCCGACACCGGAGCGGATCAGGGTGGCAAGGGACCCCCATGAGCCAAGCGCCAGAATGGTTTTCGGTTTGACGCCTGCCACGGTGGCCGACGCCTCGAAGATCCGGCGGGTACCGGACGAGCTTTCCCGCTGAAGCAGGGAGAGGCCGGCGACATCCTCCCAGGTGACTGTGTCTTTGCCCCTGAGGGGGTGCTCTGGCGGGGCGGCGATGACGATACGTGTCTGGATCAGCAATTCCCCGTCAAGCCCGGCCGGGATTTCCCGTGCAGTGACAAACCCAATATCGATCTCGCCCGCCTCGAACAGATCCAGAATGTCCTGGGTGGCCAGGGCACGGGCCTCAATTGCCACATCGGGATGTTTGGCCATAAAGGCGGAGATCCGGGGGATCGCCAGCTGATAGGTGGAATAGCCGATCCGCAACTGGCCGGACACGAGCGCCCGGTTGCGGTTCAGCTCGGTTTCCAGATCGGCGGTCAGCGCCAGCACGGCCCGGATCTTGGGCAGCAGGCCTTCCAGGGCCGGAGTGGGGGCAACGGAATAGCCGGACTTGGCCAGCAGCTTGGTCTTGTAGCGGCTTTCAAGGCCCTGGATGTGATTGGAGATGGAGGGCTGGGAGACGCCAATTTCCTTGGCAGCGGCTGAAAAAGAGCCGGTGCGGATCACCGCTTCCAGCGCCCGCAACTGCCCCAGGCTCAAATGGCTCTGACTGCGCGGTTTCAATCGTTCCATCGGTGACCGGTCTGTTCTTGAGGCTTCATCAGGGCGTTGCGGCGCCGTATCCTAGGCGGCTCAACCGCCGATTTCCACTGCGGGCCGTCCGTGTTTGGCAGAAGTGTCTGTTCCCTAGCGTAACTTTTTGAGGTGGCAGCCCTTTCAAACAGGACTGTGCTCCGCTAGGCTTTCTGTTGGTTGAAGATCGAAGCACCGCAAACCGTCGCGTTGATAGCGCTTGTTGGGGCAGACCGGAAGCGGAAACATATCCGCCCGGTGGCCGGTGTGCTGAGGTCTTGCACGGGGGAGCAATGTTGATCTGATGCGCAGGTTCATCTACCCGCTTCGTCACAGATCCGGCCCGGCGCTGCGTGCTGCAGGGCTTGTGCTGCTGCTTTCCGGCTGCGGACTCTCCACAGCACCGATTGTCAACCCGGGCGGGCCGGTGGCGCTTGCCGAACGCGATCTGCTCTTCACTGCGTTCTGGATCATGATGATTGTCGCCGTGCCGGCCATCCTGCTGACGCTGGTATTTGCCTGGCGCTACCGCCAGTCGAACCATACGGCCACCTATACGCCCGGCTGGGGCGGGTCCTGGACCATCGAGACCGTGATCTGGCTGGTGCCTGCGGCAATCATTGTCGTTCTGGGCACGCTCGTGTGGGAGAGCACCCACAAGCTCGATCCCTACAAGCCGGTTGCCTCGGACAAACCCGCTTTCAAGGTACAGGCGGTCGCGCTCGACTGGAAATGGCTGTTTCTCTATCCCGAATTCGGCCTTGCCAGCGTCAATGAGCTTGCCTTTCCCGCTGATCGGCCCCTAACCATTGAAATCACCTCCGACACGGTGATGAATTCCCTGATGATCCCGGCGCTGGGCGGCCAGATCTATGCCATGGCGGGCATGCGCTCAGAACTTAATCTGCTGGCGGACGGGCCCGGCATTTTTGCCGGGCGCAACACCATGTATTCCGGAGACGGGTTTGCCGATCAGCATTTCAAAGCCCATGCACTCGGCCCGGACGGGTTCAAGCTGTGGCGGGCAAAAGTGTCGTCGACGGCTCAGGTGCTGGATGCCCGGGCCTATCTGGCGCTGCACAAGCCAAGCGTTGCCGATCCGGTGACCTATTACGGGTCCTTCGAACCTGGGCTGTTTGAGATCATCCTGCGCAAATACGCGCCGGTTGTCGGTCCTTACGAGAGTGAAGCGGCCGAACTGATCTGCCGGGGGGCTGCGTGATGCTGGGACGTCTGACGGTGGAGGCCATTCCGCTTTATTCCTGGGTTGCTATGGGCGGAGCCGGGGTGACGGTTGGCGGCGGGCTCGCGGTCTTTTTGCTGATTACCTATTTGCGCGCCTGGAAGCATCTGTGGACGGACTGGCTGACCAGCGTCGACCACAAGAAAATCGGCATCATGTATGTGGTGCTGGCCCTGGTGATGCTGGTGCGCGGATTTGTCGATGCGCTGATGATGCGGGCCCAGCAGGCATTTGCGCTCAACAATGAGGGCTATCTGCCGCCGGAGCATTTCGAGCAGATCTTCTCCTCCCACGGCACCATCATGATCTTTTTCGTGGCCATGCCGTTCCTGACCGGTCTGATCAACATCATCGTGCCCCAGCAGATCGGCGCCCGGGACGTGGCCTTCCCGTTCTTGAATTCCGTCAGTTTGTGGATGACCGCCGCCGGGGCGGGGCTGGTGCTGATCTCGCTGGTGATCGGCAAATTCTCCACCGCCGGGTGGACCGGCTATCCGCCCTATTCAGGCATTGAATACAGTCCGGGCGTCGGCGTCGATTACTGGCTGTGGGCGCTGATTGTCAGCGGCATCGGCAGCACCGCGTCGGGGATCAATTTCATCGTCACGATCATCAAGAACCGCTGTCCGGGCATGACCTATATGTGCATGCCGATGTTCACCTGGACGGCCCTTTGCATCTCCATCCTGATCGCCTTTGCCTTTCCGGCCCTGACTGTGGTGGCGGTCCAGCTGACCCTGGACCGGAGCCTCGGCTTTCATTTCTTCACCAACGGGGATGGCGGCAACATGATGCTGTTTGCCAACCTCCTTTGGATCTGGGGGCATCCGGAGGTCTATATCCTCATCCTGCCCGCTTTCGGCATCTTCTCCGAGGTGGTCGCCACCTTTTCGCGCAAACGGCTGTTCGGCTATGTCTCCCTGGTCTATGCGACTGCCTGTATCGCCCTTCTGTCTTTTACCGTCTGGCTGCATCACTTCTTCACCATGGGCTCGTCCGCCAATGTGAATGCGGTGTTCGGTATTGCGACCATGATCATTGCCGTGCCGACGGGCGTGAAGATCTTCGACTGGCTGTTTACCATGTACCGGGGACGGATCGAGTTTCATCCCGCCATGGTGTTTACCATCGGCTTCATGGTGACCTTCGTGATCGGTGGTGTGACCGGGGTTCTACTGGCCCTGCCGCCGGCAGACTATCTGATGCACAATTCCACCTTCCTGGTGGCCCATTTCCACAATATGCTCATTCCGGGTGCCCTTTTTGGCTATTTTGCCGGGCTGAATTACTGGTTTCCCAAGGCCTTCGGCTTCAAGCTGGACGCCAAATGGGGCCTGCGCTCGTTCTGGTTCTGGATCATCGGTTTCTATCTGGCCTTCATGCCGCTTTATGTGCTCGGCTTCATGGGGATGAGCCGGCGCATGGAGCACTATGCAGATCCGGCCTGGCAGCCTTATCTGATTGTTGCGGCGCTGGGGGCAGTCTGCGTTCTGTGTGGCATCATCTGCATTGCGGTGCAGCTATACGTGTCTGCCAGGGCCTGGGGCTCGGCCCGGGATGTGACCGGCGACCCGTGGAACGGGCGCACCCTGGAATGGGCGACAGCGTCTCCTCCCGCTCCCTATAACTTTGCGGTTCTGCCGCATGTGCACGAAATCGATGCCTTTTACGACATGAAGCTGCAGGGCACCGCCTACCGGCCTCCGCACGCCTATGAGGCCATCGTGATGCCAAAGAGCAGCGCTCTGGGGCCTTTGCTGGGGGGCCTGTCTTTTGTGCTCGGCTTTGCCATGGTCTGGTATATCTGGTGGCTGGCCGGGCTGGCGTTTCTGGGATGCCTTGTGTGCATTGGTTTTCGCGCCTGTGATGATGACACGGAGTTTGTGCTCCCGGCCGAGGAGGTGGCCAGGCTGGAGGCGGAACGGTTCTCCCGGTTCGGTCCGGCGGACCACCACGACATGCGGGCGTTTCAGCCCATCGGGGCAGCTTCCGGCGCTCCTCTGGCAGGGAGGGCAGGATGAGCGCCACGGCCGGGTCTGAAACGCTTCTTCAACATGAGGAACAGAAGGCGCTGGAGGCGCGGGACTTTGGCTTCTGGGTCTATCTGATGACCGACGCCATTCTTTTTGCCCTGCTATTTGCCTCTTATGTGGTTCTTTCGGGCAATTCAGCGGCCGGACCGGCGGCGCGGCAGCTGTTTGATCTCGCCCACACGGCCGGGGAGACGGTGCTGCTGTTGCTCTCCAGCCTGACCTTCGGGATTGCCTCGATAGCGATGGCCGCAGGCAAGGCGGAGCGGGTGGTGGTGTGGCTTGTGATCACCCTCAGTCTCGGCCTCGGTTTTCTGGCGATGGAGCTTTGGGAATTTCACGGCATGATCGCACAAGGGGCGGGGCCTGGCACCAGTGGCTTTCTGTCCGCCTTCTTCACCCTGGTCGGCACCCATGGCCTGCATGTGGCCTTCGGCGCGATTGGTATCGGCGTGATGATTGGGCAGGTTCTGGTCAAGGGGCTGACGCTGCCGGTGCGCTCCCGTCTGTTCCGGCTGGGGCTTTTCTGGCACTTTCTCGACATTGTCTGGATCGGGATCTTCTCGGTGGTCTATCTGCCGGGGGTGATGTAGGAGACGCACGATGGATCCATCCGCCCAGCCCAGCCTCTCCACCTATCTGACCGGGTTCGTGCTCGCCGCCCTTTTGACGGCAATCCCCTTTGGTCTTGTCTGGGGCGGGCTTTTGACGGGAGTGGCCGTTTATGGGGTCATAGCTGCGGCGGCCCTATTGCAGGTGCTGGTGCATCTGGTGTTCTTTCTGCATCTCAATGTCAGATCGACTCCGGGAGAAAACCTGTTCTTTCTCGGGTTTGCGGCAGTGCTGATCCTCATCATGGTCGGCGGCAGCCTCTGGATCATGTTCGACCTGCATCACCGGATGATGTGAATGGCGCCCGTCCTGGCCTCTTCCTGCCCTTGAAAGTCAAAACTCTTGCGTTTGATCAATGACGGGCGCAACCGTTCGTGCGAGCACGGGCCTGTCTTGTAGCAGGCATAGGAAAAGCTCATGTCAAAGATGAAAGCTGCCGTTGTGCGGGCCTTCGGGGACCCGCTCGACCTGTGCGAAGTCGACAAGCCTGAGGTGAAGGACGGCAAGATCGTCGTCAAGGTGATGGCCTCGGGCGTGTGCCATACGGATCTGCATGCCGCAAATGGCGACTGGCCAGTCAAACCCAATCCGCCTTTCATTCCGGGCCATGAGGGCGTCGGGGTGGTTGCTGAGGTTGGTGCCGGGGTGACATCGGTGAAGGAAGGAGACCGGGTCGGGATACCCTGGCTCCATTCGGCCTGTGGTCATTGCAAACACTGCATGGGTGGCTGGGAGACCCTGTGCACGGACCAGCAGAACACCGGCTACAGCGTCAATGGCGGCTTTGCCGATTATGTGCTCGCCGATCCGGACTATGTCGGTCATCTTCCCGACGGGCTGGAGTTTGCTCCGGCCGCGCCGGTCCTGTGTGCGGGTGTGACCGTCTATAAAGGTCTCAAGGAAACCGAGGCCCGTCCGGGGCAAACGGTGGTGATCTCCGGCATTGGCGGCCTCGGTCACATGGCCGTTCAATATGCCAAGGCCATGGGGCTCCATGTGATTGCGGTCGATATTTCCAGGGACAAGCTTGATCTGGCCAGCTCTCTTGGGGCGGACAAGGTCATCAATGCACTTGAAACCGACCCGGTAGCTGAAGTTCAGGCAGGCGGTGGTGCCGAAGGGGTTCTGGTCACCGCCGTTGCGGGCAAGTCCTTTGAACAGGGTGTCGGGATGCTGGCCCGTGGCGGCACCATGAGCCTTGTTGGTCTGCCGCCGGAGGACTTTCCGCTGTCGATCTTCGACACGGTGCTGAACGGCAAGACAATCCGCGGGTCTATTGTCGGCACCCGCCTTGATCTGGCCGAGTCGCTGCAATTTGCCGCAGAAGGCAAGGTGGCCGCCCATTATTCGGAAGAGACGCTGGCGGATGTGAACAGTATTTTCGACCGGATGAAGGCAGGCGCCATTGACGGGCGGATCGTGATGGCGATCTAGCGGGCTGTTGAAGAAGTCCATCGGCGAGCGGAGAATTTGGCTTCATCTCCGCCTTGGAAGCAGACTGCGCCGTTGAGGGAGCCGTCGGACTGGAGTTCGGCCCAACCTTGGCCTTGCACCTCGTCCATTTCGTCATTGCCCTGCCAGGAGAATTCCACGGCTCGGCCTGCGCCGCCGGCAAAGATTTGGCCGGTAACACACCCAAAGACGAATTCGCCAGCGCCCTTGTCCTCAAACAGGATGTAGGCACGTTCCAGCATGTCCGGATAGTCCTCGACATAGTCCGGCATGGCTACGATGCGCCATTTGCCCAAAAGGCTCATGCCGGCACCGCCAGCAGTTTCGGCAGCCGCACCAGATTGTAGGCGGCTGCGGCGAAGGTGAAGGCCCATCCGACACGGTCGCGGCCACGGAACTTCGTCTTGTCCTGCCCGGCGACCGTCTTGATCCAGCCGAACACCTCCTCAATGCGCTTGCGGATGCGTTGGCTGACAGCATAGCCGTCATGGCGCGTCGTGCGCCCGTCGATTGCCGAACGGCGCCCACTCATGTTCTGCGCCACGTGCGGCGTTACCTTCATCGCGCGCAATTCATTGACGAAGTCCTGTGTGTCGTAGGCCTTGTCAGCCCCCAGCGTGACTGCTCGCGGCCGGTCGGCGCGGGGTTCGATCATGTGCAAGGCGGCCACGCGTTCGCCATGAGCGTCGGCCAATGTCAGGCAGGCATCGACCAAAAGGCCGTTGCGGTTCTCCATCAGCCCATGCCCGAGGAAGCAGAGCTTCGCCTCCTTGCCTTTGCCCTTCTTGTAGAGCCTTGCTTGCGGGTCGGTGGTCGAGGCATGCGTATCGTTCGACCGCTTCTGGCCGTGGAAATCAGCCTCGGTGTTGCGCCCGCCGCCAGCAGCCGGTGGTTCACCCGAACCGTCTTTGGGGGCCTCTTTCGGCCTGACGCTCTTCATCGACGCCCAGGCTTCGATCAGCGTGCCGTCGACCGAGAAGTGATCGGTGGACAGAAGCTTCTTCACCCTGGGCTGGGCCAGCACTGCCGCCAGGAATTTCGCGGCAATGTCACCTTCCAGAAGCCGGTCGCGGTTCTTTGAGAAGGTCGAGTGGTCCCACGCTGGATCATCAACGCCAATGCCGACGAACCAGCGGAACAGAAGATCGTACTCCAGCCGCTCCATCAGAAGCCGCTCCGACCGGATCGAATAGAACGCCTGCAGCAGCATCGCCCGCAAAAGCTTCTCCGGCGGGATCGACGGGCGCCCAATCGGCGAATACAGAGCAGAGAACTCCGGCTCCAGAATAGTCAGGGCCGCGCTCACGATCTCTCGGATCGAACGGAGCGGATGATCCCGCCGAACCCTCGCCTCAAGATCGACATAGCTGAAAAGCTCGCCCGTCTGCTCGTCTCCGCCACGCATCCATCACCTTCCAAAAATCATCTTCGGGAACAATGAATCACGGCAAGGCCTTCGAAACGAGCCCTTTTTCAACAGCCTGCTAGAGGGCATCGTGCGCTAAGTCTGCACCATTTGATGCTGGAAAGCAGTTCCTTCGGCAAGGCGCTTTGCGCAGCGGGATGCGGTGTATCGCGCAAGCGAGGCAACGCTGCCGATGGGCTGCGTTCCATCACCCGAGGGGCCGGTCTGCTTTGCCCGCTGACATCGTTGGATCGCACTTTTGGTGGGAAACACCAGGGCGCGCGATCCGCCTCCTCAGCAGACAAAGCAGATCCGGTCAAATCGTGCAGACGTGTCGCACGATGCTCTTGGGGCCGCGGCCGGGGCCGGAAGTGGTGGTGGTCTGGTCTTCATCTGCGCTGCTGCTGTTTCCGGCCCAGTTCTGCAGGCGCGAATCTGGGGCATATTCGAGCAAAGCGCCGGTTGTGGTTTGACGAAGTGGGGTGCGTTTTACTTGAATTGATTTAATTTTAAATTGTAAAAATTTCCTATAAATTCTTTAAAAATACGTAGTGTAGTGAATTTATTTTCAATCTAGGGTATTATTTGTATCGTTTTTTGTTTTTTATTTTTATCTGTTTAGTTATGCGCTCGTAAGTCAATATTAAGTCTTTTTTTTTAAGGTTAGACCCTACGGAATATCGTGATGTTAGGGGGACCCGCCGCCATGAAGCTTGCAAAGCCGGCGATTTCAACACTTGTAACGACCGCCACCAAGCAATTGATGGCCAATGTGATGATTGCAGATAGCGACTACAATATCGCCTATCTGAATGATTCGCTCATTGAGCTTCTGAAAGAGGCTGAACCGGATATCCGCCAGAAATTCCCGGATTTCCGGGCGACCGAGCTTATCGGCAAATCGATTGATATCTTCCACAAGAACCCGGCCCACCAGCGTGGCCTGCTGTCGTCCCTGACATCCGTGCACAGGGCGACCATCCAGATCGGTGACAGGAGTTTTGACCTGATCGCCAGCCACATCAACAAGGGCGGCAAGAGGATTGGCACTGTGGTTGAGTGGGGCGATGCGGCCGAGCGGCTGCAGAACCTGGAATACGGGGCCAAGATCGAGGCGCTTGGCAGGTCCCAGGCGGTCATCGAGTTTACTCCGGACGGCACCATTTTGGATGCCAATGACAATTTCCTGAACGCGCTCGGGTATTCGCTTGCGGAGGTGCGTGGCCAGCATCACCGGATCTTTGTGGACCGGGACTTTGCAGCCTCCGGCGACTATGTCCGGTTCTGGGAAGAGCTTGCGGCAGGCAATTATCAGGGTGGGGAATTCAAGCGGATCAACAAGTCCGGCGGAGAGATCTGGATCCAGGCGGTCTATAACCCGATCTTCAATGAGCAGGGCGAGCCTTATAAGGTGGTGAAATTCGCGACCGACATCACCGCGCAAGTGGAAGAACGCCGGCGGCGCGTGGATGTACAGGCCACGATCGACAAGGATCTGCAGGCAATTACCACCTCTCTGTCAGAAACGGCTCAGCAGGCAACCACCTCCGCAGATGCCTCTGCCCAGACCTCTGCCAGCGTGCAGACGGTGGCTGCGGCAACGGAAGAACTGGTGGCCTCCATTCAGGAAATCAGCCGTCAGGTGCAAACCGCCCAGAGCGTGTCTGCCGAGGCGGTGTCGGAGGCAGGCAAGTCCAGCGAGATCATGTCTGGCCTGTCGGAAGACGCCAAGACCATCGGCAATGTCATTGATTTGATCGACAGCATCGCCAACCAGACCAACCTTCTGGCGCTCAACGCCACAATCGAGGCAGCACGGGCCGGGGAGGCGGGCAAGGGCTTTGCGGTGGTTGCCTCGGAGGTCAAGAGCCTTGCCTCCCAGACCAGCAAGGCAACAGAGGAGATTTCGGCCCAGATCGTCAACATGCAGGCGACGACGGATCAGGCGGTGCAGGCGATTGAGTCGATCATGGGCATCATCAGTCAGGTCAGTGAGATCTCGGCCAGCATCTCTTCCAGCGTGGAAGAGCAGAATGCGGTGACGCAGGAGATTTCCAGCAATATGCAGACCGCTTCCGAAGGGGCGGAACTGGTGGCCTCCAACATCAAGTCGATTTCCAACTCCACTGCCGAAATCGACGCTGCGGCCCACAAGGTCCGCGAAGCCTCCCGCTCCGTGGCTTAAGGGCCGCCGCCGCGCCGGGGCCGGTGCAAGGCTGCTTGGGAATCGAACCCGTCCGCCGTTCCGGCGGGCGGTTTTTCTTTTGTTAGAGGCATCGCGTTCCGTCAGCTTCCCGTCTTACGGCCTGAAATCAGAGCGATAACCGCAAAGAGAACACAGATCGCCTTCACATAAGTGCGGCACACCCTGGGGAATCTGATCCCGGACAGGCGAAGCGGATTTTCAGGATGCTTTCACCAGCCGCTGCCAGGCGGTTTCATCAGCCGCTTTCAGTTTTGCCAGAGCTGCTTCCGCTTCGGTCTGCAGCGTGTCCTTGTTCCTGTCTTTGACGGCTTCAATCTCCTCGACCAGCCTGTCAATGTCCGGCAGGGGCGTGGCTGTGGCTGTCGACAGGGTCTGAAGGGCTTCGAGGATCTTGCCAAGCTGTTTGCCGTAACTGGCCACATCGGTCTGGATCTTCTGTTCCAGCTCGATATTGCCCTTGATCTCCGGCGACAAAAACCGCGGAACGATTTCCTGGGTGACATTCCCGGAAAATGGGGCCTTGAAAATCGGGGCCCAGACGTCAAATGGATTGGTCACACTCGCGTTCCTTTCACATCGAGAGGGGGAACGGCGCAAATCGCCCGTGTCTGGAAAGGCTTTGCGCTTCCCGGTCCAGAGTGTGAAGTTTACCATAAGCGAAGGGGCTTGCGGTGCTCCGGCCAAGCTGCGGTCTGCTGGAATTTTCAGCAACACCCTGACGAACCGCAACGTGCTTGTTGGCGCATAAGCGTAAGATGAGGAAAATATCAAAAAATCAGGGAGTTCATGGTGCCGGCAGCAGGATTCGAACCCGCGACCCCGAGATTACAAATCACGTGCTCTACCAGCTGAGCTATACCGGCGCCGGGAAAGGCTTCTACCAGATTGCGGCGGCTTGTCCATGCCCTGAAGACGTTTTTTGTGGCAAGACGGCTAAAAAACCGCCAAGCCCCTCAGACCCTTTGAAAAATTGCATTGCCTCTGTGGATAATCCGGGCAGGGGGCGGTGGTGACGCATGGGCGGAGATCATTGAAGCCCGAGTACGGAGCAATTGACCCTTTGGCGTGTCAGAGGCCCATCTTCATGCGCGCCACATATAAGGACAGCACTGCCGCGTTGGAGACGTTCAAAGAGCGGATCTCACCGGGCATGTCGAGCCGGGCCAGCAGGCCGCAGGCCTCGCGCACCCCCTGGCGGACGCCTTTGCCCTCAGAGCCAAGCACCAGAACCGTCTTGTCCGTGAACTGCGTGTCTTCAAGGCTGGCCGGACCGTCGCTGTCCAGCGCGATGGCGCCGAAGCCCTGGGTTTTCATTTCGGTGACAAAGCGGGCCATGTTCTTCACCCGCACATGTTTGATCATGTCGAGCGCACCAGAGGCGGATTTGGCAAGCACCGGGCCTTCTTCCGGAGCGTGGCGTTCGGTGGTTACCACCGCATCCGCGTCAAGAGCCACGGCCGAGCGCAGGATTGCACCCACATTATGGGGGTCTGTCACCTGGTCCAGGGCCAGAACCAGCCGGGCGCCTTTCAGTTCTTCCACCCCATAGGCGGGCAGGGGATCGGCCTCCAGAATCATG
Source organism: Roseibium sp. AWQ4_290 (assembly GCF_056160985.1). NCBI lineage: Bacteria > Pseudomonadati > Pseudomonadota > Alphaproteobacteria > Hyphomicrobiales > Stappiaceae > Roseibium > Roseibium sp. AWQ4_290. Next base: position 52,017 of record NZ_JBSWYG010000002.1, read on the forward strand.
CCCTGGTGGACTGCGTCCTTGGTCACCATCCTGTCGAGGGCCCTTGGCATCAGGGTCTCCACCGGCACATCTATGGCAACACTGCGCTCCGACAGCCGGTTCTGCGCGTTTTCGGTGGCATAAAGCTTCAGCCGCTTGCGGTCGGGATTGGCAAAGGCGGCTTCAACCGTGTGCAGCCCATAAAGAAGGACGGGGCCTTCGGGCGGAAGGCCCGGGCGGCGCGGGCCCGGCTTGCCGCCTGCCTTTTTGGAAAAGCGGGCGCCGGACGGCGTGCCGGAGCGGGATCTGGCCGGTTTTGGCCGGTCCGAATTTGAATTCTGCGTCATGGGGCAGCTCTAGCGCCAAACCGGGGCCAGGGGAAGGGGGCAGCCGTCTGCCGTATCGTTTCATAGGCCAGATCACGCAGTCCTCTTGGAAGATTGAGGGTCCGAAGGGGCATCTCATCAGGGGGCGGCGGTTGTTGCGTCCTGTTATGCTCATGGATCTGTCTTGGCGCTCGCACCGTCCGGGCCGCCGCGCCGGGACCTTTGAGCGGCGGCGCTCTATATCCGCTGCCGTGGGTGGTGTCGCATCCCGTGCGGGGCGGCGCAGGTGGGAGGCTTCGCTGAATGGACTTTCCTGTTTCTTGGAAGAAGGGCGAGGTCTCGCATCAAAAAGGGGCTGAGCTTTCATGCTGGCGGTCTGTCGTTCAGGCGCGCGCTCGGCTCCATTTGCGGCTCTGACACGGCCTTCGCTTCGGTACAAGAACCAGGAAGGGACTGTTTTTTCAAAGGTGTGACACTTTCAGGCGACCCCTATGGGGACGCCAGGCAGGCGCGCCAAGTTGTCCACAGGTACAGCGTTAAGCTGGGGCCATGAACGGGAAAAGGGGCGGGAAACCGTGACATCGGGCCCTGGGGAAGGCACTCTCGTGCAGACGGCAAGCAAGGCATTCTCGAGCGTTCGGAGCAGGTGTTTCGAACGTCATCCTGATTTTGTGCATTTCTTTGCAAAATCAGCGTTGACACGGCAGGGCCGCATCTGCATAACACGCGCCACGGGATTGCTCGCCCCTTCCGGGCGGGCTCTCCGGTAAAAGCCATCCTGATCGCTTCGGCGTGAAGCAGGACGAGATGGAGGAGTGCCCGAGTGGCTAAAGGGGACGGACTGTAAATCCGTTGGCTATGCCTACGTTGGTTCGAATCCAACCTCCTCCACCATCGTTCCTGGTTCTCTCGTTGTGCGGGTGTAGCTCAATGGTAGAGCAGCAGCCTTCCAAGCTGACGACGAGGGTTCGATTCCCTTCACCCGCTCCATCATGGGGCTAACCGGAGTGTCCGGAACGGAAGGCTCTTTCGCCCGGAAATCCTGAAAAATAGTTCTACGGGAAGCAATTCGTCGCTCGCGGATCTGTCCAAGGCGCCGGAGAGTGGCCCGACTCGAGCCTATATCGACCGAACCGAGTATTGGACAGAGAGCGACGCCGATGGCGAAGGAAAAATTTGAGCGCACGAAGCCGCACGTTAACATTGGCACGATTGGCCACGTTGACCATGGCAAGACGACGCTGACAGCAGCAATCACGATGACGCTTGCCGAAGCCGGCGGCGCTGAAGCCAAAGCGTATGACGAGATTGACGGCGCGCCTGAAGAAAAGGCTCGCGGGATCACGATCTCCACGGCGCATGTTGAGTATGAGACGGAAAACCGTCACTACGCTCACGTTGACTGCCCGGGTCACGCTGACTACGTGAAGAACATGATCACGGGTGCTGCGCAGATGGATGGCGGCATTCTGGTTGTGTCTTCGGCAGACGGCCCGATGCCGCAGACGCGCGAGCACATCCTGCTTGCCCGTCAGGTTGGCGTTCCGGCGCTTGTTGTTTTCATGAACAAGGTTGACCAGGTCGACGACGAAGAGCTGCTTGAGCTGGTTGAAATGGAAATCCGCGAGCTGCTGTCTTCCTACGAGTTCCCGGGTGACGACATTCCGATCGTGAAGGGTTCTGCCCTTGCGGCTGTTGAAGACCGTGATGCGGCGATTGGCCGTGACGCGATCCGCGAGCTTATGGCGCAGGTTGACGACTACATCCCGACGCCAGAGCGTCCGAAGGATCAGCCGTTCCTGATGCCGATCGAAGACGTTTTCTCGATCTCCGGCCGCGGCACGGTTGTGACCGGCCGTGTTGAGCGCGGCATCATCACCGTTGGTGAAGAAGTCGAGATCGTCGGCATCAAGGACACTTCGAAGACGACGGTGACCGGCGTTGAAATGTTCCGCAAGCTGCTGGACAGCGGCGAAGCGGGCGACAACATCGGTGCGCTGATCCGCGGCGTTGGCCGTGAAGATGTTGAGCGTGGCCAGGTTCTGTGCAAGCCGGGTTCTGTGACCCCGCACACGAAGTTCAAGGCTGAAGCCTACATCCTGACGAAGGAAGAGGGTGGCCGTCACACGCCGTTCTTCACCAACTACCGTCCGCAGTTCTACTTCCGTACGACGGACGTGACGGGTGTTGTGTCTCTGCCGGAAGGTACGGAAATGGTGATGCCGGGCGACAACGTCTCTGTGGACGTTGAGCTGATCGTGCCGATCGCCATGGAAGAAGGCCTGCGCTTCGCAATCCGCGAAGGTGGCCGTACCGTCGGCGCCGGCGTCGTCGCATCCATCATCGAATAAGATGAGTTTTGTCCTGCCGGGCTTGTGTCCGGCAGGGCTGCTTCTTAAGTCTTGCGGTGCGTGGCTTGAGAGGGTATCAGGAGCAAAGCTGCGGAAGCAGCCTTCTGAAGGGGTATAGCTCAGCTGGTAGAGCGACGGTCTCCAAAACCGTAGGTCGCGGGTTCGAACCCTGCTGCCCCTGCCAAATTTGCTCTTGATTCATTTGCCTCGAGGGCTTAAAGAGTTTCCTCGAGTGAGGCGCGCGAAGTTAATTCGCGCGCCCACTCGTATTTAACAGACCGGAATCGGAATGGCGAAGACCAATCCCTTTAAATTCATCCAGGAAGTGCGCTCCGAAACGTCCAAAGTGACGTGGCCGACGCGCAAGGAAACCACGGTGACCACCTTGATGGTGTTCGTCATGGTTGTGATTGCGTCGATTTTCTTCCTCCTCGCGGATCAGCTGATGAGCCTTGGGATCGGCTATCTTCTGGGTGTGGGTGTCGGCGGTTGAATGTAGGCCGGCCGCCCGGTTTGTAGACAAGAACAAGAAACGGAACTGAGAACCATGGCCAAGCGCTGGTATATTGTGCACGCCTATTCCAATTTTGAGAAAAAGGTCGCCGATTCCATCCGCGAGAAGGCTGAGCAGAAAGGTCTGACCGATCTGTTTGAGGAAATCCTCGTTCCGATGGAAAAGGTCGTTGAGGTGCGCCGGGGCCGTAAGGTGGATGCCGAGCGCAAGTTCTTTCCCGGTTATGTGCTGGTGAAGATGGAAATGACCAACGAGGCGTTTCACCTGATCAAGGATACGCCGAAAGTGACCGGGTTCCTGGGCGCGGACCAGAAACCGATGCCGATCCCGGAAAAAGAGGCCATGCGCATCATCAACCAGGTGCAGGAAGGCGTGGACCGGCCGAAGCCGACCGTCAGCTTCGAGGTTGGTGAGCAGGTGCGTGTGTCCGATGGTCCGTTTGCGTCCTTCTCCGGCCTTGTGGAAGAAGTTGACGACGAACGGGCGCGCCTCAAGGTGGCCGTGTCCATCTTCGGCCGCGCAACACCGGTGGAACTGGAATTCGGTCAGGTCGACAAGCTCTGACTGTTTGCCGCCCTGCGGGCGGCTCAAGCGCCTGGGCCGGAGGTGATCTCCGGGCTGGGTAAACTCAGGTGGTAGGTCCTGATGCTCTTCGCCGGGCATCGGCGCGGGCCGCACCACCAGCTCCCAAGAGGCCGGGTTGCCGTCCGGCGTCAGAAGACTGGAGACAGATATGGCGAAGAAAATTGAAGGCTTCCTGAAGCTTCAGGTGCCGGCAGGCTCCGCGACCCCGTCGCCCCCTATCGGGCCGGCGCTTGGTCAGCGTGGTCTGAACATTATGGAATTCTGTAAGGCGTTCAATGCCCAGACCCAGGATGTTGAAAAGGGTGCACCGTGCCCGACCGTGATCACTTACTTCTCCGACAAGTCCTTCACGTTTGAAGTGAAGACTGCACCGGTGAGCTTCTTTCTGAAGAAGGCTGCCAAACTGCAGAAAGGGTCCCAGACCCCGGGCCGCGGCACCGTCGGGTCCGTGACCAAGGCGCAGGTGAAGGAAATCGCCGAAGCCAAGATGAAGGATCTGAACGCCAACGACGTCGATGCAGCAATGTTGATGGTTGAAGGCTCCGCCCGCTCCATGGGCCTTGAGGTAACGGAGTAAGATCATGGCGAAGGTTGGAAAACGTTTGAAAGCAGCTCGTGACGGCATCGACGCCAACAAGCTGTATGCTCTGGACGAGGCGATTGGCCTGGTGAAAGAGCGCTCCAAGACCAAATTCGACGAAACCGTCGAAGTTGCGATCAATCTGGGTGTTGACCCGCGCCATGCGGACCAGATGGTCCGTGGTGTCTGTGTGCTGCCGAATGGCACGGGCAAGACCGTCAAGGTTGCCGTGTTCGCGCGCGGCGACAAGGCTGAGGAAGCCAAGGCTGCCGGTGCTGACATTGTGGGCGCTGAAGAGCTGGTCCAGGAAGTGCAGGGCGGCAAGATCGACTTTGACCGCTGCATTGCAACCCCGGACATGATGCCGCTGGTTGGCCGTCTCGGTAAGGTTCTGGGCCCGCGCGGCCTGATGCCGAACCCGAAGGTTGGCACCGTGACGCCCGATGTCAAGGCTGCCGTGAACGATGCCAAGGGCGGTGCTGTTCAGTTCCGCGTTGAAAAGGCCGGGATCGTCCATGCCGGTGTTGGCAAGGTGTCCTTCTCTCAGGAAGCGATCACTGAGAACGTCAAGGCTCTTTTGGACGCTGTCCAGAAGGCCAAGCCGTCTGGCGCCAAAGGCTCCTATCTGAAGCGCATTGCCGTGTCCTCCACCATGGGCCCGGGCGTGAAGATCGATCTGGCAAGCGTTGCCAGCGAATAATCCGGCCTGACCGGATTGACCAAGTTTCCGGCCGCAAGGCCGGAGAAAGACCCGGCGGGTTCCGCCGGGTTGCCCTGTCCGAGACTGCAGGTGCCGGGAAACCGGCTTAAGCCCAAAGGCCTGCATAGATGGGTGAGAACCGGATTTTTCCGCTCCGGCGGACGACACGGTTCGAACCAGACCTTGCCAGCGCGTTTTGCGCGATGGCGGGGGGACAGGACCCTGAGCGCCGTCTTTCGGGCGGTCCCGGGTTCGGGGCCACCTGCTTGGCGGCAAAGGTAAACCGGTGGCGGTTCCGCCATCAAATGGAGAAGGCAAGTGGAAAGAGCGGAAAAGCACGAGTTCGTGACGTCCTTCAACGCCGAGCTGGAAGGCACCGGCGTCGTTGTTGTCGCGCACTATGCAGGTCTTTCGGTTGCACAGATGACCGCCTTGCGGGCATCCGTGCGTGAAGCCGGCGGCGCTGTGAAAGTCGCAAAAAACCGCCTTGTGAAACTCGCCCTTAAAGGCACCGACCTTGAGCATATCTCCGACCTGTTTCAGGGCCCTACCGTTCTCGTTTATTCCGAGGACCCGGTAGCCGCACCGAAAGCAGCCGTCGACTTCGCCAAGGCAAACGAACAGTTTGCGATTCTTGGCGGTGCTCTTGGAACGACCAACCTGAACCCGGATGGGGTCAAGTCTCTGGCAACCATGCCGTCGCTCGATGAGCTGCGCGCGAAACTGGTTGGCATGATCCAGACCCCGGCAAGCCGGATCGCTCAGGTTGTCAACGCACCGGCCGGGCAGCTTGCCCGCGTCTTCGGCGCGTATGGCGACAAGGACGAAGCCGCATAAGGCGCCCAAACACTGTCTAACGAAACCACATCTGGTTCGAACTTAAGGTACTAAGAAAATGGCTGATCTTGAAAAGCTCGTTGAAGAACTGTCCACGCTGACTGTCATGGAAGCTGCTGAACTCAGCAAGCTTCTGGAAGAGAAGTGGGGCGTTTCTGCTGCTGCTCCGGTTGCAGTTGCTGCTGTTGCTGGTGGTGGCGGTGAAGCTGCTGCAGCTGAAGAGAAAACTGAATTTGACGTTGTTCTGGCTTCTGCCGGCGACAAGAAAATCAACGTCATCAAGGAAGTCCGTGCCATCACCGGCCTGGGCCTGAAGGAAGCCAAGGAACTCGTTGAGTCCGCTCCGAAGGCTGTCAAGGAAGGCGTTGCCAAGGACGAAGCTGAAGAACTGAAGAAGAAGCTGGAAGAAGCAGGCGCTTCTGTCGAGCTGAAGTAATAAAGGCCTCGGCCTTTTGAGCGGTCCCGGTTTTCCGGGACCGTTTGTTGCCCCGGCGGGTCCAACCCGTTTCCGGGGCAAACGCACCACTAGGGCCAGCTGTTGTGTATGAGGCATGACAGAGGCTCTGGGCCCCATGAACCGGTCAACTTTTCTGTTTTGAAATCAGAAGGTTGATCTTTGGGGGACGGTTTTCCGAAGCGCCCGGGCAGGGCAGCCCGATTGGACAAGGGGCGTTTCGGGAAGCCGTTACCCGGCCGATACGAGGAGCGACAATGACCCAAACGTTCAACGGTCGCAAAAAGGTCCGTAAATATTTCGGATCGATCCGCGATGTCGCGGCAATGCCCAATCTCATCGAGGTACAAAAAGCATCCTACGACCAGTTTCTGCAGGTCGACGAGATGCCGGGCGGTGGCCGCAAGAATGAAGGCCTTGAAGCGGTCTTCCAGTCCGTATTTCCCATCTCTGATTTTGCGGGCACATCCCTTCTGGAATTTGTGTCCTTCGAGTTTGAAGCTCCCAAATATGACGTGGACGAGTGCCGCCAGCGCGACATGACTTTTGCTGCGCCGCTGAAGGTGACCCTGCGTCTGATCGTTTTCGACGTGGACGAAGACACCGGCGCCAAGTCCGTCAAGGACATCAAGGAGCAGGATGTCTACATGGGCGACATGCCGTTCATGACCGACAACGGCACCTTCATCGTCAACGGCACCGAGCGTGTGATCGTCTCCCAGATGCACCGGTCTCCCGGTGTGTTCTTTGACCATGACAAGGGCAAGACCCATTCCTCCGGCAAGCTCCTGTTTGCCGCGCGCGTCATTCCCTATCGCGGCTCCTGGCTGGATATCGAGTTCGACGCCAAGGACATCGTCCATGCCCGGATCGACCGCCGCCGCAAGATCCCGGTGACCTCGCTGCTGATGGCCCTCGGCCTCGACGGCGAAGAAATTCTGAACACTTTCTACAAGCGGATCGACTACACCCGCCAGAAGGACGGGTCCTGGCGGATGCCGTTTGACGGCGACCGGCTGAAGGGCACCAAGGCCTCCTATGACATGATTGACGCCGATAGCGGCGAAGTTGTGATCGAGGGCGGCCGCAAGATCACGGCGCGCACCATCCGCCAGCTCGGCGAAAAGGGCGTGACCGCTCTCAAGGTGACTGACGAGGATCTGCATGGCCAGTATCTGGGTGAAGACATTGTCGATCTGCAGACCGGTGAGATCTATGCCGAAGCTGGTGACGAGATCACCGGCAAGCTGCTGGAAGAACTGGTGGAGCGGGGCTATCACGACCTGCCGATGCTGGACATCGACCACGTCAATACCGGCCCCTATATCCGCAACACCCTGGCCGTCGACAAGAACGAATCCCGTGAGGATGCGCTTTTTGACATCTACCGGGTGATGCGTCCGGGCGAGCCGCCCACCATAGACACCGCCGAGGCGATGTTCCAGTCCCTGTTCTTTGACGACGAGCGCTATGATCTGTCCGCCGTCGGCCGGGTCAAGATGAACATGCGTCTTGATCTGGAGTGCGAGGACACGGTCCGCACCCTGCGCAAGGACGACATTCTTGAGGTCATCCGGGTGCTTCTGGAGCTGCGCGACGGCAAGGGCGACATCGACGACATCGACAATCTGGGCAACCGCCGGGTACGCTCTGTCGGCGAGCTGATGGAAAACCAGTACCGGGTCGGCCTGTTGCGCATGGAGCGCGCGATCAAGGAGCGCATGAGCTCCGTTGAGATCGACACGGTCATGCCGCAGGATCTGATCAACGCCAAGCCGGCGGCTGCCGCCGTGCGCGAGTTTTTCGGTTCCTCGCAGCTGTCCCAGTTCATGGACCAGACCAACCCGCTATCTGAAGTCACCCACAAGCGCCGCCTTTCGGCCCTTGGCCCGGGCGGTCTGACTCGTGAGCGGGCCGGCTTTGAGGTGCGCGACGTGCACCCGACCCACTACGGCCGGATCTGTCCGATCGAGACGCCGGAAGGCCCGAACATCGGTTTGATCAACTCCCTGGCGACCTTTGCCCGTGTGAACAAATACGGCTTTATTGAAAGCCCGTACCGGAAGGTGAAGGACGGGGTCGTGACCAACGACGTTGTCTATCTGTCGGCCATGGAAGAAGCCAAGCACTATGTGGCCCAGTCGAATGCTGAATATGACGCGGACGGCCGGTTCACCACCGAGCTGATCACCTGCCGCCACGCCGGTGAAAACATGATGGTTCCGTCCGACAAGGTCGACCTGATGGACGTGTCGCCGAAGCAGCTTGTGTCGGTTGCGGCGGCGCTCATTCCGTTCCTTGAGAACGATGACGCCAACCGCGCGCTGATGGGTTCGAACATGCAGCGTCAGGCCGTGCCGCTTGTGCGCGCCGAAGCGCCGTTTGTCGGCACGGGCATGGAGCCGGTCGTGGCCCGGGATTCCGGGGCGGCCATCGGCGCCCGCCGGGCCGGTGTGGTCGACCAGGTGGATGCGACCCGTATCGTCATCCGGGCAACCGAAGAACTCGATCCGGGCAAGTCCGGCGTCGATATCTATCGGCTGCAGAAGTTCCAGCGCTCCAACCAGAACACCTGTATCAACCAGCGTCCGCTGGTGCGTGTCGGGGACCGGGTCCACAAGGGTGACATCATCGCGGACGGTCCATCGACCGATCTCGGCGATCTGGCCCTGGGCCGGAACGTGCTGGTCGCGTTCATGCCCTGGAACGGCTACAACTTCGAGGACTCCATCCTTCTGTCCGAGCGCATCGTGTCCGATGATGTCTTCACCTCGATCCACCTTGAGGAATTTGAGGTGATGGCCCGTGACACCAAGCTCGGCCCGGAAGAAATCACCCGCGACATTCCGAATGTGTCGGAAGAAGCGCTGAAGAACCTCGATGAGGCCGGCATCGTCTATATCGGTGCGGAGCTTAACCCGGGCGACATTCTGGTCGGCAAGATCACCCCGAAGGGCGAGAGCCCGATGACACCGGAAGAAAAGCTTCTGCGCGCCATCTTCGGAGAAAAGGCGTCCGACGTGCGCGACACGTCCCTGCGCCTGCCGCCGGGGGTTTCCGGCACGGTCGTCGAAGTGCGCGTCTTCAACCGCCACGGCGTTGAAAAAGACGAACGCGCCATGGCGATCGAGCGCGAGGAAATCGAACGCCTCGCCAAGGACCGGGACGACGAGCAGGCGATCCTTGACCGTAACGTCTATGGCCGTCTGGCCGAGATGCTGATGGACAAGGTGGCTGTTGCCGGCCCGAAAGGCTTCAAGAAGGACACGGACCTGACCGGGGATGTTCTGAATGACTTCCCGCGCTCGCAGTGGTGGCAGTTTGCCACCGACGACGAGAAGTTCATGTCCGAAATCGAAGCCCTGCGCGGCCAGTATGACGACAGCCGCAAGCGTCTGGAGCAGCGGTTCATCGACAAGGTCGAAAAGTTGCAGCGCGGTGACGAGCTTCCCCCTGGCGTCATGAAGATGGTCAAAGTGTTTGTGGCCGTGAAGCGCAAGCTTCAGCCGGGCGACAAGATGGCCGGCCGTCACGGCAACAAGGGCGTGGTCTCCAAGATCAACCCGTGTGAAGACATGCCGTTCCTGGAAGACGGAACCCATGTGGACATCGTGTTGAACCCGCTCGGCGTGCCCTCTCGTATGAATGTGGGCCAGATTCTGGAAACCCACCTGGGGTGGGCCTGCCGGGGCATGGGCCACCGGATCGGGGAAATGTACGAAGAGTACAAGCGCTCCGGCCAGATCGAGCAGCTGCGCGGCAAGATCGTCGAGATCTATGGCGACAACATGAAGGGCGACAACGTCAAGGAATATGATGACGAAGGCATCGTGCGCCTGGCGGACCAGCTGAAGAAGGGCGTTTCGATTGCAACCCCGGTCTTCGATGGCGCCCGGGAGCCCGATGTGGTCGAGGCCCTCAACATTGCCGGATACGATGCGAGCGGCCAGTCCGTCCTTTATGACGGGCGGACCGGTGAAGAGTTCGACCGCAAGGTGACTGTGGGCTACATTTACATGTTGAAGCTGCACCACCTGGTGGACGACAAGATCCATGCCCGTTCCATTGGCCCGTACTCGCTTGTGACCCAGCAGCCGCTGGGGGGCAAGGCGCAGTTCGGTGGCCAGCGCTTCGGGGAAATGGAGGTCTGGGCGCTTGAAGCTTATGGTGCAGCCTATACGCTGCAGGAAATGCTGACGGTCAAGTCGGATGACGTTGCCGGCCGGACGAAGGTCTATGAGGCCATCGTGCGCGGGGACGACACCTTCGAGGCTGGTATTCCGGAAAGCTTCAACGTGCTTGTGAAGGAAATGCGGTCCCTGGGGCTCAATGTGGAACTTCAACGCACTGACGCACCCATGATTGGCGAGGAAGAAACTGCAGACGCTGCAGAATAACCCCGGCAACGGACCACAAATGACTTGGCATGCCGGTGACGGGGAGGGGCCAGAGCGCGCCCACCCCGCCCGCGCATCGAAGGAGATGGATCATGAATCATGAGGTCATGAACCTGTTTAACCAGCAGGCTCCCACACAGACCTTCGACAATATCCGGATTTCGCTTGCGAGCCCGGAGAAGATCTTGTCCTGGTCTTTCGGCGAAATCAAAAAGCCGGAAACCATCAACTACCGGACATTCAAGCCGGAGCGGGACGGTCTGTTCTGCGCGCGTATCTTTGGCCCTATCAAGGACTATGAATGTCTTTGCGGCAAATATAAGCGCATGAAATACAAAGGCGTCATCTGTGAAAAATGTGGCGTTGAAGTCACGCTTTCCCGGGTCCGCCGCGAGCGTATGGGTCATATCGAACTGGCCGCGCCCGTTGCCCATATCTGGTTCCTGAAGTCGCTTCCGAGCCGCATTGGCCTGCTGCTCGACATGACGCTGAAGGATCTGGAACGGGTTCTGTATTTCGAAAACTATGTGGTTCTGGAGCCGGGCCTGACCCCGCTGAAGCAGCATCAGCTTCTGTCGGAAGAAGACTTCGTGGCAGCCCAGGACGAATATGGCGAAGACGCCTTCACGGCGATGATCGGTGCTGAGGCGATCCGCGAGATCCTGATGAGCATGGATCTGGAGCGCGAAAGCGAAAAGCTGCGCCAGGAAATCGCTGAAGCCACCACCGAGCTTAAGCCGAAGAAACTGGCCAAGCGCCTGAAGGTCATTGAAGCCTTCATGGAATCGGGCAACCGTCCGGAATGGATGATCATGACCGTCGTCCCGGTCATTCCGCCGGATCTACGCCCGCTGGTGCCGCTGGATGGCGGCCGGTTCGCGACCTCGGATCTGAACGATCTCTACCGCCGCGTGATCAACCGGAACAACCGTCTGCGCCGTCTGATGGAGCTGCGTGCCCCGGACATCATCATCCGGAACGAGAAGCGTATGCTTCAGGAATCCGTGGATGCCCTGTTCGACAATGGCCGCCGCGGCCGGGTCATCACCGGTGCCAACAAGCGCCCGCTGAAGTCCCTGTCCGACATGCTCAAGGGCAAGCAGGGCCGGTTCCGCCAGAACCTGCTCGGCAAGCGGGTTGACTATTCCGGCCGGTCGGTGATCACAGTTGGGCCGGAACTGAAACTGCATCAGTGCGGCCTGCCGAAGAAGATGGCGCTTGAACTGTTCAAGCCGTTCATTTATTCGCGCCTCGACGCTAAGGGCTTCTCTTCGACTGTCAAACAGGCGAAGAAGCTGGTGGAAAAGGAGCGTCCGGAAGTCTGGGATATCCTGGATGAGGTCATCCGCGAGCACCCGGTTCTCCTGAACCGTGCGCCGACCCTGCACCGTCTTGGCATTCAGGCGTTCGAACCGACCTTGATTGAAGGCAAGGCCATCCAGCTGCACCCGCTCGTCTGTTCCGCGTTCAACGCCGACTTTGACGGGGACCAGATGGCTGTTCACGTGCCACTGTCGCTGGAAGCCCAGCTGGAAGCGCGCACGCTGATGATGTCCACCAACAACATTCTGCACCCGGCCAACGGGGGCCCGATCATCGTGCCGTCGCAGGATATTGTTCTCGGCCTCTACTATCTGTCCATCATGGCAGAAGGCGAGCCGGGCGAGGGCATGGCGTTCGGTGATATCGGCGAGATCCACCACGCACTGGCCAACAAGGTCATCACGCTGCACACGAAGGTCAAGGGCCGGTACAAGTCGGTTGACGCCGACGGCAACCCGACCTCAGAGATCATCGAGACCACGCCGGGCCGGATGCTGATCGCAGAACTTCTGCCCAAGCATTTCGAAGTGCCGTTCGAGGTCTGCAACAAGCTGATGACCAAGAAGGACATCTCCAAGATGATCGACACGGTTTACCGTGCCTGCGGTCAGAAGGAGACGGTTATCTTCTGTGACCGGATCATGCAGCTTGGCTTTAAAAATGCCTGTAACGCCGGTATCTCCTTCGGCATGGACGACATGGTCATCCCGGACACCAAGCAAAAGCTGGTGTCTGAAACCGCGTCGCTCGCGACCGAATACGAGCAGCAATATAATGACGGTCTGATCACCCAGGGCGAGAAGTACAACAAGGTTGTCGACGCCTGGGCGAAATGCACCGACAAGATTGCTGACGAGATGATGGCCCGCATTAAGGCGGTCCAGATCGATGAGGAATCCGGGCGTCAGAAACCGATGAACTCGGTTTACATGATGTCCCACTCCGGTGCCCGTGGCTCGCCCCAGCAGATGAAACAGCTGGCGGGCATGCGCGGCCTGATGGCCAAGCCGGACGGCTCCATCATCGAGAACCCGATCATCTCCAACTTCAAGGAAGGCCTGTCGGTTCTGGAGTACTTCAACTCCACCCACGGTGCCCGTAAGGGTCTGGCCGACACCGCCTTGAAGACGGCGAACTCCGGGTATCTGACCCGCCGTCTGGTGGATGTGGCGCAGGATTCCATCATCCTGGAACAGGATTGTGGCTCCGAGCGCGGCATCACCGTGGCTCCGATTGTCGATGCCGGCAACGTGATTGCCTCCCTTGGCATGCGCGTTCTCGGCCGGACCACTGCGGAAGACGTGGTCAACAACCAGACTGGCGAATTGCTTGTCCCGAGAGGCAAGCTGATCGACGAGAAGGATGTTGAGGCGGTTGAAGCGGCCAAGGTTCAGCAGATCAAGATCCGGTCGGTTCTGACCTGTGAAACCGAAACGGGCGTGTGTGCGACCTGTTACGGCCGTGACCTGGCGCGCGGGACCCCGGTCAACATGGGCGAAGCCGTCGGCGTGATCGCGGCCCAGTCCATCGGCGAGCCGGGCACGCAGCTGACGATGCGGACGTTCCACATCGGCGGCACGGCCCAGGTTGTCGACAGCTCCTTCATCGAGTCCAACGTGGACGGTACCATCAAGATCCGGAACCGGTCCGTGAACCGGGATTCGGAAGGCAACCTGATTGCCATGGTCCGCAACATGTCCATCGTTGTGATCGACAGCGACGGCAACGAGCGGGCGGTCCACCGGGTCGCCTATGGCTCCAAGCTGCATGTGGATGAAGGCGATGCGGTCAAGCGCGGCCAGCGGATTGCCGAATGGGATCCCTACACCCGTCCGATGCTGGCGGAAGTCGACGGTGTGGTCGACTTTGAGGATCTGGTTGATGGTGCGTCCGTTCAGGAAACGGCCGATGAGGCGACTGGCATCACCAAGCGTGTTGTTATCGACTGGCGGTCTTCCCAGCGCGGTGCGGATCTCAAGCCTGCCATCGTCATCAAGGACGACAAGGGCACGATCTCGAAAAACGCCCGTGGTTCTGATGCCCGCTTGATGCTCTCGGTGGATGCGGTTCTGTCCGTTCAGCCGGGCTCCACGGTCAAGGCCGGTGACGTTCTGGCTCGTATCCCGCTGGAAAGCGCCAAGACAAAGGACATCACCGGTGGTCTGCCGCGCGTTGCCGAACTGTTCGAAGCACGCCGTCCGAAGGATCATGCGATCATCGCCGAAATCGATGGCACGATCCGTTTCGGCCGGGACTACAAGAACAAGCGCCGCATCATCATCGATCCGGCGGAGGATGGCGTCGAGCCCGTCGAATATCTGATCCCGAAAGGCAAGCACTTCCACCTTCAGGAAGGGGACGCCATTGAAAAGGGTGAGTATATTCTCGACGGCAACCCGGCTCCGCACGACATTCTGGCGGTCAAGGGCGTGGAAGCGCTGGCGGCCTATCTCGTCAACGAGATCCAGGAAGTCTACCGGCTCCAGGGTGTGACCATCAACGACAAGCACATCGAAGTGATTGTCCGCCAGATGCTGCAGAAGATCGAGATCACAGATCCGGGTGACACGGAGTTCTTCTCCGGCGAACAGATCGACAGGATCGACTTCGAGGAAGCCAACCAGAAGGCCATTGACGAGGCGAAAGACCCCGCCAAGGGCACTCCGGTTCTCCTTGGCATCACCAAGGCGTCTCTGCAAACCCGCTCGTTCTTCTCTGCCGCGTCCTTCCAGGAAACGACCCGCGTCTTGACCGATGCGGCTGTCAACGGCAAGACCGACCCGCTGGTCGGTCTGAAGGAGAACGTCATTGTGGGCCGCCTGATCCCGGCCGGTACCGGCGGGGTGATGAAGCGGATCCGCAAGATCGCCTCTCACCGGGACGATCTCATCCAGGAAGCTCAGCGCCAGCAATCTTCGGAAAGCGCGGCGGAAGGTCTTCTGGAAGACATGACCGGGGCCGCCGAATAAGCGGTGTCAAAAAGATGACGGGAAAGGCCGCCTTCGGGCGGCCTTTCTTATATGACCTTCAAAAAGGAATGATCCATGAACGACAATGACCAGGACTTGGACCCGGTGGTCTATATTGTGATCGGCCGGGTGTGGGAAAACGAGAATGCGGTTCCAAATGAGGCAATCACCATTCATGCGCTTCTGACGGCCGCCGATGACGACGATGCTGTCCGTAAGACGCTGGAGTCGTTGTCTACGCAAGGATTTGCAGAAGCAGAACTTGATCAAATTGGTGTTATGGACGGGGAACCAGATGATCCTGTCTATGAGGGCGCGTATCAGGATGCGCTGTCCGGAAACGTCGCGATTGTCACGTTCACCGAGTAATTGTCTGTTAGAATAGTTTCTTTTGCCAGCTTCGAAAAGAAGACGGCGGGCTGGAGATTGTGTGGAGGTGCACGCCCCGCATATAGGGTTGGGAGCTGGCGGCAGCGTCAAATAGGGCAGAGAGACTGCCAAAAGATTGCCAGACGGAAAGTGCTTCGGGTCAATTTCAGATTCTGCTGTGCCCGGTTTTTGCCTTAAGTTTCGTTATTTTAATGCAAAATCAGCTGGTTATTCCTCCAAAACGCTCCTGGCGAATAGAATGTTCTTTATCCATACGCTCCCGAAGCTAGCAAGCATCGTTGCTTTGACGATCTCCCTTTTGGCATCTCCCGCATATGCCGACTGTGTCTCATTAAGCAGCAGCGGGTTTGAACTCAGCGGTCCGATTGCGACCGACAAGAGGACCGGGCTCCAGTGGCAGCGCTGTGCTGTCGGGATGGTGTGGCAGCAGAATGGGAACGACTGTTCCGGCACCCCTCTTGGACTGTCAAACCAGGAGGCCATGGAAGAAGCCCTGAAGTCAGGGAAGGGATGGCGTGTACCAACAGCGCAGGAATTGGATACGCTTTTTCTGGACAGTTGCGATGGTCCGAAGATCGATCAAGTGGCCTTTCCGAATATCGCGGCTTCTGACATGGGGGCCGGCGCGGAGTTTTGGACCTCGACGCAAGTTCTGCCGCCAAACATGTATTACTATTTCAATGTGACGAAAGGGTATGCCGACATGCACAGTTCTGGCTACCATCTGTCAGTATTGCTGGTCCGCGAGCCATAAGCGGAATATAGATTACCGGCATTTCCAAAGAGCAGGGCTGGTTTGCAAGACCTGCACGGCTCGGGCGATTCTTCGATAAACCACCGGTATCAAATACGATTCTAGGTTCCGAGCCGGAAGCCTGAAGCGAAGCGCACGATCTCTTCAATCGCCATCAGGAAACGACTGGCCGGCGCTTTGTATCATTATGTCCCGAGCCTGCTGGTTAGCGAAATAAAATACCAAAATGGACCTGCGTCCGATTGTAAAATAACAGGATTGTTCGGCATTGCCCGGAAATGCGGAATTTCCAATAAATCACTTGACGCAATGGGTGCATATGAGTAGTTTCCGCGCATCCCAAGGGCAGGCGGTAAGAGTGAACCCGTCCAGCGCGCTCCGAAGCGCCGGATCAAATCCTCTTAAACGCTGCCGGGTTACATAGGCGAATAAGCGTCGATTGCATGACCGCGGGGTAACTCGTGGTCCTCTGGTTTTTCGCAGCGCCTGCCGCTCATTTGAGAGCGCGCGGGCGCGATTTTGCATGTCTTTACCGGACTTGCAGGGTCTGCGGGGGACTGCAGTTGCATACGAATTTTTGGATGGACAAGGTAAAGGGCAAAGAATGCCGACCATCAACCAGTTGATCCGCAAGCCGCGGAAAGATCCGCCGAAGCGGAACAAGGTGCCGGCCATGGAGGCCTGCCCCCAGAAGCGTGGTGTTTGCACCCGCGTTTACACGACGACGCCGAAGAAGCCGAACTCGGCTCTGCGTAAGGTGGCCAAGATCCGCCTGACCAACGGCTTCGAAGTCATTGGCTACATCCCGGGTGAAGGTCACAACCTTCAGGAGCACTCGGTGGTGATGATCCGCGGCGGCCGCGTCAAGGATTTGCCGGGTGTGCGCTACCACATCATCCGTGGTGTGCTTGATACCCAGGGCGTCAAGGATCGTAAACAGCGCCGTTCGAAATACGGCGCCAAGCGGCCGAAGTAAGGAGCACATCAGATGTCCCGTCGTCACCGCGCTGAGAAACGCGAAATCAACCCGGATCCGAAATTCGGGGATGTTGTGGTCACGAAGTTCATGAACTCCATCATGTACCACGGCAAGAAATCCACCGCCGAAAGCATCGTCTACGGTGCGTTCGACGTCGTCGAGAACAAGACCCGCGAGAACCCGATTGAAGTGTTCCATGCGGCTCTTGAGAATGTCATGCCGCAAGTGGAAGTGCGCTCCCGCCGTGTTGGTGGTGCGACCTACCAGGTGCCGGTTGAGGTTCGCTCTGACCGCCGCCAGGCGCTCGCTATCCGCTGGTTGATCGCAGCTGCGCGCAACCGCAATGAAACCACGATGGTTGATCGTCTGTCCGGCGAACTGCTCGATGCAGCAAACAACCGTGGTACCGCAGTTAAGAAGCGTGAAGACACGCACCGGATGGCGGATGCCAACCGCGCGTTCTCGCACTATCGCTGGTAATTTGTGACTTCGAAGGGCTGACGCTATGTCGCGCACGCATAAAATCGAGGACTACCGCAACTTCGGCATCATGGCTCACATCGATGCTGGCAAGACCACAACGACGGAGCGGATCCTCTACTACACGGGCAAGAGCCACAAGATCGGCGAAGTTCATGACGGCGCTGCCACCATGGACTGGATGGAGCAGGAGCAGGAGCGTGGCATCACGATCACCTCTGCTGCCACCACTGCGTTCTGGAACGAAAAGCGGCTGAACATCATCGACACCCCGGGCCACGTTGACTTCACCATTGAAGTTGAGCGGTCCCTGCGTGTTCTCGACGGTGCCGTTGCCCTTCTGGACGCCAATGCCGGTGTTGAGCCGCAGACCGAGACTGTCTGGCGCCAGGCCGACAAGTACAACGTCCCGCGGATGATCTTCGTCAACAAGATGGACAAGCTCGGCGCCGATTTCGATCGCTGCGTCAGCATGATCAAGGAGCGCCTCGGCGCCAACCCGTTGGTCCTGCAGCTGAACATCGGTGCGGAAAACGAGTTTGCCGGTGTCGTCGATCTTCTTAAGATGAAGGCGCTGGTCTGGCAGTCTGAAAACCTGGGCGCTGCTTGGGATGAGGTCGACATTCCCGCTGACCTGGCTGACCGTGCGCAGGAAATGCGTGACGCACTGATCGAAACCGCCGTGGAAGCTGATGAAGCTGCCATGGAAGCTTACCTGGAAGGCGAAGAGCCCTCCATGGACAAGCTGAAGGAACTGATTCGCAAGGGCACCATTGCAGGTGACTTTGTGCCGGTGTTCTGCGGCTCCGCTTTCAAGAACAAAGGCGTTCAGCCGCTTCTGGACGGCGTTGTCGATTACCTGCCGAGCCCGGTCGACGTTCCGGCCATTAAGGGTATTGATCCGAAGACCGAGGACGAAGTCGAGCGCAAGTCCTCCGACGAAGAGCCGCTTGGTCTTCTGGCCTTCAAGATTGCAAACGATCCGTTCGTTGGCTCCCTGACCTTCTGCCGGATCTATTCCGGTGTGCTGAACAAGGGTGTGTCCCTGCTCAACACGGTCAAGGACAAGCGCGAGCGTGTCGGCCGGATGATGCAGATGCACTCCAACTCCCGTGACGATATCGACGTGGCCTATGCAGGCGACATCGTGGCCATCGCGGGCCTGAAGGACACCACGACCGGCGACACCCTGTGTGACCCGCTGAAGCCGGTGATCCTGGAGCGTATGGAATTCCCCGAGCCAGTCATCGAGATTGCTGTTGAGCCGAAGACTAAGGGCGACCAGGAAAAGATGGGCCTGGCCCTGAACCGCCTGGCAGCCGAAGATCCGTCCTTCCGCGTGAAGACGGACGAAGAATCCGGCCAGACCATCATTGCTGGCATGGGTGAATTGCACCTGGACATCATCGTCGACCGCATGAAGCGTGAATTCAAGGTCGAGGCGAATATCGGTGCACCGCAGGTGGCTTACCGCGAAACCATCACCAAGCAGGCTGAAGTGGATTACACCCACAAGAAGCAGTCCGGTGGGTCCGGTCAGTTCGCCCGCGTCAAGCTCACCATCGAGCCGGCCGAGCCGAATGAAGGCTATGTCTTCGAGAGCAAGATCGTTGGCGGTTCGGTGCCGAAGGAGTACATCCCGGGCGTTACCAAGGGGATTGAAAGCGTCATGTCGTCTGGCCCGCTGGCTGGCTTCCCGATGCTCGACATCAAGGCAACGCTCACCGATGGTGCCTATCACGACGTTGACTCCTCCGTCCTTGCCTTTGAGATCGCCGGCCGTGCCGGTTTCCGCGAAGGTATTGCCAAAGCCGGCCCGAAACTGCTTGAGCCGGTCATGAAGGTCGAGGTTGTCACGCCGGAAGACTACATGGGTGATGTGATTGGTGACCTGAACTCCCGCCGCGGCCAGATCGCGGGCACGGAGAACCGGGGCATCGTCACCGTCATCACCGCAATGGTTCCGCTGGCCAACATGTTTGGCTATGTGAACAACCTGCGTTCCATGTCTCAAGGCCGCGCCCAGTACTCGATGGTGTTCGATCACTACGAGCAGGTGCCGCAGGCTGTCGCCGAAGAGGTTCAGGCGAAATACGCCTGATCCCAGCCTCTTAACGTCAAAAACAAATAGAGAAACGGAGTAATCCGATGGCGAAGGAAAAATTTGAGCGCACGAAGCCGCACGTTAACATTGGCACGATTGGCCACGTTGACCATGGCAAGACGACGCTGACAGCAGCAATCACGATGACGCTTGCCGAAGCCGGCGGCGCTGAAGCCAAAGCGTATGACGAGATTGACGGCGCGCCTGAAGAAAAGGCTCGCGGGATCACGATCTCCACGGCGCATGTTGAGTATGAGACGGAAAACCGTCACTACGCTCACGTTGACTGCCCGGGTCACGCTGACTACGTGAAGAACATGATCACGGGTGCTGCGCAGATGGATGGCGGCATTCTGGTTGTGTCTTCGGCAGACGGCCCGATGCCGCAGACGCGCGAGCACATCCTGCTTGCCCGTCAGGTTGGTGTTCCGGCGCTTGTTGTTTTCATGAACAAGGTTGACCAGGTCGACGACGAAGAGCTTCTTGAACTTGTCGAGATGGAAATCCGTGAGCTTCTGTCTTCCTACGAGTTCCCGGGCGACGACATTCCGATCGTCAAGGGTTCTGCTCTTGCAGCTGTTGAGAACCGTGATGCGGCGATTGGCCGTGACGCGATCCGCGAGCTGATGGCGCAGGTTGACGATTACATCCCGACGCCTGAGCGTCCGAAGGACCAGCCGTTCCTGATGCCGATCGAGGACGTATTCTCGATCTCCGGCCGCGGCACGGTTGTGACCGGCCGTGTCGAGCGCGGCATCATCACCGTTGGTGAAGAAGTCGAGATCGTCGGCATCAAGGACACTTCGAAGACGACGGTGACCGGCGTTGAAATGTTCCGCAAGCTGCTGGACAGCGGCGAAGCGGGCGACAACATCGGTGCGCTGATCCGCGGCGTTGGCCGTGAAGATGTTGAGCGTGGCCAGGTTCTGTGCAAGCCGGGTTCTGTGACCCCGCACACGAAGTTCAAGGCTGAAGCCTACATCCTGACGAAGGAAGAGGGTGGCCGTCACACGCCGTTCTTCACCAACTACCGTCCGCAGTTCTACTTCCGTACGACGGACGTGACGGGTGTTGTGTCTCTGCCGGAAGGTACGGAAATGGTGATGCCGGGCGACAACGTCTCTGTGGACGTTGAGCTGATCGTGCCGATCGCCATGGAAGAAGGCCTGCGCTTCGCAATCCGCGAAGGTGGCCGTACCGTCGGCGCCGGCGTCGTCGCATCCATCATCGAATAATCGACAGCCGGGCCTGCCGGCGCAGCTTATGGTTTGAGCGGGCAGGCCCGCAGTCTTATTGGGAACAATAACAATGAACGGTCAGAATATCCGGATCCGCCTCAAGGCGTTTGACCACCGTATTCTCGACGCCTCCACCAAGGAGATCGTCAATACGGCCAAGCGGACCGGTGCTCAGGTACGGGGTCCCGTGCCGCTGCCGACGCGGATCGAGAAGTACACCGTGCTTCGCGGACCGCATATCGATAAGAAAAGCCGCGATCAGTTCGAGATGCGGACGCATAAGCGTCTTCTCGACATCGTTGATCCGACGCCCCAGACGGTGGACGCGCTCATGAAGCTCGACCTTGCCGCTGGTGTCGACGTCGAGATCAAGCTCTAAGGCGGGGTCAAGGGGACACATCATGCGTTCTGGAGTGATCGCTCAGAAAGTGGGCATGACCCGCATCTACAACGATGCAGGCGAGCATGTTCCGGTCACGGTTCTGCGGCTGGAAAATTGCCAGGTGGTTGCCCACCGGACTGACGAAAAGAATGGATACACGGCGCTGCAGCTCGGCGCGGGTACCCGTAAAGTTAAGAATACGCCGAAAGCACTGCGTGGGCACTTTGCTGTTGCAAAGGTCGAGCCGAAGCGGACAGTGGCCGAGTTCCGCGTTTCCGCGGACAACATGATCGACGTGGGAGCGGTTTTGACCGCTGACCATTATGTCGAGGGCCAGTTCGTGGATGTCACGGGCACGTCGATCGGTAAGGGGTTTGCCGGTGCGATGAAGCGCCACAACTTCGGTGGTGGACGCGCAACCCACGGTAACTCGATCTCGCACCGTTCACACGGTTCAACGGGTCAGTGTCAGGATCCGGGCCGTGTGTTCAAGGGCAAGAAAATGGCCGGTCATATGGGCGATGCCCGCGTGACCACGCAGAACCTGAAGGTTGTGCGCACTGATGTTGAGCGTGGCCTGATCATGGTCGAGGGTTCTGTTCCGGGCGCCAAGGGCGGCTGGATCCTGGTCCGCGACGCGATCAAAAAGGCGCTGCCGGACAATGTTCCGGTTCCGGGTGCTTTCAAGGCGTCCGAAGCGACTGAGGCTGCCGGGAAGGAGAGTGAGTGATGGAACTCCAGGTCAAGACCCTAGAAGGTGGGGCGGCCGGTTCGATCACGGTGTCTGACGAGATCTTTGGTCTCGAGCCGCGCACCGATTTGATCCACCGTGTGGTGCGCTGGCAGCTTGCCAAGCGCCAGGCGGGCACCCACAAGACGCTGCAGCGGTCTGAAATCTCCGGCACGACGAAAAAATTCGTCCGCCAGAAGGGTTCGGGCGGTGCACGTCACGGCAACAAGAAAGCCCCGCAGTTTCGCGGTGGTGGCAAGGCCTTCGGCCCGGTCGTGCGCGACCACGGCCATGACCTGCCGAAAAAGGTCCGTGCCCTCGGCCTGAAACACGCATTGTCCGCGAAAGCCAAGGCCGACAGCCTGGTGGTTGTGGAAGATGCGAAAGCAGCCGAAGCCAAGACCAAGGCTCTGAAAACGCAGCTCGGGAAGCTTGGGCTGACCAGCGCCCTGGTCATCGATGGTGCGGAACTTGACAACAACTTCGCACTGGCCTCGCGCAACATCCCCCATGTGGATGTGCTGCCGGTTCAGGGCATCAACGTCTACGACATCCTGCGGGCCAACACGCTTGTGTTGACCAAGGCTGCGGTGTCCGCACTTGAGGAGCGCTTTAAATGAGCAAACTTCCTCACTACGACAAGATCGTCGGCCCGGTGATCACCGAAAAGTCGACGATGGCTTCTGAAGAGAACAAGGTTGTCTTCAAGGTTGCCAATGACGCAACCAAGCCGGAAATCAAGGCCGCTGTCGAAGCTCTGTTCGGCGTCAAGGTCACGGCAGTGAACACCCTGGTCCGCAAGGGCAAGGTGAAGCGCTTCCGCGGACGTCTTGGCCGCCAGTCCGACTTCAAGAAGGCCGTCGTTACGCTGCAGGAAGGTCACGCTATCGACGTGACCACCGGGCTCTGAGACGGGGACTAGAAAATGGCACTTAAGACATTCAACCCGACGTCCCCAGGCCGCCGTCAGCTGGTTCAAGTTGACCGCTCCGGCCTCTGGAAGGGCAAGCCGGTCAAGACCCTGACCGAAGGCCTTTCCAAGAAGGGCGGCCGCAACAACACCGGCCGTCTGACGTCTCCGAACCGTGGTGGCGGTCACAAGCGGTCCTACCGTCTTGTTGACTTCAAGCGCCGCAAGTGGAACGTGCCGGCAACGGTCGAGCGTCTGGAATACGATCCGAACCGGACCGCATTCATTGCGCTGATCCGCTATGAAGATGGCGAGCTGAGCTACATTCTGGCGCCGCAGCGCCTTGCGGCTGGCGACACCGTCATTGCCGGTGCAAATGTGGACGTGAAGCCGGGCAATGCGGCGCCGCTGTCCAGCATTCCTGTCGGCACGATTGTGCACAACATTGAGCTTAAGCCGGGCAAGGGCGCCCAGATCGCCCGTTCTGCCGGTGCGTTTGTTCAGATTGTTGGCCGTGACCAGGGGTACACCACGCTGCGTCTGATGTCTGGCGAACAGCGCCGGGTTCTGGGGACCTGCATGGCCTCCATCGGCGCTGTGTCCAACCCGGACCACGGCAACGTGAACCTCGGCAAGGCAGGCCGTTCCCGCTGGCTTGGCATCCGCCCGCATACGCGCGGTGTTGCCATGAACCCGATCGACCACCCGCATGGTGGTGGTGAAGGCCGGACCTCCGGCGGTCGTCATCCGGTTACCCCCTGGGGCAAACCGACCAAAGGCAAGCGCACGCGGCGCAACAAGCAGACTGATAAGTTTATCGTCCGCAGCCGCCACGCGCGTAAGAAGTAAAGGACAGGATCGTGGCACGTTCGATCTGGAAAGGTCCGTTTGTCGACGGGTATCTGCTGAAGAAAGCGGACAAGGTCCGTGAGTCCGGCCGGAACGAGGTCATCAAGACCTGGAGCCGCCGCTCAACGATCCTCCCGCAGTTCGTCGGTTTGACTTTCGGCGTCTATAACGGTCAAAAGCACGTTCCGGTGCTTGTGTCTGAAGAGATGATTGGTCACAAGTTCGGTGAATTTTCGCCGAGCCGGACCTATTACGGACACGGCGCCGACAAGAAGGCGAAGAGGAAGTAACGATGGGCAAGCCGAAGCGTGAGCGGACGCTCGCTGACAATGAGGCCCGGGCAATGACCCGCATGCTGCGCATTTCTCCGCGCAAGCTGAACCTCGTTGCGGCTTCGATCCGTGGCAAAAAGGTCGGTTCCGCGATTGCGGACCTGACATTCTCCCGCAAGCGCATCGCGCATGACGTCAAGAAGACCTTGATGTCTGCCGTTGCGAACGCGGAAAACAATCACGACCTGGACATCGACAACCTGGTGGTTGCCGAAGCTCATGTTGGCAAGGCATTTGTCATCAAGCGGTTCCAGGCCCGTGCACGCGGCCGGGTTGGCCGGATCGAGAAGCCGTTCTCGAACCTGACCATCGTCGTGCGCGAAGTTGAGGAGACTGCCTGATGGGACATAAAGTAAACCCGATCGGCATGCGCCTCGGGATCAACCGCACCTGGGATTCCCGCTGGTATGCGAACAAGAACGAATACGGCGATCTTCTGCACGAAGATTTCCGCATCCGTGAGTTCCTTCTGAAGGAACTGAAGCAGGCTGCTGTCTCTAAGGTCGTGATCGAGCGCCCGCACAAGAAATGCCGCGTGTCCATCCATTCCGGCCGTCCGGGTGTGGTCATTGGCAAGAAGGGTGCGGACATTGAGCGCCTTCGCAAGAAGATCGCCGATATCACGAATTCGGAAGTGCATCTCAACATTGTTGAAGTGCGCAAGCCGGAGATCGACGCGACGCTTGTTGCCGCTTCGATCGCTCAGCAGCTGGAACGCCGTGTTGCTTTCCGCCGCGCCATGAAGCGGGCCGTTCAGTCTGCCATGCGTCTTGGCGCCCAGGGCATCAGGATCAATTGTGGCGGCCGCCTCGGCGGCGCGGAAATTGCGCGTATTGAATGGTACCGTGAAGGCCGCGTGCCGCTTCACACACTGCGGGCCGACATCGATTACGGTGTTGCCAGCGCGCATACCGCTTATGGCGTGTGCGGTGTCAAGGTCTGGATCTTCAAGGGTGAAATTCTGGAGCATGACCCGATGGCGTCCGAACGCCGTGCAACGGCTGCTTCCGAAGGTAACCAGGGTGATCGCGGCGGACGCCGGGATCGGGGCCGCGAGCGCGCAGCTTAAACAAAGCTGCCTGCCGCTCGTAAGATAAGAAAGACGAGAGAAGAACGATGCTGCAACCGAAGCGCACAAAGTTCCGCAAGCAGCACAAAGGCCGCATCCACGGCTTGTCGAAGGGAGGCACTGACCTCAACTTCGGCGCATTCGGTCTGAAGGCTATGGAGCCGGAGCGTGTGACTGCACGTCAGATCGAAGCGGCCCGTCGTGCTATGACCCGTCACATGAAGCGTGCGGGTCGTGTTTGGATCCGTATCTTCCCGGACCTGCCGGTTTCCTCGAAGCCTGCCGAAGTCCGCATGGGTAAGGGTAAAGGGTCTCCGGATTACTGGGCTTGCCGAGTCAAGCCGGGCCGGATCATGTTTGAAATCGACGGTGTGCCGGAAGACGTGGCCCGTGAAGCCATGCGTCTTGCCGCCGCCAAGCTGCCGATCAAATGCCGTTTCGTTCAGCGTATCGGCGAGTAAGGCAGGCGAGGAGTTAAGCCATGAAGGCGACCGATGTACGGGCTAAGACCCTCGACGAGCTCCGCAGTGAGCTTGAAGGCCTGAAGAAAGAGCAGTTCAACCTGCGCTTCCAGAAGGCCACGGGTCAGCTTGAAAACACTGCGCGTGTGCGGCAAATCCGCCGCGACATTGCGCGTATCCAGACGATCATGCGCGAGAAGCGCGTGACGGCGAACGCTTAAGGAGACGGCCATGCCGAAGCGTATCCTGCAAGGCACCGTTGTCAGCGACGCCAATGACAAGACGGTGACGGTGAATGTGGAGCGCCGCTTCACGCACCCGCTTTTGAAGAAGACTGTGCGCCGGACCAAGAAGTACCGGGCACATGACGAAAGCAACCAGTACAAGGTTGGCGACTCTGTTCAGATCGAAGAGTGCGCGCCGATTTCGAAAAACAAGCGTTGGACCGTGGTCGCCGAGTGACCCGGCTCCCCGTTTGGTGAGTACCAGGCGCCCGTGACCCGGGCGCCTAAAGATCATCCTGACGGCGGCCAGCCGCAGGCAGGATGTAGGAACATCTGAGAGCTGATCATTTTGGTGTCATGTGGGATCCACATGAGGGCAGGGTGATCGAGAAGAACAAGGCAGCCAGTCATGATTCAGATGCAAACAAACCTCGACGTCGCGGATAACTCCGGCGCCCGTCGTGTCATGTGCATCAAAGTGCTCGGCGGCTCCAAGCGCAAATACGCCCAGGTCGGAGACATCATCGTTGTGTCCGTCAAAGAGGCTATTCCGCGGGGCCGCGTCAAAAAGGGCGACGTGATGAAGGCTGTCGTCGTGCGCACGGCAAAGGATATCCGCCGTCCCGATGGCAGCGTGATCCGGTTCGACCGCAATGCGGCCGTGCTGGTCAACAACAACAAGGAGCCGGTCGGCACCCGTATTTTCGGTCCGGTGCCGCGTGAACTCCGCGCAAAGAACCATATGAAGATCATTTCGCTCGCGCCGGAGGTGCTCTGATGGCTGCGAAAATTAAAAAAGGCGATACGGTGATTGTGCTGACCGGTCGTGACAAGGGCAAGTCCGGCGAAGTCATCAAGGTGATGCCGTCCGACAACAAGGCCCTGGTCCGCGGGATCAACATGGTCCGCCGCCACCAGAAACAGACCCAGACGCAGGAAGCTGGCATCGTGTCCAAAGAGGCGCCGATCCACCTGTCCAACATCTCGCTCGCCGATCCGAAAGACGGCAAGCCGAGCCGCGTCGGGTTCAAGCTGCAGGACGATGGCACCAAGGTTCGTGTCGCCAAGCGTTCGGGAGACCTGATCGATGGCTGAGACCACTTACGTGCCGCGTCTTAAGACGCATTACGATGAAGTCGTGCGCAAGCAGCTTCTCGAAAAATTCCAGTACAAGAACGTCATGCAGGTTCCGCAGCTGGAAAAGATCGTTCTGAACATCGGTGTCGGTGAGGCTGTTGGCGATTCCAAGAAAGCCCGCACCGCGGCTGAAGACCTGGCGGCGATTGCCGGTCAGAAGCCGGTGATCACCAAGGCGAAAAAATCCATCGCGACCTTCAAAGTCCGCGAAGGCATGCCGCTGGGTGCCAAGGTGACCCTGCGCCGCCAGCAGATGTTCGAATTCATGGACCGTCTGATCACCATCGCGCTGCCGCGCGTGCGTGACTTCCGGGGCCTGAATCCGAAGAGCTTCGACGGTCGCGGCAACTACGCCATGGGCATCAAGGAGCACATCGTGTTCCCGGAAATCGAGTACGACAAGGTCGACCAGATCTGGGGCATGGACGTGATCGTTTGCACCACGGCGCCGACCGATGACGAGGCGCGCGAGCTTCTGCGCGCGTTCAACTTCCCGTTCACGAAGTAACGGGCAAGGAAGGGAACGACGATGGCGAAGAAAAGCGCAGTCGAAAAAAACAAGCGCCGCGAGAAGCTTGTCAAGAAATACGCTGAGAAGCGCGCCGCGCTGAAGGCAATGGCTAAAGATGAGAGCCTGTCTTTGGAAGAGCGTTACAATGCCCGCCTTAAGCTGGCGAAACTGCCGCGGAACTCCGCGCCGAACCGCGTTCGCAACCGTTGCGAAGTGTCCGGCCGTCCGCGCGGTTTTTACCGCAAGCTGAAGATGTCGCGTATTGCGCTTCGTGAACTGGGTTCCCTGGGCAAGATCCCGGGCCTGGTCAAGTCGAGCTGGTAAGGAGAAACTCCGATGGCAATTTCTGATCCGTTGGGGGATATGCTGACCCGCATTCGCAACGCGCAGATGCGTCGCAAGAACAAGGTCAGCTCACCAAATTCCAAATTGCGTGCACATGTACTTGATGTGCTTGCAAAAGAGGGGTACATCCGTGGCTACACCACGGTTGACTACGAGGGCGGCAAGTCCGAGTTGGAAATCGAACTGAAGTATTTCGACGGGGAACCGGTCATCCGCACGATTGAGCGGGTATCCAAGCCGGGCCGCCGCGTGTACTCGTCGGTGAAAAACATCCCGCATGTCTCTAATGGCCTGGGCGTGTCGATCATTTCGACTCCGCGCGGTGTCATGAGCGACCATCAGGCGCGGGAAGAAAATGTAGGTGGTGAGGTTCTTTGCCGCGTCTTCTGATGCGGCATCCTCGCTTTTAAACAACGACAAGGTTGGTCATATGTCTCGAATTGGCAAAAAGCCAGTCCCCGTGCCAAGCGGGGTAACGGCATCGATCGACGGTCAGACGGTTACGATCAAGGGCCCGAAAGGCGAAAAGTCTTTCGTGCTCAATGATCTTGTTCTGGCCGAAATGACGGATGACGGGATCAAAATCGATCCGCGCAACAATTCCAAGCCGGCCCGCTCCATGTGGGGTATGAGCCGTACGATGGTTTCTAACCTGATCACAGGGGTGACCGACGGGTTTAAAAAGGACCTGGCAATCACCGGTGTCGGGTATCGTGCCCAGGTCCAGGGCCAGAACCTTCAGCTGGCGCTTGGTTTCTCGCATGACGTTGTCTATCCGATCCCGGACGGCATCGATATCAAATGCCCGAAACCCACGGAAATCAGCATCTCCGGCACCGACAAACAGCGTGTCGGCCAGGTTGCTGCTGAAATCCGCGAATTCCGCCCGCCGGAGCCCTATAAGGGCAAAGGCGTTCGTTATGCAGACGAATTCATCGTCCGCAAAGAAGGCAAGAAGAAGTAACGGACCATAGATCATGGCGAATAGCAAACAAGCTTTCGAACGCCGCCGCGATCGCGTGCGCCGTTCGATCAGGAAAGCCGCTGGCGGACGTCCGCGCCTTTCCATCTTCCGCTCGTCGAAGCAGATCTACGCCCAGATCATTGACGATGCGAAGGGGTACACAATTGCCTCTGCTTCAACGATCGAAAAAGATCTCAAGGGCAGCCTGAAAACGGGCGCCGACGTTGCAGCAGCTGCTGCCGTTGGCAAGCTTGTCGCAGAGCGGGCAGTTGCCGCTGGCGTCAAGCAGGTCGTGTTCGACCGGGGCGGGTACATGTATCACGGGCGCGTCAAAGCGCTGGCCGATGCAGCCCGCGAAGGTGGACTTGAATTCTGACCAGCGCCCGTTGGCGCTCTTAAGAACGGAAGACGTATAAAATGGCGAGACAGGAAAATCGCGATCGCGAAGAGCGAGACAGCGAATTCGTCGACAAGCTCGTTCACATCAACCGCGTGGCAAAAGTGGTCAAGGGTGGCCGCCGGTTCGGCTTCGCAGCACTTGTTGTGGTTGGTGACCAGAAGGGCCGTGTCGGCTTCGGTCATGGCAAGGCACGTGAAGTGCCGGAAGCCATCCGGAAAGCAACAGAAGCTGCAAAGCGCACCATGATCCGTGTGCCGCTGCGCGAAGGCCGGACCCTCCACCACGATGTGGAAGGCCGTCACGGCGCAGGCAAGGTTCTGCTGCGAGCAGCCCCGGCCGGTACCGGGATCATCGCAGGTGGCCCGATGCGTGCCGTCTTCGAAACGCTTGGCGTTCAGGATGTTGTGGCAAAGTCCCTCGGGACGTCGAACCCGTACAACATGGTTCGTGCCACCTTCGCCGCCTTGAAGAAGGAAGACAGCCCGCGCTCCGTCGCTGCCCGCCGTGGCCTGAAGGTCTCTGTGCTGCAGTCTCGGCGTCGTGATAACAACGAAGAGGCGGCTCCGGCTGCCGCTGAGGCTTGACCTTGGCGGCTCCGGCCCCCAGCTGAGAGAGGGTAGGTTCCATGGCGAACACCGAAAAGACTGTTACGGTCGAACAGATCGGCAGCCCGCTGCGCCGTCCGAAGGACCAGCGCGCGACGCTCATCGGTCTCGGCCTGAACAAGATGCACCGCCGCGCGACACTGAAGGATACTCCTGAAGTGCGCGGCATGATCAATAAGGTTCAGCATCTCGTTCGCGTCGTCGAAGACAACGCATAAGGACGGGGTGAGGAGAAACAACATGAAGCTCAACGAACTTCAGGACAACGAAGGTGCCGTCAAGGACCGCACCCGTGTTGGCCGCGGCATCGGGTCCGGCAAGGGCAAGACCGGTGGCCGCGGTGTCAAGGGGCAGAAGTCCCGGTCCGGCGTTGCGATCAAAGGCTTTGAAGGCGGCCAGATGCCGCTTCACCGCCGTTTGCCGAAGCGCGGCTTCACGAACATCTTTGCCAAGGACTACAACACCGTGTCCGTTGGCCGTGTTCAAAAAGCAATTGATGCAGGCAAGCTGAATGCGTCGGAGGCGGTTACCGTCGAAGCGCTCAAGGCAGCCGGCGTTGTCAAAAGGGTCCGTGACGGTGTGCGCATCGTTGCCAACGGTGAACTCACCGCGGCAGTGACCTTTGAAGTTGCCGGTGCCTCCAAGGGCGCTGTGGCAGCAATCGAAAAAGCGGGCGGCAAGGTTGCCGTTCTGGGAGCTCAGGCTTAACAGCCTGGGCTTTTCCCATTTGTCAGCAAGTATTCTGACCGGAGTAGGGCATGGCATCGGCCGCCGAGCAACTGGCGTCAAATCTCAATTTCTCAGCTTTCGCCAAGGCTGAAGAACTCAAAAAGCGCATCTGGTTCACGCTGGGGGCGCTTTTGGTTTATCGACTGGGCACTTACATTCCGATGCCCGGTATCAATCCGGTGGCCTTTGCGCAGGCCTTCGACCAGGCCCAATCCGGGATTCTGGGCATGTTCAACATGTTCGCGGGCGGAGCGGTTGGCCGGATGGCCATTTTCGCGCTCGGGATCATGCCGTATATCTCCGCATCCATCATCATGCAGCTCATGACGACCGTTGTGCCGTCTCTGGAGCAGCTGAAGAAGGAAGGCGAGCAGGGCCGCAAGGTCATCAACCAGTATACCCGTTACGGAACCGTGGTGTTGGCCATGTTCCAGGCCTATGGCATCGCCGTCGGACTGGAATCGGCTGCCAATGTCGTGACCGACCCGGGCTGGTTCTTCCGTGCCTCCACCGTGATCACCCTTGTGGGCGGCACCATGTTCCTGATGTGGCTCGGGGAGCAAATCACCTCGCGCGGCATCGGCAACGGTATTTCGCTGATCATTTTTGCCGGGATCGTCGCCGGGCTTCCGGCCGCGGTCGTTCAGACCCTTGAGCTGGGCCGTCAGGGCTCTCTGGCTACCTGGATCATTCTGACCGTGATCGTTCTGGCTGTGGTCGTCATTGCGTTCATCGTGTTCATGGAGCGGGCGCAGCGCCGGCTGCTGATTCAGTATCCGAAGCGGCAGATGGGCAACCGCATGTTTGAGGGCAACACCTCGTTCCTGCCTCTGAAGCTCAACACTGCCGGTGTGATCCCGCCGATCTTTGCGTCCTCGCTTCTGCTGGTTCCGGCCACGCTTGCCGGCTTCGGGCAGGGCACGGGCAATGAGTGGCTGACCTATATCACTGCGGCGCTTGGTCACGGGCAGCCCCTGTTCATGGTCTTTTATGCGGCCATGATCATCTTCTTCTGTTTCTTCTATACGGCGATCGTGTTCAACCCGAGCGACACGGCCGATAACCTTAAGAAACATGGTGGTTTTATCCCGGGTATCCGTCCGGGCGAACGGACGGCTGAATATATAGACAAGGTCCTCACGCGTATCACGGTTGTGGGCGCGATCTATATCACCATCGTTTGTCTATTACCCGAATTCCTCATTTCGGCGACTGGCGTTCCGTTCTATTTCGGAGGAACCTCTTTGCTGATCGTTGTCAGTGTGACCATGGACACGGTATCCCAGATCCAGGGCCATCTGCTTGCGCATCAGTATGAGGGGCTGGTGAAAAAAGCTAAATTGAGGGGGAAACGCCGATGAGGCTGATACTGGTAGGACCGCCGGGCGCAGGGAAGGGAACGCAGGCCACACGCCTCGTTGCGAAATACGGCATTCCCCAGCTCTCAACCGGTGACATGCTGCGTGCGGCCGTTGCCGCGCAGACCCCGGTCGGGGTGAAAGCCAAGGAAGTGATGGATTCGGGTGGTCTGGTGTCGGACGAAATTGTCGTCGGCATCATCCGGGACCGGATCTCGCAAGCAGATGCCAAGAACGGGTTCATTCTCGACGGCTTCCCGCGCACGATCGCCCAGGCCGAGGCGCTGGACGAGATGCTCAAGGATAGCGGCCTGAAGTTGAATGGCGTTCTGGAGCTTCGGGTCGACCAGACCAAACTGGTGGACCGGATCATCAAGCGGGCGGAAGACGCCAAGGCGGCCGGTGAGGCTGTGCGCAAGGATGACGACCCTGAGGTCTTCAAGCAACGCCTTGAGGCTTACAACCGGGATACGGCTGTTGTTGTGCCGTATTACGAGAAAACCGGTCTGCTTTCGGTCGTTGACGGCATGCAGTCTATTGACGATGTGTCAGCGTCCATAGAAAGCGTTCTTCAGGGACTTGACGAGAAGGTTTAAGAGCGGTAAAGGACCCGCTCTGTCAAAAAGTTTAGCCGGTTCCATGCAAATGGGACCGGCATTCTCTGTGCCGGGTGCTTCCCGGCATATTCGTACCCGCAAGGGCCGGCCTCCACC
This sequence comes from Roseibium sp. AWQ4_290, assembly GCF_056160985.1. Taxonomy (NCBI): domain Bacteria; kingdom Pseudomonadati; phylum Pseudomonadota; class Alphaproteobacteria; order Hyphomicrobiales; family Stappiaceae; genus Roseibium; species Roseibium sp. AWQ4_290. Next base: position 84,696 of record NZ_JBSWYG010000002.1, read on the forward strand.
GGACGCGGGCATTCGCAATAGCGCTCTTCCACCTGGTTGGCGCTCAACACATGGAGACAAACGTGGCACGTATTGCTGGCGTTAACATCCCGACGAACAAGCGCGTTGTGATCGCGCTTCAGTATATTCACGGCATCGGCGCGAAATTCGCGCAGGAAATCATCGAGAAAAACAACATCGATGCAGCCCGCCGTGTCAACGAGCTTTCCGACGCAGAAGTGCTGTCCATCCGTGAAACCATCGACCGCGATTACCTCGTGGAAGGGGACCTTCGCCGTGAGACGGCAATGAACATCAAGCGTCTGATGGACCTTGGCTGCTACCGCGGCCTGCGTCACCGCCGCGGCCTGCCGGTCCGTGGTCAGCGGACGCACACGAACGCCCGTACCCGCAAGGGTCCGGCGAAACCGATCGCTGGTAAGAAGAAATAACCATCGCACCGCGATTGGTGGTGGAGCTGCCGGAATTACGGCAGTGACGAGATCAAAACAAGGACAACAGAATGGCTAAAGACACGACGCGCGTGCGTCGCCGCGAACGCAAGAACATCTCTTCTGGCGTTGCGCATGTGAACTCCACGTTCAACAACACGATGATCACGATTACCGACGCTCAGGGCAATGCAATCTCCTGGTCGTCCGCTGGTGCGCTTGGCTTCAAGGGCTCCCGTAAGTCCACGCCCTATGCTGCACAGGTTGCTGCCGAAGACGCTGCCAAGAAGGCCGCTGAACACGGCATGCGCACTCTGGAAGTTGAAGTCCGTGGCCCGGGTTCCGGCCGTGAATCCGCATTGCGTGCGTTGCAGGCTGCCGGTTTCCTGATCACGTCCATCCGTGACGTGACGCCGATTCCGCACAATGGCTGCCGTCCGCGCAAGCGCCGCCGCGTCTAAGGCTTTCCGGCTTTAGGTACCTGTTTCTCCAAATGGCAAAGAATGGCCCGGACCTTGAAGAACCGGGCGGGATAGCCGAAGGGACGAAAACGTGACCATTCAGAAAAACTGGCAAGAACTGATCAAGCCGACCAAACTCGAGATCAAGCCGGGTCAGGACCCGCGCTTTCTGGCAACCGTTGTTGCCGAGCCTCTTGAGCGTGGCTACGGTCTGACACTCGGCAACGCTCTGCGCCGCATTCTGCTGTCTTCCCTGCAAGGGGCGGCGGTGACGGCTGTGCAGATCGATGGCGTTCTGCACGAGTTCTCGTCGATCCCGGGCGTGCGCGAAGACGTTACCGACATTGTTCTGAACATCAAGGAAATTGCCATCCGTATGGATGGCGAAGGCCCCAAGCGCATGGTTGTGCGCAAACAGGGCCCGGGCGTTGTGACGGCCGGTGATATTCAGACGGTTGGCGATGTGGAAGTGCTCAACCCGGACCTGGTGCTCTGCACGCTTGATGAAGGCGCTGAAATCCGCATGGAATTCACCGTCAACACGGGCAAGGGCTACCATTCTTCCGACCGGAACCGTCCGGAAGATGCACCGATCGGCCTGATCCCGGTCGACAGCCTGTATTCCCCGGTCAAGAAGGTCTCCTACAAGGTGGAAAACACCCGTGAAGGCCAGGTTCTTGATTACGACAAGCTGACCCTGACCGTTGAAACCGACGGCTCCGTCAAGCCGGATGATGCGGTGGCTTTTGCCGCACGCATTCTGCAGGATCAGCTGTCCATCTTCGTCAACTTTGAAGAGCCGCAGCGCGAAGTCGCCGAGGACACCGTCCCGGAACTGGCGTTCAACCCGGCGCTCTTGAAGAAAGTCGACGAGCTGGAACTGTCTGTCCGGTCTGCAAACTGCCTGAAGAACGACAATATCGTGTATATTGGCGATCTCATCCAGAAGACCGAAGCGGAAATGCTGCGGACGCCGAATTTCGGCCGCAAGTCGCTCAACGAGATCAAGGAAGTGCTCGCCCAGATGGGTCTCCATCTCGGCATGGAAGTGGCCAACTGGCCGCCTGAGAACATCGACGATCTGGCCAAGCGCTACGAAGACCATCAATACTAAGGGACGTACGCGTCCCAAGAGCATCCAACCGTCTTGACGGCGCAAACAGGGTGCTCGCCGACGAAGGAACAGGGCAATTTTCTAGTTTCAGGCGTTCAGACCTGGAAATGAATTGCTCTTCAGGATCAACCGGGCAAGTGCTCACAGGACAAGAGCAGACTGCCTGACAGACAAAGGAGAGGGCCATGCGCCACGGGAAATCCGGCCGCAAGCTCAACCGGACCTCTAGCCACCGCAAGGCTATGTTCGCGAATATGGCAGCATCGCTGATCAAGCATGAACAGATCGTGACGACGCTGCCGAAGGCCAAGGAAATGAAGCCGATCATCGACAAGCTCATCACTCTGGGCAAGCGCGGTGATCTCCATGCACGCCGCCAGGCCATTTCGCAGATTCGCGACACGGCCATGGTTGCCAAGCTGTTCGAAACGCTCGGTGCGCGTTACAAGGACCGCAACGGCGGGTATTCACGGGTTCTCAAAGCCGGTTTTCGTCATGGTGACAACGCTGCCATGGCTGTGATCGAGCTGGTTGACCGGGATCCGGAAGCACGCGGTGCTGAAGACCGCGCACGCGCTGAAGCTGAAGAAGTGGCGGAAACCGCAGCGTAATTTAATTTGCCATTGGCAAAAATATCAGAAGCGGGCCCCTGGCCCGCTTTTTTTGTGCCTCTATCTTGAACCTAAGCGACTGGTTTTAGTTCATAAAATTGAAACTTACGATTATCATTGGATTAAGAAATTTTACCTAGGTTCCCTTCCAGCATTGCAATCGGCTTTCGATAGGGTTGGGAGAATCTAGTGTCCAAACGGTCGTCTTCTTCTGGAAAGAAGTTATCCTCGTTCCGGCTTTCCTTTGTGATTCCCGCGTTGATGATTTTCATTACGTTTGCTGCCTGCGCGGCGGTCGGGGTCATTGGCTATCTCAACGGTAAGGACGGGTTGCGCAAAATGGCGGAAGCGGAACTTGGGATGGTGATCACCGCCCGGTCCGCGCTTCTGGATAGCAAGCTGAAAGCCGCAGAAGGCGAAATTGGCACCCTTGCCTCCAACGTGGCTGATCCGCTGAACACGCTTGGCCAGGCGTTGCTCAATCTGGATCGGGAAGAAAACGATATTCTGACCTATTTCCAGGCCCCGTCTGACCGGGCTGAGCGGGCCGCGCTTGCGGGCAGTGATCAGAAGACCATGTATGCTTGGCGCCATTCCGAAGCGCACCCGGCGATCTACAACGTCTGGAAGAACAGCGGCTACGCGGATATCTACCTGATCGACAAGTCCGGCCTGGTGCTCTACACGGTGACCAAGGGCGGTGAGTTTCTGAAAAGGCTCGGCGACAACAACAACCCGGCCAACGGAACCGGCCTGGATCAGGTGTTCAAGAATTCCATCGGTCTGGACGAAGGTCAGCTTTCGGTGACCTCCTTTGCCAAATATGCTCCGGCTGGCGGCGAAGCCTCCCTGTTCCTCGGTGCGCCGGTTTTCCTCAATTCCTTCGGTCAGAAAGAGCTGAACGGCGTCGTTGCAGTCCGGCTTGATTCCGGGTTCCTCGACAAGGTGGTCTCCAGCCGCAAGGATCTAGGGCAGACCGGCCAGGTCTATGTGGTTGGCGAGGGGGGCAAGGTGCTCAGCGACAAGCCGCTGGCCTCCGGTCCGACCTCCCTGGTCGAAACTGCGTCCGCTGCGCCGGTACTGGAGGCGCTCAAGGGCACAGAAGAGGCCGGTATCGTCAAAGGCGAGGACGGTGTATCCGATCTCATGGTGGCCCGTCCGCTTCAGTTCCGGGGGCAGACCTGGGCCGTGGTTGCTGAAAAGAGTGTCGAGGAAACCCTGGCGGCTGTCACCAACATGCGCAATCAGATGTTCATCTGGTCGCTGGTGACCATCGCGATTGCCGCCGTGATCGCGCTTCTCTTCTCGCAGTCGGTCACGCGGCCTCTGTCGACGCTCGTGGGAGCGCTCAACGCGATTGCGTCCGGTGAACTGGGGGCTGAGATCAAGGCCGCTAGCCGCGGCGATGAAATCGGTGATATCGGCCGGGCTGTGCTGCAGATCCGCCAGAATGCGGCGGATGAAAACGAGCGCCGGGCCGCGGAAGAAGCCGAAGAGGCCCGCAGCCAGGCGGATCAGCGCCAGGAAATGCTGGCCAATCTGGCTGGTGAATTTGAAGCCACGGTCGGCACGGTGGTGAACAAGGTGGCCCGTTCGGCAGCCTCTCTGCGCTCCTCTGCAGACAAGATGCGGGAGATCACCGATACGGCCGGGGAAACCTCTGCCAGCGCTGCGTCCATGTCTGAAGGCGCGCTAAAGGAAGTGGAATCGATTGCGGCTGCTTCTGACCAGCTCTCCGGGTCAATCCAGGAAATCTCGGCTCTGATCGAACGTTCCTCCAATGTGGCCGCTGAAGCCACCAAGCGGGCGGAGACGACCAACTCCACCGTTAAGTCGCTTGCCGAAGCGGCCAACCGGATCGGTGAGGTTGTTACCCTCATCAGCGACATTGCCGACCAGACCAATCTTCTGGCCCTCAACGCCACCATCGAGGCTGCCCGTGCCGGCGAAGCGGGCCGGGGCTTTGCGGTGGTTGCGTCCGAGGTCAAGGATCTTGCCTCCCAGACCGGCAAGGCCACCGGCGAGATCCAGCAGCAGATCGATGCGATCCGCAATGCGACTGATGACGCGGTGGGGGCCATTGGCGACATTCAAAAGACCATCAACGAGATCACCACCTCGGTCAGCGAAGTGTCGGCTGCAGTCACCGAGCAAAGCTATGCGACTCAGGGGATTGCCGAAAACACCCAGCGGGCCGCCCAGGGAACGTCCAAGGTCACTGAGGACATCCGCAACGTGTCGTCCCTGTCAAACGACACCAACATGGCTGCCCAGAACTTCTCCGAAGAAGCCGCTGACATGGCCGGGGATGCGGAACAGCTGGACCAGGAAGTGCGCAGCTTCCTTGAACAGGTCCGCTCTGCCTGACGCAGCGCGCCTGAAGTGACAGCAAAGTGACCGCCGGGGTCCGGATCTTTCCAGGCCCCGGCTGTTTTTGTATTTGCCTCTGTTCCACCCAATCTGCCATGTATCGCCGGGGCATAGAAGAATCGACAAAAGGATACCGGCAATGCGTCTGATGCGTTTTGACACGCTTCGCTTTTCCAGTTTTGCACTGATCACGGCCTGTGCGGCCCTTTGGGCCTGTCTGGCTGCGGCGCAAACAGTTGAACCGAGCCCGGCAGATCTGCGGCTGGTTCCGCAATCGTCGGAACAGATCAAACTGTCTTTTGCCCCTGTTGTGAAAAAAGTCGCCCCGGCAGTGGTCAATGTATATGCGAGCCGCAAGGTGGTCCGGCGCCAGCGGGTGTCGCCGTTTCTCGAAGATCCGTTCTTCCGCCGCTTTTTCGGCCAGCAGGGTGGAGGTGGCCGCCCGCAGGAGAGGGTTGAATCCTCGCTCGGCTCCGGGGTGATCATTTCCGCCGACGGCACGGTGATCACCAACCATCACGTCATCAAGGGCGCCGACGAGGTGCGGGTGGCGCTCAGCGACCGGCGGGAGTTTGACGCGGATATCGTGCTGATGGACGAGCGGACGGATCTGGCGGTGCTCAAAATCCGGGGTGAGGGCCCCTTCGATCATGTCAGCTTCGCCGATTCAGACAGTCTTGAGGTAGGCGATGTGGTTTTGGCGATAGGTAACCCGTTCGGGGTGGGCCAGACCGTGACGCAAGGAATTGTTTCCGCCCTGGCACGGACGCAGGTCGGGGTGACCGACTTTCAGTTCTTCATTCAGACGGATGCGGCCATCAATCCGGGCAATTCAGGCGGGGCCCTGGTGGATATGACCGGCAAACTGGTCGGTATCAATACGGCGATCTTTTCGCGCTCCGGCGGTTCCAACGGAATCGGCTTCGCCATTCCGGCCCATATGGCCCGGTTCGTCGCCCAGGCGGCCGATCACGGCGGCAAGGTGCAGCGGCCCTGGCTCGGTGCGACAGTGCAGCTCGTCAATTCCGACATTGCCGAGGCGCTTTCCCTGGAAAGGCCGCGTGGGGTTCTGGTGACGGCGGTCTATGACGGCTCGCCGGCAGCTGAAGCGGGTCTCAAGGTCAGCGATCTTGTGATTGCGATTGAGGGCAAGGAGGTCACCGATCCCAATTCCTTCGGCTACCGCTTCGCCACACGCATGATCGGGGAAGCCGCGTCCTTTCAGGTGCTGCGCGACGGTAAGGAGCTCACTTTGTCCGTCCCCTTGAAACCGGCTCCGGAAACCGTGCCCCGGGACACCCGCGAGTTGCGCGAGTTCTCGCCCTTTGAAGGCACAACCGTGATGAACCTGTCCCCGGCCGTTTCGGAGGAACTCGGCCTGGAAGGGGTGTTTGACGGAGTGGTGATTGCCTCGGTCCAGCGGGGCGGGGCCGCCAACCAGGTGGGGCTTCGACCCGGCGATATCATCCGTGCGGTGAATGACCAGCCGGTGGAAAGCACCCGCATGCTGGAGACCATTACCAAGACCCCGCCGCGTGTGTGGCGGTTGGAAATCGAGCGCAACGGCAAGATTTCCAAGCTCGAACTGCGCTAGGAAGGGGCCGTGAGCGATCTGTTCGAAGCGTCTGGCCTTGCGCAGACCGGTCCGCGCCCGCTCGCGGACCGGATGCGGCCATCGCAGCTTGCCGATGTGGTTGGCCAGGACCACCTGCTGGGACCGGAGGGAACGCTCTCGCGCATGCTCAAGACACGCACCCTTGGGTCGCTTGTCTTCTGGGGACCGCCGGGCACGGGCAAGACAACCATTGCCCGGTTGCTGGCCAATGAGACCGATCTGGCATTCGAGCAAATTTCGGCGATCTTCTCTGGCGTCGCGGACCTCAAGAAAGTGTTTGAAGCGGCAAGGGCCCGGCGCATGAGCGGGCGGGCTACCTTGTTGTTTGTCGATGAAATCCACCGCTTCAACCGGGCTCAGCAGGACAGTTTTCTGCCGGTGATGGAAGATGGCACGATCACGCTTGTAGGGGCGACGACCGAAAATCCGTCCTTTGAGTTGAATGCCGCTCTCCTGTCGCGGGCCCATGTGATGACCTTCCAGTCCCTGAGCCTGGAGGCGATCGAGCAGCTTCTGCTGCGGGCCGAGGCGGAGGAGGACAAGGCTCTTCCCCTGGACGCAGAGGCGCGCAAGGTTCTGATCCGCATGGCCGACGGGGACGGGCGTTCGGCTTTGACCCTGGCCGAAGATGTCTGGCGGGCAGCGGGTGAAGACGAGACATTTGACGCGGAGCGGCTGCAGGAGATTGTGCAGCGCCGGGCGCCAATCTACGACAAGAGCGCCGACGGCCACTACAATCTGATCTCCGCGTTGCACAAATCCGTGCGCGGGTCCGATCCGGATGCGGCCCTATACTGGTTCTGCCGCATGCTGGACGGTGGCGAAGACCCTATGTATCTGGCCCGGCGTCTCATACGCATGGCGGTGGAGGATATCGGGCTTGCGGATCCCAACGCGCTGGTTCAGGCCAATGCATCGCGCGATGCCTATCAGATGCTTGGCTCGCCGGAAGGGGAGCTCGCCCTGGCCCAGACCGTGATCTATCTGGCAACAGCGCCCAAATCCAATGGCGCTTACGTCGCCTACAAGGCAGCGCTCAGGGATGCCAAATCCAGTGGCTCCCTGCTACCGCCCAAACATATTTTGAACGCGCCCACCAAGCTGATGAAGCAGGAAGGCTATGGCGCGGGGTATCAATATGATCATGATGCGCCGGACGGGTTTTCCGGCCAGGATTATTTCCCTGAGGATCTGGGACGTCAGACCTATTATGATCCGCCGGAACGCGGCTTTGAACGGGAGCTGCGCAAACGGCTGGACTATTGGAGCCGGCTGCGCAAGGAACGCGGGTAGCCTGACGGCTGGTTTGGGGGGCGTCCGGCCTGCTCAAGCGGGCGTGAACCTTTTTGAACCCTATTTGACCGCTCCGCAGCGTAAGGCCGTTCCCTGTGATGCCGATGGCAGCTATCCAATAGGTCCTATTCGGTGAGCTTGGAATAAGGAATATAGCAACCCTTTTCACGCAGGATAAAGCCTTGGTCCGGTGGGCAGTTCATGAAGGAAATCGAACTCAGACTTGCGCTCGTGCTTTATGGTGGCGTTTCTCTCGCCATCTATATGCATGGGGTGAGCCGGGAGATCCTGAACCTGGTGCGGGCGTCCAGTTTCCGCCTGGACCGCAAGAGCGGCAACGGGGCGCCTGGCGGCGAGGCCCAGCCTCTTGAGCCGGTTCAAACCGCCTATCAGGATCTGCTTGATATCCTGTCGGAGACCGCCGACATCCGGGTGGTTGTCGATGCGATTGCCGGTGCGTCTGCAGGCGGGGTCAACGGGATTATGCTGGCCAGGGCGCTCGCCCATGACCTTCCGCTGGTCAGCCATAGCGAGATGTGGCTGGAAAATGCCGATGTCACCCGCCTGTCGCGACCGCAATCGGGCCTGTCCCGCTATTTGAAACTCTCCGTTTCGCCGGTGCTTGATCAGCTCATTTCCACCCGGCTGAAAAAGCAGATCAAAAGCGTGGAAACCCGGGAGAAACTGCGCCAGTTCATGCAGGCAAGATGGTTTTCGCCGCCCTTTTCCGGGGAACGGTTCATCGGCTGGATGCTGGATGCCTGCCAGAAAATGGACAAGGCGGGCGAGGGGGCGCGCACGCTGATCCCCCGGGGGCAGACCCTTGATCTGTTCGTGACCATCACCGACTATAACGGGGTCAAGCGCAAGATCCTCCTGGACGATCCGGCCTATGTTGAGGAATGGGACCACCGGCGCATTTTGAATTTCCATGCGGTGCACCGCACCCCTGGCTTTGTCGACAGTCAGTTCGACATGCAAAATGTGCCCGAACTGGTGTTCGCCGCCCGCGCAACCTCATCTTTTCCCGGGGCGTTCCCGCCTGCGACAGTGGCGGAGATGGAGCGGGTGCTTGCGAAGAAGGGGCTCGGCTGGCCCTGCCGGGAAGCGTTTTTGGCCCGGGGCATGGGCCTTTCCGGAGACACCATCGCCCAGCACTGTTTTGTCGATGGCAGCGTGGTCATGAACAAGCCCTTTGCGCCGGTGCTTGATGTGATTGAAAAACGTCCGGCCGCACGCGAAGTCGCCCGCCGGCTGATCTATGTGGACCCGGCGCCGGTCGACCTGAGTGCCCCCCGGGGGAGCGGTCTTGAAGTGCCGGGTTTTTTCCGGGTGATCCTGGCTTCGCTGGCCCATATCCCGCGCAATGAGCCGATCGGGGACGATCTGAAGGAGCTGGAGCAGAACAACCGGCGCAGCCGCTGGCTTGCGCAACTGATCGATGCGACCGGCCCCGTCGTTGAAAAGGCGGTTTCGCCTCTCTTGCCCAAGCGCCGGGCGGTGACGGCGGACGGCTTGGCGCGCTGCCGCAAACAGGCCACCAATGCAGCGTTTGAACAAGCCGGGTTTGCCTTCTTGAACTATCAGTCGCTGAAACTGCACGCCCTGGCGGAACGGCTGGCCGGGCTGGCCGCGCGGGTCAGCCTTGGCACGCAGCACACGGTGTCTGAAGATATGGCGCTGCCGCTTGTGTCAGGCTATTTCAACCGGCTGGCGGCGGCCAGCAAGGACGGGCTGGGACGCAGCGATCCGCAGATTGTGGGGCTGCTGCGCGGACTGGATGTTGACTACCGCATCCGCCGTCTGCGCTTTGCCATCCGCCGGCTCAACGGGTTTTACCAGCATGACAAGGCAAGCGGCCGCCCGCCGCCGGATGCCAATGCCCTCGATCACCTGAAGGGTCTGCTCTATGAGCAGATCGACCATCTTAGCTGGCGCTGGACCGAGCGGTTTTTCGGGGGGCGCAGCGGTGACCTTTCCGAGGCGTTTCTGGCGGTGGCCTCAGCCGGGAAATTTGCCGCTGACACGGATATTCAGTCTTTGCTTCTAAGCCTTGGCAGGCGCATGGGGCTGACGGACCTGGACCGGCTGCATGATGAGCTGTTTGCCGAAACTGCCCGGGAGCTTCTGGACAAGGACCGGCACCAGTCTCTGCTCAGGTCTTATATCGGCTTTGGGTTTTATGATCTGATCACGTTTCCGGTGCTGCAGAGAAACGATTTTTCGGAAGTGACGGAGATCCTGGTGGACCGGATCAGCCCCCGGGACGCCGAGAGCCTTTATACGGATGGTTTTGATCTGAAGGGCAAGGCTCTCAACACTTTCGGCGCCTTCTTCAACCGGAGCTGGCGGGAACATGACTATCTATGGGGGCGTTTGAATGCGGCCGACCGGCTGGTCAGTATCGTTCTGTCTGCCACCGGCGAGGGCGCCTTGCCCCAGCAGCAGGTCAATCAGGCCCGCGCGCGCCTTTTTCTGGCGATCCTGGAAGAGGAGCGGGAGAAGCTGATGACCATTCCTGACGAGCTGCACCGGGTTGACACGCTGATCCGCTCTATCTATCCCGACTTTGCCCATGTGGAAGAAGAAGCTTAAGCTTTGACGCTCTGCCGCGGCCAAAAGATCTTCAAATGGCTTGGCCGATTGCGGGAAATACGCAGAGGGCGTTGTTCTTGGGGGCAATTCCAGCTAGCTTTGCTGAGGATTTCCACAAGGTGCCCATGAAGAGCGGCTGCGCATCGCGTCTCTCCATTCCCGTTCAGGCGTCTTAAAATTCATGGTGACGTTTTGAAACATTTCCTTCTTGTAATGCTCGGCGGCGGGATCGGGGCCGGGGCGCGGCATCTTGTGGCGCTGTTGACACTCCGCCTTTTCGGGCCGGGGTTTCCGGTTGGAACGCTGACGGTCAATGTGCTCGGCTCGCTTGCTATGGGTCTGCTGATCGGCTGGCTGGCCAAATCCGGGGTCCAGCATGTCCAGGCGGTACGTTACTTTCTGGCAACGGGGGTTCTGGGCGGGTTTACGACCTTCTCCGCCTTTTCCCTGGACACATCAGTCCTGTGGGAGCGGGGGGACACCCATCTGGCGATGATCTATGTGCTTGTCTCCGTATTCTTCTCGGTCAGCGCCGTCTTTGCGGGGCTGATGATCGCCCGGCAGGTTGTCTCTTAAGTTTCCCTTCCCATCCGGCTGAATTGCGCCTATACGCTCCGGAACGCTTTTGCCGTGCGTTCGTGTGATGAGCGCAACGAGATATGCGCCGCTTTTGAATGCGATCAACGTTTCGGTGCCCGGTCAGGCCTGTCTGTGCTCCGGTTGATCTTAAAATCATGCCCGGCCCCAGGGGACCGGCTGCCGGATTTGAGAACAAATGTCCGCGATTGAACAAAAACATGTGACCGCCGATGAGGCGGGCATGCGCCTCGACCGTTGGTTCAAGACCCATTATCCGGGGCTTGGCTTTGGCCGGCTGCAAAAACTGCTGCGCACGGGTCAGGTGCGTGTCGATGGCAAACGGGCGGAAGCCAACACCCGCATTGCCAAGGGGCAGATGATCCGGATCCCGCCCTTGGGCGTCGAGTTGCCGGCCGATGACAAGAAGAATGCCCGGCCCAAATCCACCAAGCTCATTGCCGATGACCGCAAGGCCATTGAGGACATGATCCTGTTTGAAGACAATCAGGTGATGGTGCTGAACAAACCGGCTGGGCTGGCGGTGCAAGGGGGCTCCGGCCTCAAGCGGCATCTGGACGGCATGCTGGAAGCCTTTGCGGACCTTAAGGGCAACAAGCCGCGTCTGGTGCACCGGCTGGATCGGGAAACCTCCGGCATCATTCTGGTGGCACGTACCCGCCAGGCGGCACAGGAGCTGACCAAGGCCTTTCGCCACCGCAACACCCGCAAGATCTACTGGGCCATGCTTGCCGGGGTGCCCAAGCCCCGCCAGGGCCGGATTTCCACCTTCCTCGCCCGCAGTGAAGGCGAGGAACGGATGCAGGTTGTCCGTCAGGGGGACGATGAGGCCCAGCACGCGGTCTCGCTCTATTCAGTGTTCGAACAGTCGGCCCAGAAACTGTCCTGGGTCACCATGAAGCCGGTTACCGGCCGGACCCATCAGCTGCGCGCCCACGCGGCCCATATCGGACATCCGATCATTGGGGACGACAAGTATTTCAACATCGAGAACTGGGAGTTGCCTGGCGGCATCCAGAACCGGCTGCATCTTCTGGCGCGCCGGATCGTGATCCCGCATCCCTCCGGCCACGGGTCCATTGATGTGTCTGCGCCTTTGCCACCCCATATGCGCCAGACCTGGAACCTGCTCGGCTTTGATGCCAATGACTATGATCCGGAGGCCGATGACCCGGATGAAAGCCTGATCAAGCGGTAACCGGAAGGCGGGAACAGCAGCTGCCACTCAGGTGGTGTGCCAGTGTATCTGGAAGCCCTCGGCGTCCATAGGGGGCTCAAAGTGGCGGCTGATCCGGTCAAACTGGTCTTCGCTCACAGTGAATTCGTGGGCCCTGGCCGCATTGCGCTGGCTGAGCCGGCTCTTGCAGACTGCGTCTGGAACATCGAGCACATGCAGTTCATGTTTGCTGTCTGCTGCCTCAAACAGGCTACGCATCCACAGCCGGGATGTGGAGGTGTTTGCCTGAAAATCGAGAACGACCGACAGGCCTGTTTTCAAGAGGCTGACAATGTGCGGGCCCATGGTTTTCCTCAGCCTTTCAGAACACTCCACATAGTCGGACAGAGTGATGAGCCGGTCCGAAAAGAGCCCGGACAGCAAGGCATCTTCCTGCAGCAGCAGGGTGTTTGGGCGCTCTGCCAGCGATTTGGCAAGGGTGGATTTGCCGGCAGCGACCTTGCCGCAAATCAGGTAAAGAGTGCTGTCTGCTGGCATTTGCCCTAAAAGCCCTGAAACAAGGCGCTCAGGATCACCGAGGCCACGGTGAGACCGGCGACACCTGCCACCAGCTTCCAGGCGTCGGAGCGTTTTTTGAGACCGGGCCAGCCGAGCGGTTTGATCACCTGGATGGCGGCCACCAGGAACAGAAAAAGCGTGACGATCTTGATCAAGGCCGGGCTCCGGTCACAGGGCAGAGAAGGAACTGTCCTGCGGCATAGCCAATGTTCCCGGTTGCCGCAAGCCTTGCTCAGGCGCCGATGCGGCGCTCCAGCTTGGCCATATAGGTCGGCAGTTTTTCAATCGACGGCACAACGATCATTTTCTTCACCTTGCCGGCTTTGAAGGCCTTCAGGAATTTATTGTAATCCTTGAAGGCGACGCAGCCGTGGGAGCCATTGGTCCGGCGCAGAAGGGGTGTGTGGGCGAGCATGCCGTCCCGGCCTTTCATTGCGGCCTGATCGTGCGGCAGCATACGGATGGCTTCGACCCCGTGGAAGCGTCTTTCCCGCATCCTCAGATCGTAGATATTCGGCGGGGTTGGGCCCAGATTGCGCACATGGGTGTAGTCCGGATTGTCCATGCGGTGGCCGATCCCGGAATGGGCTTCCAGTTTGGTGCCGTCCGGCATGTGCACGGTGGCCGCGCTGATGTCATAAACGGCAATTCCGCTGCCGCGCCCCGGAAGGCCGTCTTTGCGGCCGCTGAAGAGTTTGCCGATGCCGCTGAAGGGACCGCTGTCTTCGCTGTCGGGCAGGCCCGGCGTTGCATAGGCCAGAACCGGCGCGGAGGCTTTGGGCGCATCTTTGCTGCGCCCAGCGGTTCTGGACTGCGTCCGGACGGGCGGTTGCGGTTTCACGCCGGGGGCTGGGGCCAGAATTGCGCCGGGCTTTTCGGGGGCAAGTTCAGCGGATCGTGTCTCAGCAGAGGCGGAAGGGTTGGCCAGAGGGTCATTTGCCAGCGGGATGGAGGCCGTCACGATTTCCGCCGCGTCCTCTCCCACATCCTGCGCTGGTGCGCCGCCTGAAGGCAGCTGTGCCGGAGTGTGTGAAAGGGCTGGCGCTGCAGCGGTTGCCAAAGAGGTGGCCTCAAGCCGGTTGCGGGCTGCCAAAAGCGTGCTGGCCAGTTTCTGCTGTGCGAGTTTCTTGGCCAGTTTCAACTTGGCAGATTTGATCGTGTCTTCCCCCGGCGCAAGGGCAGCCTTGTCCCGGCCGGGCCTTGGTGCTGCCGGGGCGCCGGGCATCTCCGCTTCGAAGACCTCTCTTTCCCGGGGCTGTGCCAGACCCTTGGGGGAGGCGTCAGCGTCAGGAGCGAGCCCCATATCCGCAGACCCGGACGTATGGGCGAGCGCCAGAGATGGGGGGCTGGAGAGCCCCTGGGCAGAGCGGGAGGGGGCAAGGGCCGGATTGAAAAGGGCGCTGAGGGCCGCGGCACCGGCAATTACAGCCGCGGCTGCGGCAAAAAACACAAGGAAAAGCTGGTTCTTGTTCAAAAGGCCCACGCGGTTTTCCCTGCTCGTCTGCTGTTCATTCCGCTTCATTTAGACACAATCATCCCGTTGCTCGCAGCTCTTTGAAAGTGCGATCCAATATGTGTGCGATTTGGCGACAATCAGGCCCAATCGACGGTGCCCACCCATGCAGCGCAGTATCTTGATCTATGGTAACCGTCCGGTTTACGAACATGGTTAACCAAACCTTGCGGCAGGCCGTATGCTTCGAAAACCATCATAAAGCGGCAAATTTCAGGCGCTTGTGCGCAATGGCAGATATCCAAAGAACGCATGGCTCGGCAAAAGACCCTGGGTCATTTTTGCCGGGTGGGCTCTTGACGCGGGTTTCCGGTGGGCTAAGCACCCAGCTTCCGGCCCCTTGACCCGGCCTTCAAAACCCGGCACATGCGGGTTTTGCGCTCTCCGGCAACGAGGTCCCCTATGTATCTGGTCATGTTTGATGTCGACGGCACACTGGTCGACAGTCAGGAGACGATCTATCACGGTCTTCAGGTCGGGTTTGAAGCAGCAGGCTTGCCCATGCCAGACCGCAAGACGGCGCTGTCCATTGTCGGCCGTTCTCTGGAAGAGGCCTTCGCGGATCTGTTGGGGAACAGCCATTTGGACAAGGTGCCGGTGATGGCGGAGGCCTACCGGCAGTCCAAGATCCAGCGCCGTCAGCAGGGACTGGAGATTGATCCGCTTTATCCCGGTGCGCGTGAGGCGATCCTCAGGCTGCATGCCCGCGACGACATCCTGTTGGGCATTGCCACCGGCAAGGCACAGCGCGGGGTCCGCCACATGGAGGAGACCCACGGGCTGACCGGCCGGTTCGTGACCATTCAGACGGCCGATACATCCCCCTCCAAACCCCATCCGGACATGATCGAGCGTGCCCTTGCCGAAACCGGGGCCGAGGTATCCAGAACGGTGATGATCGGCGATACCGGATTTGACATGGCCATGGCCAAACAGGCAGGTGTGCATGCAATTGGTGTCACCTGGGGCTATCATGACAGCATCCGTCTGGTTGCGGACGGGGCGGACAGGTTGATCGACGGCTTTGACCAGTTGGATGAGACGCTCGCGGAAATTTTGGATTTTGACAGGGAAACAGTCTGATGCGGGATTTTCTTGAAACCTTGCATGAGGATGCGGCGAAGGATCCGGAGCAGCGTGCCCGGGATCTGTCCCGGCGTGAGTTGCCCAAGCGGTTTTACAAGGAGGCTGCGCCTTCAGAAGTGGAAGGGGGCTACGCCATTCACCTGGACGGGCGCCCTGTGAAAACGCCGGGCAAGGCCTTGCTGCTGCTGCCCAATGAAGCGATTGCCGGAGCTGCCGCAGCCGAGTGGTCTGCTCAAGACAAGGAGATCAATCCGGCCACCATGCCCCTGACCCGGCTGGCCAACACCGCAATTGATGCCGTTGCAGAGCGTTTCGGCGAAGTGGCTGACGATATCGTGCGCTTTGCCGGCAATGATGCGCTGTGCTACCGGGCGGACGATCCGGACAGTCTTGTGGAGACCCAGCGCAGATTGTGGGACCCGGTGGTTGAGTGGGCGGGAGACCTGCTCGGCGGCCGGTTTGTGCTGATTGAAGGGCTTATTCACGCCGAACAGCCACAGCCGCTCCTGGCTGCCTTTCGGGAGCGCATCGCCAGTGAAACGCCGTTGCGGCTGGCCGCTCTTCACACGGTGACCAGCCTGACCGGGTCGGCCCTGCTGGCACTTGCCATCCGGGAGGCGCATCTGGAGGCAGATGCGGTCTGGCGGGCCGCGCATGTGGAAGAGGATTTCAACATCGAGCGCTGGGGCGAAGATGCGCAAGCAGCCCAGATCCGCGCCTATAAACGCACCGAATTTGAGGCGGCGGTTCTGGTTCTCAAGACGGCCTGAGCGGGTTTGCGCGTGCTGCGGGTCAGCCCATGTAAAATGTGGTCGCCATCAGGAAGAAGATCAGCACCCCGAGCACGTCATTTGACGATGTGATGAAGACCCCGATGGCCATGGCCGGGTCAATGCCGATCTTGTCCAGAAGGATCGGCACCGTTGCCCCCACCATGGCGGCCAGTGTTGTGACGCACAGAAGCGACAGCGATGTGGCAAGCGCAAGGCGCAGCGGGGCTTCGAGAGGCACAACAAAAGACGCAGCCAGCACCAGCGCCGCCAGAACCAGCCCGGCAATTGCCCCATTGAAGAACGCAGCCATAAGTTCCTTGATCAGGCGGTAGACTATATCGCCGGACCACAGGGCCCCGGTCGCGATGCCCTGAACCGCCACGGCGGAGGCCTGAAGACCTGCATTTCCCGCCATCGACATGGTGACGGGAATGAAGGCGGCCAGAATGGCCGCTTCGGCCAGCTGGTCCTCGTAGGAGCCGACAACGGTTGCCGCGATGCTGGAGCCAACAAGACCGGCCAGAAGCCAGGGCAGGCGGCCGCGCACGATCCGCAACACGGTGTCATCGGAGCGCGCTTCGCCGGACACGCCACTCATCAGCAGCATATCCTCATTGGCTTCATCTGCCGCAATGCGTGTCAGCTGCTTCGGCGTGACCCGGCCGATCAGATGCCCCTCGCCACTTACAACCGGCACCGTGCGCATGTCTCGTTTGCGGGCAAGACGCAGGACCTCTTCCTGATCCGTATCCGCAGAAACGGCAATCACATCCCGGTTCATGATGCTGGACAGCGGCACGCCGTTCTGGGCGAGCAATAGCTTCCCAACCTCGACCGTGCCGGTTAGCTTGCCGTCAGCATCAGTGACATAAACGGTGAAGATCCGCCGGATCCGGCTGGCTTCCGCCTGCATCAGGGCCACGGCGTCCCCGGCCAGGCAGTCTTCGCGCAGGGCTACGAACTTGCGGGCCATCACCCGCCCGGCCGTATCGTCTGCATAAGCGCCGCGGGTTGCGATTTCTTCCACATCGGGCAGGCGCGCGATCAGCTCGTCGGCGACATCGTCTGGAAATTCATTCAGGATCTCGGTGGCATCTTCCGGGTCCAGCCCGGCCAGAATGTCCCGGAACTGATCCAGCGTGGAATCTTCCATCAGGATCGAGCGGAATTCGGGCCGCAGCTCGGCCACCACCTTGATGGAGGGATTGGCGGGCAGCCACTGGAACAGCTTGCGGGCATGTTTCAGCCGCAGGCGCGTGAGCAGCTGCATCACGTCGATCGGGTCCCAGCGTTTGAGCAGCTCCTCAAGCTGGGCGCGCTGACCCGCCTTGATCATGTCGCGCACGGCTTTCAGTGGCTGTTCGTTGGCGTCCAGCAGATCATGTGAGGTCTCCCGCGTCCAGGCAATTTCGGCCGCTTCGCGCGCAACGCTGGTGGTCATGACTTTACTCCGGATCAATTCATCCGCTTCTACTGCCGCATTGTGACGGCTTTCTTACAAGAGCTTTCGGGGTGGCAGCGCGCGCTCAAACATCAAATTCATCAATTTCGCCAAAGGCCGTGCGCAATTTGTCGGACCAGCCCTTGGAGAGCTTCTGGAAATAGGGGTCGTCCTGTTCAATCCGCACCTGACGGTCCGTTGAGAACGTGTCCTTGTTGTAAAGCAGCATGTCGATGGGCATGCCGACGGACAGGTTCGAGCGCAGCGTGGAATCGAAGGACAGGAGCACCAGTTTGGCGGCTTCGCCAAGGCGCATGCCGGAGCGGGTCACCCGGTCGAGAATCGGCTTGCCGTATTTGTGCTCTCCGATCTGCAGGAACGGCGTATCCTCGGAGACCTCAATGAAGTTTCCGGCCGCGTATATCTGAAACATGCGTGGCTCTTCCCCGGCGATCTGCCCGCCCAGAATGAAGGTGACAAAGAAGTTTTCCGCATTGGTCGCCAGCGCTTCGCCATCGATTTCCTTGACCTCGCGCACGGCGCTGCCCACCAGCCGGGCCACCTGAAACATGGTTTTGGCGGTCAAAAGAGTGGCGCGGTCATTGTCCGCCGCCGTGATATGTTCGCTCAGAAGTGAGATGACTGCCTGGGTGACGGCCAGGTTTCCGGCCGACAGAAGTGTGATCACACGCTCCCCTGGCTCCTCCCAGGTGTGCATTTTCTTGAAGGTTGAGATGTTGTCGACACCTGCATTCGTGCGCGTGTCGGAGGCAAACACAAGTCCGCGATCCAGTTTCAAGCCAACACAATAGGTCATTTCCGTGCCCCAAACCCCTTTGCCCTGTGGTCCAGCCACCGGCCTGTCACGTGTTCAGTTGTTATGCTGCGCAAGCCAAATTGCAAGGCCGGAATCCGCTGTGTCCCACAGGCAATGAGCGTCTCGCGCGCGGCTGTTGACAAGGTGGGCGGGAGGGACCGGCCTGCGATTGCAGAGCGGGCAGGCCTCCCCGGTTGCGGGCAGAGATGTGGCCCGCACGTCTCCGGCTGGCTCTCGCGCCCGTGCCGGGAGACCCCGGCGCCCGGAACAGCCGCTTTACTGCTGTTGCTGCTGCAACGCGGCCTGGACGACATCCACTTCCACCTGGAGGTTCTCCTCCAGCCCGCCAAAGCGGATGCCCCGGATGGGCGCGGCGGAGCGGGAATCCAGCCCGGTCGTAAGCCGCACGTAGCGGTCTGTCGGACACATGGCGTTGGAAACGTCGAAGCCGGTCCAGCCGAGCCCCTCAATCATCACTTCCGCCCAAGCGTGATGGGCTTCGGAGACCTGCTCGTCCTCCAGCAGCAGATAGCCGGAGACATAGCGCGCGGGAACGCCGAGGGAGCGGGCGGCGGCAATGAAGATATGGGCGTGGTCCTGGCACACGCCTTCGCCTGCCGCCAAAGCCGTGGCCGCCGGAGCGTGGGTCTCTGTCACTCCGGTCTTGTAGTCCACCTTGTCCCGCACGGCCTGCATGAGCGCATGAAACCCTGCAATCCGGTCATGGCCTTCCGCATGGGAGGCCAGACGGCGGATGGCCTGGTTGGACTGGGTAAGGGGGGTGACCCGGGTAAAGATGCGCGGCGGGATCACCGCGTTGGGCTCATGGCCCAGAACCCCATTGGTGTCTTTTGTCTCCACGGTGCCGCTGGCGGTGATTTCGACATCTTCCACCGGCTCGCTGCGCGAGACCATGTGCACCTGATTGCTGAACGCGTCCTTATATGTGGTGGCACGGCCAATGCCCGGGGCCTCAATGGCCCAGTCCAGCACCTTCTGGGTGGCGCCGTCTTCCGGCGTCAGCCGCAATTGCTGCATGGAATTGGCCAGCGGCACATCGTAGCGGTAGCGGGTCGTATGTCGGATAGTCAGTTTCATAGGGCACCGGACAGCGGAAAGGGTCGATCAGGCAAAATTGTAGTCTTCGGAGAGCTGCAAGGCGAATTGATTGTTCTTGCCGATGAAGTCGGTCAGGAAGTCGTGGAGCCCGTCCTGATAGATTTCCCGCATCTGCTTTTCGCACAGGGTGCGAGAGATCTCCATGGCCAGGTCCAGGCTCGGTTCGCGGGAGCTGTAAAATTGTGCCAGTTCCTCTGCCGTATCGGCAATCCATTTGTAACAATGGGCGAGCGAGCGTGGCATTTCCCTTTTCAAAATCAGGAACTCGCCAATATTGAAGGCCTTGAGCCGGGCATTGGGATAGGCGAACCGGTAGCTTCTGCGCCCGGACAGGGACCTGAGGATTGCGGACCACTGATAGCGTTCCACGGATCCGTCATCGGCAATATCGCTATCCGGCAGCAGCGCCCAGTACTGTGTGTTCAGGATGCGGGCGGTGTTGTCGGCCCGCTCTACGAAATTGCCCATCTGGGAGAAGAAATAGCCGTCATCCCTAAGAACCGTGTTGAGCAGGGCGCCCCGGAACAGATGGGCGCGTTGGCTGACCCATGCGAGAAAATCGGGCAGTTTTTCCTGGGTGATGGTTTGCGGGTTGACTTCAATGAACTCGATCCAGGTTGTGTTGATGGCTTCCCAGAGTTCCGCCGTGATGCTGGTGCGGACCGCCCGGGCATTGTTGCGCGCCAGTTCCAGGCTGTTGCGCACACTGACCGGATTGTCCTTGGAGAAGATCAGGAACGCGGTCATCGTGCGGATGTTCAGTTCATCATATCTCTCTGCAAAGCCCTGCTCATTGTCCGAACAGGTGAGGGCAAAGCGCCAGTGGGTGCCGTCTTCCTGGCCCCCGTGGGACATGATTGCGCCGCGATAGGCGACTTCCAGCAACCGGGCGACATTCTGGGCACGCTCGTGATAGCGGGACATCCAGAAGAGGGAGGAGGCAGTTCTTCCGAGCATCAAAAATCAGTCCTCAAGTACCCAGGTGTCCTTGGTGCCGCCGCCCTGGCTGGAATTTACCACTAGCGAGCCCTTTTTCAGCGCGACCCGGGTCAGCCCGCCCGGGGTGATGCGGACCTGATCGCCAATCAGCACGAAGGGCCTGAGATCCACATGCCTTGGTGCGACGCCCGAGGCCACGTGGGTCGGGCAGGCCGAGAGCGCCAGGGTGGGCTGGGCGATGTAGTTGGACGGGTTGGTCTCCAGCACTTTGCGGAATTCAGCAATTTCCCGTTTGGACGCGGTCGGGCCGATCAGCATGCCATAGCCGCCGGAGCCATGAACTTCCTTGACCACGATGTCGGCCAGATTGTCGAGCACATAGGCCAGATCGCCGGGGCGGGCGCAGTTCCAGGTGGGCACATTGTTCAAGATCGGCTTCTGGCCGGTATAGAACTCAATGATGTCCGGCACATAGGCATAGATCGCCTTGTCATCGGCAATACCGGTGCCCGGCGCGTTGCAAATGGTGACATTGCCGGCCCGGTAAGCATCGAACAGTCCGGGAACACCCAGCATGCTGTCCGGATTGAAGGTGAGCGGGTCAAGGAACGCATCGTCAATACGCCGGTAGATCACGTCCACCTGTTTCGGCGCGCGGGTGGTGCGCATGAACACCTTGCCCGCATCGACAAACAAATCCCGTCCTTCCACAAGACCGACGCCCATGGAATCAGCCAGGAAGGCATGTTCGAAATAGGCGGAATTGTATATGCCCGGAGTGAGCACGACGACGGTCTGCTCCGACTTTGCCGGATCGGGGCCGACGCTTTCCAGGGTTCGGCGCAACAGTTCCGGATATTGCTCGACCGGAGCAACGGCATGGGTCTGGAAGAGTTCGGGGAAGAGCCGCATCATGGTCTCCCGGTTCTCCAGCATATAGGAGACGCCCGACGGGGTGCGGGTGTTGTCTTCCAGAACGTAGAATTCGTTCTCCGACACTCTGACCAGATCCGTGCCGATGATATGGGCATAGACCTTGCGGGCCGGGGTGAAACCCGCCATCTCCGGCAGGAAGGCATCGTTTTGCAGAATCAGATCGGCGGGAATGCGCCCGGCCCGCAGGATTTCCTGGCGGTGATAGATATCATGCATGAAGGCATTGAGCGCTCTCACCCGCTGGTCGATCCCGGCGGACAGGCGCCGCCACTCGGCTGCCGAAATGATGCGCGGAATCGGGTCGAAGGGAATCAGCCGTTCGGTTGCCTCTTCCGCGCCATAAACGGCGAAGGTGATGCCAAGGCGGCGGAAAATCGTCTCCGCGTCGCGGCTTTTTTTGGAGAGGAAATTCGCGGGTTTGTCTTCAAGCCAGGCGGCCAGCCTGGAATAGGGCACGCGGGGCCCGCCGGTTTCATCGAGCATTTCGTTGAAGAAAGTCCGGTCGTCCGCCATTGCCTCCCCTTTTTTGCTGTTTGCTTGTTGAGCAATCATGGCAAAATTCGGAAGGGTGTCAAAGAACAATATCGCGGCTGAGTTGCCTAGTATTTGTGCAAATCGTCTGGTGGGTGTGCCTGAAACTGCCGTAGCTGCATTCTGAATGGCTGGAAGGCCGGTCTTCTGTGCAAGGGCGCGCGGTCGGTTCAGCAAGGTCCTTACGGAAGGACCTTAAGCCCATGTGCTGACTTTGCCTTCTTTTGCGATCATGGTACGGCCAAGGGAAACGAGCATTGGGAGGACCGGATGAAAGACGTTCTGGCCGAATTGGAACAGCGCCGCGCAACGGCACGCCTTGGGGGCGGTCAGCGGCGGATCGATGCCCAGCATGCCAAGGGCAAGCTGACGGCGCGCGAACGGATCGAGGTGCTTCTGGATGAAGGCTCCTTTGAAGAATTCGACATGTTCAAGCAGCACCGCTGTACCGAATTCGGTATGGAAGAGCAGCATATTCCGGGCGATGGCGTTGTCACCGGCTGGGGCACGGTCAATGGCCGCACCATTTATGTCTTCTCAAAGGATTTCACGGTGTTCGGCGGGTCTCTTTCAGAGACCCATGCTGAAAAAATCACCAAACTTCAGGATATGGCCCTTCAAAACCGAGCACCTGTCATTGGCCTGTTTGATGCCGGTGGCGCCCGCATTCAGGAAGGTGTGGCCGCGCTGGGCGGGTATGGCGAAGTGTTCCAGCGCAATGTGCTGGCCTCCGGCGTCATTCCGCAGATTTCGCTCATCATGGGCCCTTGCGCCGGTGGGGATGTCTATTCTCCGGCCATGACCGATTTCATCTTCATGGTGCGCGACACGTCCTATATGTTTGTCACCGGTCCGGATGTGGTGAAGACGGTCACCAATGAAACCGTGACGGCGGAAGAACTGGGGGGCGCGTCGGTCCATACGACCAAATCTTCCATTGCCGACGGCGGCTTCGACAATGATGTGGAAGCGTTGCAGGAGATGCGCCGGCTGATCGATTTCCTGCCGATGAACAATCAGGCGGATCTGCCGGAATTGACCAATTATGATGATCCGGAGCGGATCGACACCAGCCTCGACACGCTGATCCCGGACAATCCGAACAAACCGTATGACATGCGCGAGCTGGTTCTGAAGACCCTGGATGAAGGGGATTTCTTCGAGATCCAGAAAAACTTTGCAGGCAACATCTTAACGGGGTTCGGCCGCATGGAAGGGCGCACGGTGGGCATTGTCGCCAACCAGCCCATGGTTCTGGCGGGAGTTCTGGATTCCGACGCCAGCCGCAAGGCCGCCCGGTTTGTCCGCTTCTGCGATTGCTTCAACATTCCGATCGTGACCTTTGTGGATGTTCCGGGGTTTTTGCCGGGCATCTCCCAGGAATATGGCGGTCTGATCAAGCATGGGGCCAAGCTTCTTTTTGCCTATGCGGAGGCCACGGTGCCGAAAATCACCGTCATCACCCGCAAGGCCTATGGCGGCGCCTATGATGTGATGAGCTCAAAACACATTCGCGGTGACATCAACTACGCCTGGCCGACGGCGGAAATCGCCGTCATGGGGGCAAAGGGGGCGGTGGAAATCCTCTACCGGTCCGAGTTGGGGGATGCTGACAAGATCACCAGGCGCACAAAGGAATATGAAGACCGGTTCGCCAACCCGTTTGTGGCGGCAGAGCGCGGCTATATTGATGACGTCATTCGCCCGCATTCCACCCGCCGCAGGGTGGCCAAGGCTCTGGCGCTGCTCCGCTCCAAACAGGCCGATATGCCTTGGAAGAAACACGACAACATTCCGCTTTGACCTGCGCGGAAAGCGAGCTGGGTTGAAGGGGCAAGAGGCCGGTCCCCGGATCCGGCCTCTTTGGGGGGGCGTCCGGAAACCCTCAATCCCAGCGGTTGAAGCCGCCGCGTGGAAAGAGGGGCTCCTTGCATTCATAGGCAACAGGGCATTTGCGGGTGTCCCGGGTCGGGCCGTATTGCACAAAGAGTTCCTGATTGTAGTCGCAATAGCTCCGGTTGGACACGAACATGGAATAGGTATGCTGGCCGGTGGTGAAGACCACGGCACCATGCTGGCGCACCATGTTTTGGGCCTGTTTGCAGGTCATCTGGCGCAGGTCCGGGCGGGCTTCGGCCGCTGTGGCAATCATCAGGCTGGCAAGCGCCGCGCTGAAAGCGGCGGAACGGGGCAGGCGCATCTCGGTCTCCCTTTTTGTCCGGTTGATCCGGCGGTGAATGGAACAGGGCCTTTCACTTTCCCAATGTGCACCGCTGGACGTGACCACACTGTGATGGCGGCAACAGATTATCGCATTTACCGCATTGATGCTCCAGCGTCAGGTCTTGAGAGAGAAGGGGCCGTTCTGTGTCCTTTCACCTCTCGCCCTTTGGATAAGTTGCGCCGGTTCAAAGGGCCGCCTACAAACGAAAAAACGATCCAGTCGGGTGGAAAACATGTTTTCAAAAATTCTTGTCGCCAACCGGGGCGAAATTGCCTGCCGTGTCATGAAGACGGCCCGCCGTATGGGCATCAAGACGGTGGCCGTCTATTCCGATGCCGACCGGGATGCGCTTCATGTGGAGATGGCAGACGAGGCGGTGCCTATCGGCCCGGCCGCTGCGGCTGAGTCCTATCTGGTTGCGGACAAGATCATCGCCGCCTGCAAAGAGACGGGAGCCGAGGCGGTTCATCCGGGCTATGGTTTTCTGTCGGAACGGGCCAGTTTCCCCGAGGCCCTTGCCAGGGAAGGCATTGTCTGGATCGGGCCCAATCCGCGGGCGATTGAGGCCATGGGCGACAAGATCGAATCCAAGAAATTCGCCAATGAGGCCAAGGTCAGCACGGTTCCGGGCTATCTGGGCGTGATTGAAACGCCGGACCATGCGGTGCAGATTGCCGAAGAGATCGGCTATCCAGTCATGATCAAGGCCTCCGCGGGCGGCGGCGGCAAGGGCATGCGCATTGCCTGGACGGCGGCGGAAGTGCGCGACGGCTATGACCGCTCCAAATCGGAAGCTGCCTCTTCCTTTGGCGATGACCGGGTCTTCATCGAGAAGTTCATTGAGAACCCGCGCCATATCGAAATCCAGGTTCTGGGCGACAAACACGGCAATGCCATCTATCTGGGCGAGCGGGAATGTTCGATCCAGCGGCGGAACCAGAAGGTGATCGAAGAGGCGCCATCGCCGCTTCTGGACGAGGAGACCCGCCGCAAGATGGGCGAGCAGGCGGTCGCCCTGGCCAAGGCGGTGGATTATGACAGCGCGGGGACGGTGGAATTTGTCGCCGGGCAGGACAAGAGCTTCTTCTTTCTTGAAATGAACACCCGCCTTCAGGTGGAGCACCCGGTGACCGAACTGGTCACGGGTGTCGATCTGGTGGAGCAGATGATCCGCGTTGCGGCGGGTGAACAGCTGGACCTGGCCCAGAAGGATGTGACCTTGTCGGGCTGGTCGGTGGAAAGCCGGATCTATGCGGAAGATCCGTACCGCAACTTCCTGCCCTCCATTGGCCGTCTGGTACGCTATCAGCCGCCGGAAGAGCAATCCGGCGATGGGGTGACGATCCGCAACGATACCGGTGTCGTGGAAGGCTCGGAAATCTCCATGTTCTACGATCCGATGATCGCCAAGCTGATCACCCACGCCCCCAGCCGGGATCAGGCGATTGCGGCGATGAGCGAAGCGCTGGACGCGTTTTATGTGGATGGCATCCAGCACAATGTGCCCTTCCTGACCGCCCTCATGAACCATCCACGCTGGCGCGCCGGGGATCTGGCCACCAGTTTCATTGCTGATGAATATCCGGACGGGTTTTCCCCGGCCGAGCCGGATCAGGAGGCGCTGAACGTGCTGGCGGCGGTCAGCCTGTCCATGGGCGCGCTGGAAAAGGAACGCCTTGATCATCTGCCCGGCCGTTTGCGGCCCCATTCGGGGGCGGTGCGCGAAGACTGGGTGGTCAAGCTGGACAAGGCCTATGTGCCGATCCGTCTCGCCGCCGGATATCCCGGAACCCCGGTGGAGATGGATGTGGCCCTTGGCGGCGGGCCGGTTTTGACCGTAAGCTCCGAGTGGAGCCCCGGCGATGTGCTGTGGTCAGGCCGGGTCGGGGATCAGAGCGTGACGGTTCAGGTGCGCCCGGTCACCGGCGGCTACCGGCTGGACTGGCAGGGCTATTCGGTTGTGGCCAGGGTGCTGAGCCCGCGCGTGGCCGAGCTGGACAGGCTCATGCCGGAAAAATTGCCGCCGGACACTTCAAAAATGCTGCTTTGCCCGATGCCGGGCCTTGTGGTCTCCATCGCCGTGGAAGAAGGGCAGGAGGTCAAGGCCGGGGAACAGCTGGCGGTGGTCGAGGCCATGAAAATGGAAAACGTCTTGCGGGCGGAACGGGACTGCACGGTCACCGCGATCAAGGCCGCCCCCGGCGACAGTCTCGCGGTGGATGCCGTGATCATGGAGTTTTCCTGAGCGGCATTGCCTGCAGGATACCGCGTTGAAAGCGAAGAGCTCCGGTCTTGCGGCCGGAGCTTTTTTGTTTGGTGACGTTTGGACGGAGAGTGTCTTTAGGAAAGTAAAGTCGTCAGACAGATTATTGACTGAATATGTTGTCTAGATCACATTTTTTTGGTGATTATTATTATAGATGACGCAAGTGCCGTTCGGGCTGCGGCGCATTTGCTGGCAACACATTGAAAGAAAAACGATGCCTATTTATTCATCAATTGGAATCAGCGGGTCTGTTGGCAGGAGCGGCAAAAACGATCCCTTCGACGTGCGTACGGTTCAACAGCGGCTGAATGATTTGATGCATGCGCCCAGAGTGCCGCTGGCGGTCGACGGCAAGTCCGGTCCCAAGACACGGGGTATGATCCGTGACTTTCAGCATTCGGTGCTGCACTTCCGCTGGCCAGACGGCCGGGTTGACCCGGCAGCAAAAACAATCGCCGCCCTGAATGATCCGGCCTCAGAAAGCATCTGGGCGCAGGCGTCGATCCAGCCTTTCATTCCAGACAAGCCGTCCGGCGGCGGAAGCCAGAGCGATGATGTGATTGACGAGATCATCGAAGACCTGAAGGACGAGTTCGGCATGTCCGAAGGGGAAGAAAAGGCCATGCGAAAGGTTCTTGGCGAGGTGCTGAAAGGCAACCACCCTGGAGGCCCCACCAGCGCCGAAAAGGCCGGCAGCTATGGCCGTCTCTTTTTCAAGGCAGTGCGGGGCGGGCTCGTGTTCGCCGCTGCCAACAGTCCGCTTTGGGTCATGGGAGCGGTTTTGAGCATGGCGGCGCCCTTTGTCATGTTTTATGGCTTTTTGAAAGTGCTGGGAAAATCCATGCAGACGGGATCCCGCATTTATGGGGCCGTCGGGGCTGCCTACGCGACAGCCTATTGGGTCCATGGCGGTGTCAAGCCAGTTGGATGCCAGACCCTGATTGCGCGCAACAAGTCCAAACCACCGGAATGGCGGCAAAAGCCGGAAGACATGGAAAAATGCTGGCGTGAAGGCTGGAAATCGGCCTGGAATGCCATGGAAAAAATGTGCGCCGATGAGGCGCGCAAGGCCGGGTGCTCCAAAGAGGAAATGCACAAGGCGCTTCAGATGTTCATGGGCGTGAACAGTCCGCAGCAGATTGCCCGCAGCTGCCTGTTGCAGATTTCCAAGGATCTGCGTCTCAAGGACCCCAATGTCGCCAATGTTGCTGGCCTGCTGGCAAACGAACTCATTTATCCCCATTGAGGTTGAGGCTCTGATCCATCACGCTCAGACCAAGTCACTTCAAGGTTTTTGCAAGGGCAGGGCTGTGCTAGGCAAAACAGGCACACCTTCCCGCATGGACCTGCAATGACATCCTTAAAAACAGTTCTCTTCGATCTTGACGGCACCCTGACAGACCCTTTTGAGGGGATCACGCGGTCTATTCAATATGCGCTTGGCAAGATGGGCGCGGCCGTTCCAGAGGCTGCGGAGCTGCGCTGGTGCATCGGCCCGCCGCTCTGGGACAGCTTTGCCGTGCTGCTGAAGACACAGGACCGGGCGGTTCAGGACAGGGCCGTGGGGTTCTACCGGGAACGCTACACGGCAACGGGGCTCTTTGAGAACACGCTGATTGACGGGATCCCCGAATGCCTGGAGGCTTTGCGCGCAGCCGGGCTTGACCTTCACGTGTGCACCTCCAAGCCCCATGCCTACGCGGGCAAGATTGTCGATCATTTCGGCTTGAGGCCGCATTTTGGCAAGGTCTATGGCTCGGAACTGAGCGGTGAGCGCTCAGCCAAGGCCGAGCTGATCCGTCATATTCTGGATGAGCAGGGCCTGGCAGCGTCTGAGACCCTCATGATCGGCGACCGCAAACATGACCTTATCGGGGCCAACGCCAATTCGGTTCCAGGAGTTGGTGTGCTTTGGGGCTATGGCAGCCGGGAGGAACTCTCGGCGCAAGAGCCGGCTCTGATCGTTGAGACACCGATGGAAATTTCAGCGATACTGAAAATTTAGTCGTTTTTCGTTGCGAACGGCGAGGAAGTTTTCTAGATATGCCACCGAGAGAACAGTTCTCGGGGCGGGGTGAAACTCCCCACCGGCGGTATCAGGGAAGCCTGGAGCCCGCGAGCGCCCTGGAAGATATCTGCCAGGGGTCAGCAGATCCGGTGAAAGGCCGGAGCCGACGGTTCATGCCAGTCCTTCTGAAAAAAGACCTCGCGACAGCAGGTCTTTTGACGAGAGGCGGCAGGTGGCAGGTTCTGGAGACAGGAGCGGCCCAAAGTCCGGATGAGAGAGAACTTGACTGTGGTCCTTTCAAGTGGGGCCAGCAGGCGCGTGTCTTTTAGAGACTGTTCTGGACTGGTTCAACGGGACGGGACATAGGCCATGGCCGCAGACACTTCTTTTACTTCCCAAAAATCCTTGCTGGGGGCCTTGGCAATGGTTGGGGCCGGCATCTGTTTTGCGCTTGTGAACGGGGCCCTGCAGGCCTCGACCATGCAATTGGGCGTGCCGTCCACCTCTGCCGCATTCTGGCAATATGGCCTTGGCCTTGTGGCTGCGCTGCCCTTTGTGCTCCGGCGCGGCTTCAGCGCCCTCAAGACGCACCAGCTTGGCTGGCATCTCCTGCGCGGTCTTCTGGCGGTCATCGGCATTCAGATGTGGGTGGCCGGTCTGGCCCGGGTGGAAATCTGGCAGGCTATTGCGCTGGTCATGACATCGCCCTTCTTCGTGATCATTGGGGCAAAGCTGTTTTTTGGGGAGCGGGTCGGCCTTGTGCGCTGGCTGGCGACCCTGGCCGGTTTTTCCGGCGGAATGGTCATTCTGGCGCCCTGGTCGGCCGGGTTCCACTGGGGCGCGGCACTGCCGCTTGGGGCTGCCGCCTTCTGGGCGGGTACGTCGCTGGTGACCAAGAAGCTGACTGAAACCGAGCAAGCTGACACGATTACCGTCTATCTGTTGTTGCTCCTGACGCCGGTCAACGCGCTGCTGGCGTTTGGCGAAGGCGGCATAGCCCTGGCAGCGGGCCCGGTCCTCTGGCTGCTGATTGGCGCAGGCGTTCTGACCGGCATTGCCAATTTTCTGCTGACCCTGGCCTACCAGACTGCGGATGCGGCCTTTGTGCAGCCCTTTGATCACTTGAAGCTGCCATTCAACATCGCGGTCGGGTTTCTGGCCTTCGGCTTTGCCCCGTCCGGGGCTTTCTGGCCCGGGGCTCTGGTGATCGCCGGAGCATCGCTCTTTGTGATGGTGGATGAACAAAGGCGCGGCCGCCAAAAAGCGGTCGCAGCCTGACCACAAAGTTGGGGCAAAGGGGAGGCATCCTGGCTGAGGCTGGGATAAGGTGAGGGGCACGCGACTTTGTCCTGCAGCCATAGCCTTCCAGATCCTTGCCAAG
The DNA here is from genome assembly GCF_056160985.1 of Roseibium sp. AWQ4_290. Taxonomy (NCBI): domain Bacteria; kingdom Pseudomonadati; phylum Pseudomonadota; class Alphaproteobacteria; order Hyphomicrobiales; family Stappiaceae; genus Roseibium; species Roseibium sp. AWQ4_290. The sequence goes on from NZ_JBSWYG010000002.1 coordinate 114,552, forward strand.
GAGTTGCCCATGTCCACTGACCTGCTGACCGTCCATGTTCTGATCGAAGGCCGCGTTCAGGGCGTCGGCTACCGGGCGTGGTGCGCGGAGGCGGCGGCGGCGCGGGATCTGGCGGGCTGGGTGCGAAACCTGCAAACGGGTGCTGTGGAAGCGGTCTTTTCCGGAACCCAGGACAATGTCTCGGACATGCTGGACGTGGTCTGGAGCGGGCCGAGATTCGCCCGGGTCACCGCCGTGCGGGATCTGGAGCCGGTGTCCCGTCCGGGCGGCGGGTTTGAGGTCCGGGAAACCTCGTAGTGTCTCCGATCCTTTTCTGTCTTGTGTATCAATTCCGGCTTTCGGCGTTGAACTGTCACGGAAATATCGCAATGATCTGATCTCACTTGTGAAACAATCAGATTTTAGCATTTGCCTGACGGAGGAGACGGACCGTGAAGATTGCGATACTGGGCGGAGACGGATTTGTCGGCTGGCCCACATCCTTGCACCTGTCGGACAAGGGCCACGACATTCATGTGATCGACAATCTCAGCCGCCGGTGGATTGACGCGGAACTCGGTGTTCAGTCGCTAACGCCGATGGATTCGATCCAGGAACGCACACGGATCTGGAAACAGGAGACCGGCAACACCATCCATTTCCATTTGATCGACATTGCCACTGATTACGAGGTCTTCAAGGCCTGGCTCGCGGAGCACCGCCCCGACGCCATCATCCATTTCGCCGAACAGCGGGCGGCGCCCTATTCGATGAAATCGGACCAGCACAAGAATTACACCGTCAACAACAATGTGAATGCGACCCATCACCTGCTGAATGCCATGGTGGAACTGGGGCTGGATGCCCATCTGGTGCATCTGGGCACCATGGGGGTCTATGGTTATTCCAGTGTTGGTGCGGCCATTCCTGAGGGGTACTTGAGCGTTGATGTGGAAACGTTGAGCGGTGCGAAGGCCCCCCAGGAGATCCTGTATCCGGCCAATCCCGGCTCGATCTACCACATGACCAAGTGCCTCGATCAATTGCTGTTCCAGTTTTACGCCAAGAATGACGGACTGCGGATCACCGATCTGCATCAGGGCATTGTCTGGGGCACCCATACGGAGCAAACCCGCCGTCACAAACAGCTGATCAACCGGTTTGACTATGACGGTGATTACGGCACCGTGCTGAACCGCTTCCTGATTCAGGCGGCCATCGGCTATCCGCTCACCGTGCATGGAACCGGCGGTCAGACACGGGCCTTTATCCATATTCAGGATTCCGTACGCTGCATCGAGCTGGCACTGAACAACGCCCCCAAGCCGGGCAGTCGGGTCAAGGTGTTCAATCAGATGACCGAAACCCACCGGGTGCGGGATCTGGCCGAATTGATCTCCCGGCTCACCGGCGCGAAGGTTGCCTATCTCCCCAATCCACGCAAGGAAGCGGCGGAAAACGACCTCGTGGTGGAGAACCGGCAATTCCTGGAGCTTGGCCTTGAGCCGATCAAACTGGCAGACGGGCTGTTGAGCGAAGTGGTGGACGTGGCCAGGGCCTTTGCCTATCGGGTGGACCGCAGCCGGGTGCCCGCCGTGTCCGCCTGGACCAGGGAGATTGCCGAAGAGATCGAGCATGACCCTGAACATCCGCGCCTGAAATCGGCCTCCTGAGGGCGCCATGCTGTCAGGACCTGATTTTGACCGGCCGGCCCGCTCGAAAGCGGCCTATGTGACGCTGGTGACCAACAAGGACTATGTGCTCGGCGCGGCGGCTCTGCTGCAGTCGCTGCGCGTGAGCTGCACGGAAGCGGATCTTGTGGTGCTGGCAACTCCTGGAGTGGCGGTTTACGATCTGACGATGCTGGAAGACCTGCGCCCCCGTATTGGCATATGCGATCGGCTGCCAACGTCAGACGCATTTAACGAGCGCCACGAGCGCGGGCGTCTGCACGCGACCGCACCCTTCACCAAGGGCGGCAAGCCGGTTTTTCACACACCGCTCGACAATTTCGTCAAGCTGCGCCTGTGGCAGCTGAAAGACTATGAACGGGTGGTCTTCATCGATGCGGATGCGCTGGTGCTGCAAAACTGCGACAGGTTGTTTGCCTATCCGGACTTTTGCGCCGCACCGAATGTCTATGAGAGTCTTTCCGACTTTCACCGGCTGAACAGCGGTGTTTTCACCGCTCGCCCGGATGCGGCCACGTTTGAGGCCATGCTGGCCAGGCTGGACCAGCCGGACGCGTTCTGGCGGCGAACCGACCAGACGTTTTTGGAGCATTATTTTCCCGGTTGGCACGGGCTGCCGGTCTTTTACAACATGCTGCAATATGTCTGGTTCAACCTGCCGGAGCTGTGGGACTGGCGCCAGATCCATATTCTCCACTACCAGTATGAAAAACCCTGGCAGGCGGGCCACGACAAGGCGGACCGCCTCAGGCCGCTGATAGATCTGTGGCAGCGTTTTGCCAGTGGCGGGGATCTGCCGGTGGATCTGGGCCGCTTGCCCGGCCCGCTGGAGGCTGCGGCGGTGAAAGCCTCGTAAATGCAGGTGCTGGTCACAGGGGCAAGTGGCATTGCAGGCCGGTTTCTGACCCATAGATTGCTTGCCGATGGCCATGATGTGACAGCGCTGGGCCGTACGCCTTTGCAGCAGAACCCGGCCGCCTTTTTCCCGTTTGATCTGGCCGGGCCCGCGCCGGTTCTGCCCGGTGCCGAGGTGCTGGTCCATGCGGCCTTCCATCATGAGCGGGGCAAATACCGGGGCGGCGAGGGAGCCGATCCGGAGCGGTTTCACGCGTTGAACGGGGCGGGGACAGAGAGGCTGTTTCAGGCCGCCAGAGCCGCAGGTCTGCGCCATGTGGTGTTCCTGTCCAGCCGTGCCATTTATGGCGACCACCGGCAGGGCGAGGTGCTGCGGGAAAGTGATCCGGTTCAGCCGGACACCCATTATGGTCTTGTCAAAAAGACCGGCGAGGACGCCTTGAAGAGCTTGTGCGGACCGGGGTTCTTCGGCACGGTGCTGCGCCCCACAGGGCTTTATGGCGCCGTTCCGGGCCGCATGGACCACAAATGGACCGGTCTCTTCGAGGAGTTTCTGTCGGGCAGACCGGTCGCGCCGCGCTGCGGTACGGAACTTCATGGGGAGGATCTGGCGGCTGCCGTGTCGCTGCTTCTTTCAGGCCGCAGGGGCGGGGAGTCCTTTGAAATATATAATGCGTCCGATCTTCTTGTTGACCGTCGGGATCTGCTCGGGCGTCTTCAAACCGCCTGCGGCCGGGGCGGACCATTGCCTGAGGCGTCCAGCGCCCGGCGGCCCTCCGTCATGGAGACAGCCAGGCTGGAAGCTCTTGGCTGGCGGCCGGGGGGCTCGGAAAAGCTGAATGGTTTCGTGGAAGCGTGCGCCCGGGCGCTGTAACACCAAGCGCGGTCAAATAGGTCATCATCAATTGCCTTTGGTATAGAGCGGGTCAAACGGTGTCAGGCGCGCCTTCGGTCTCAACGGGGCCGAAGATTTTCTCAAATTCCGCCCGGAGCACGGTATCGTTTTCCGCCATGGTCACCGGCAGACCAAGATCCACAAGGCTGGTCACCCCGTGTTCTGTCACCCCGCAAGGCACAATGCCGGAAAAATGCTCCAGGTCCGGATCGACATTGAAGCTGATGCCGTGAAACGTGACCCATTTGCGCAAGCGGATGCCGATGGCAGCAATCTTGTCTTCGGCCGAGGCGCCGCGCTCCGGGCGCGCAACCCACACACCAACCCGGTCTTCCCGGCGCTCGCCTCTCACATGATAGTGCCAGAGCGTGTTGATCAGCCAGGCCTCCAGCGCGGAGACAAAGGCGCGGATATCCTGCTGGCGGCGTTTCAGATCCAGCATCACATAGGCCACCCGCTGGCCGGGGCCGTGATAGGTGTGCTGGCCGCCACGCCCGGTCCGGTAGACGGGAAACCGGCCCGGGGCAACCAGATCGCTGTCATTGGCGCTGGTGCCGGCGGTGTAAAGCGGCGGGTGCTCCAGCAGCCAGACAAGCTCATTTGCCGTGCCTGCAGTGATTCTTTCCACCCGCTGCGTCATCTGCTCAAGGGCGGTTTCATAGCCGACCAGATCATCGGAAATGCGCCACTCGACAGGGGCGGAGCCCGGTTCGGGCTGAAAACTGAAGGAAAGCGTGTTTCTTTCGGCAGGTGACATGTGGATGACAGTTCTTTGTTTTTTGAGCTGGCTTGCCGGGCCGTGGTATGGTGGGGCGCTGGCGGTTTCGCCCTATTTAAGGATCTTGAGGTCTTATGGCCACCTTTGACGAAATCAAAGTCGACATTTCCGTTGTGCTCGGCGAATCCGAAATGCCGGTGCATCAGCTCCTGCGCATGGGCCGCGGTGCGGTGATCGATCTGGACGTTTCGGAGGATGATGACGTCAAGATCTACGCCAACAACACTCTGGTGGCAAAAGGGCAGGTGGTGCTTCTGGGCGAGCGGATCGGCATTTCCATAACCGAAGTGCTGTTGCGCGGGCCGGAAGTGCGCCCAATGCGCACCGACGGGCCGCTCTGAGCCTTGCCGGCGAAAAACACCCGGTAGAACACGGCCGGATGTGCAGGCCTGTGAATTATTGCGCACTCGGCCCTTGCGCCCCCAAAAACCTTTTGCTACATGGGGCGCCTCGACGCAGACAGCGCTGGGAAACAATCGAATATGCGGTCGTGGCGGAATTGGTAGACGCGCAGCGTTGAGGTCGCTGTGGGGTAAAACCCGTGGAAGTTCGAGTCTTCTCGACCGCACCATTCAAAAACAAAGGGTTACGTCTTCCGGGCGTAACCCTTTGTTTTTTAAGCTGCTCCAAGCTAGCTATTCAATTGGCTTTCCGACCTTGTCGCGTCTAGCCACCGCCCTGACCATCGCCCGCGCGATGCGCTCCTTCATTATGGCTTTGAAGTTTCGCGCTTGTCTCAGAATTGGGGTTCCGCGTTCGCCAAAAGTCTCGGACGCACGCTTGAGATAGCTGTAAAATGTCCAAGTCTTATAGTCGTCAGGCGAAAGCTCGTCTGGGTGTACACGGCTAAAACGCTGGCTGAAGTCAGAGTAGTTAAAGCTCTTCAAGATCTCTGACGCGCTGATGTCCGGGTGCGCATTGGCAAAGCCGTGCGCCACTCCTTTAGCCGATTTTGCTACCTTGCTATATAGCCGTGACATAGTGCTGTCCCGCACATAGACTTTTTTGCCGTCAAAGCGAAAACCCAAATACTCAAAACCGTTCTTGCCCTGCGGGCCACGCACATGCTCGAAGCCCAGACCATCAGCATTGCGCTTGAAGCAAACAATGCACGTCTTGGCCTCTTTGATCTCCAATGCCTTGCCATACTTGCGGATCTCTCCAACTGCGAAGGCTTCCGTTTCATTGGCCTCTCGGATGCCTCCGGGCACTATCAGCAAAATATCATCTGAGTATCGCATGTAGCGCCCCCTGCGATCTGTCGCGTACTTGTTCAATGCGACATCGAAATCGAGGAGATAGAAATTGGCGATCAGGTCGGAAATCGGCGCGCCTTGTGGCACGCCATGGTCGAGTAGGTTGCCGTCGTCATCTGCGTTAGGCCGTATCAGGCTGGGGAGGTCCGGATCGCCACCACAAATCTTCTCGCGAAATTCTGCCGGCGAACAAAGCTGCATGGGCATGTCTTTGAAAAGCATGGTGTAACGTTCGCGGGGATATCCATTCACTTCGACTGTCTCAATGAACCCAAGGCGTCGATATACGTCTTTTTGATCGACAACGTGGTAGCGGGTCACGTTTTTAAATACAGTGAAGTGATCCGGAGGCAGGCGTTCGACTTGAAGCAGATCGCACCACACTTCTTTGATTCTTCCATGGTCGAGGTTTTCGAAGTAACCCTTTATGTCGAGTGCGATGGCAACGCATTCGCCCTGTCTTTCGATTTCTTCAAAGGCATCTTTCGCGAAGTCGATATTACACTTTCCGCCGCCATTACCCTTGGGGATTTTCCGGTACGCAATTGGGCAATGCTCGATTCCCAAATCATTGAGCCGTTCTTCATACTTTTGAGCAAGGATCCTTCGATAGTGCGTCAGAATGTAGGCGTCACGCCGTGCCGCGTATCGGATTGGGCGTGATTTGGGCTCGGGTCGTTCTTTGTCGGCGGTTCGGAAGGGTTGCCAAGTCTCATGATATAGAATGAATGGGTAAAATTTGTTTGACGCCACCCGCTTAGGGTCAGAAACAATTTCTTTCACCTCTTTGATCGACAATCTGCGATCAAAATGCGGATAGTGCTTGACGTCTTTCGGAGAGAAATCCGGTTCCATCATCCATACGCGAGTGGGGCCGAAACATCAGGCAGGACACTTGCCCTAGTGCGTTCCGGCCCCGCTGTTCTGCGTGGTGCCCATCTTTCGACGTGGTCGTTTATATTGTCATGCAACTGGCAATTCACATTACCGGAAGTCGCAGCCGCGTCGCCGGTGCAAATACAGGAGCCCACATAGTGGTACTTGAAATCTGCAATCACCTGGCAACAGGCCTTGACAGTTTAAACGATCGACTGCGGCGCCCAGTTGACGCCGATGTCTTTACAATAGGAACGGATGTAGAACATTTCAAGTGATTGCAGGGGGTAGTCAACAGAATGATTCGCGGCCGTAGATTGTCCTTGTGCGAACAGTTTGAATATGCCCAGTGTCAGACTTGACTAGCAGAGTCATGCGCGAAACTGCACTAGCTCTATTGCAACGTCCGGCGGATGCCGAGGGCAAACAGTGTCTCCCGGTCTGTCGGCCAGCGGGACTCGCACCTGTTCAGCGTTGGGCAGAGGACGTCGAAGAACGCGCGGCGGTTCGGCCAAGCCTGTGTGTAGATGCGTCTGCGCACATCACATGGGTGATTGAGCGAATCCATTTGCATTGTTAGGAGTGACAATGTGCATCTAGGAGACAACATGACCTCGTTAAAATCAATTACTTCCATCTGTCTTTTGGCGCTTGCCTGTGCTGGTTGTTCGATGACGTTGAACGTAAAGGGACAGTCCACAGACGGTTCAGAGACCTTCACCGGGAAGGCGACAGGGTATATCGATGGCGGCGGAACTCTGAAAATTACGAGCAACCGGGGACGCGTTTGCACGGGCACCTTCGTTTATGTTTCCCGCAGAGATGGCGAAGGCACGTTCAACTGTGATGATGGCTCAAGCGGTCCTTTCCGCTTCGTTTCAACCGGCACAAGAGGAACCGGGACAGGCAATTTGAACGGAAAGCAATTTACATTCACTTTTGGCTAAATCTTCGAAAGTTTGCGGCCGAAAGTCTCCTTGACCTCCGACCCCGAACCCTCGTTATTTAAGGCTGAGCCTGTTTCTTTGAGAAGAAACAGAGGGGAAATACGCAAGAGGGCAGCCCTCAAGGTGGTGCCTTCTTCCCTGTGATCTCGCGCGGGCCTCCCAACCCTGTGGACCAGCCGCCGATTTGCGGTGGCACTTTGGGCCGGTAAGGGATAGTTCTGGTTTGAAGACCGGTGCTGCGGCGCCGAAGGCGCAGGCATGGACCTGAAAGGGGGGCACCGGATGGGGGACGCAGCCGAGCTTGACGTCACTGCCGTCCCGGGGCCTCAAATCCCCGTCCGGGACGGGGAGGAGCGTCTCAACCCCGCGTTTATTGCCGCCATTGAAACCGCGATTGAGGCGCAGGACCGCTTTGCGCTGAAAGAGCTGGCCGGGGATCTGCACGAAGCTGATACCGGCGACCTTCTGGAAACGTTGAGCGCCGATGAGCGGGCCGCGTTCATCCGGCTGCTTGGCGAAGAATTCGACTATACCGCCCTGACGGAGACCGACGAGGCGGTCCGCCTGCAGGTTCTGGAAGATCTGCCCAACGAGGTGATCGCCGAAGGGCTGGGCGAGCTCGATTCCGATGATGCGGTCTATATTCTGGAAGATCTGGATGCGGATGATCAGGCCGCGATCCTGGAAGAGCTGCCTTATGCGGACCGGGCGCAGCTGAAAAAGGCGCTGGATTATCCCGAAGACAGTGCTGGCCGGCGCATGCAGAGCGAATTCATCGCCGTTGCACCTTTCTGGACCGTGGGCCAGACCATTGACTACATGCGCGAAGCCCGCGATCTGCCGGACAGTTTTTACGAGATTTATGTGGTCGATCCGGCCTTCAAGCTGCTGGGTTCTGTGCATCTGGACAAGATCCTGCGCACCAAGCGGGCCGAGAAGGTGACCTCCATCATGGAGGAGACCCGGCAGGCTGTGCTGGCAACGGAAGACCAGGAAGAGGTGGCCCGCCGGTTCGAGCGCTACAATCTGGTGTCCTCCGCTGTGGTGGATGAGAACGAGCGCCTTGTGGGCGTTCTCACCGTCGACGACATTGTCGATGTCATTCAGGAAGAGGCAGAAGAGGACCTGCGCGCCCTGGCCGGGGTGGGCGATGAGGAAATTTCCGACAGCGTCGTCACCATTGCCCGCTCGCGCCTGACCTGGCTGGTGGTCAATCTGGGGACTGCCATTCTGGCCTCGGTCGTGATCGCGCTTTTTGAAGACACGATTGAAGCCATGGTGGCCCTGGCCGTACTGATGCCGATTGTCGCCTCCATGGGCGGGAATGCGGGTACTCAGACCATGACAGTGGCGGTGCGCGGCATTGCCACCCAGGAATTGAGCGCGCGCAACATGATGCGGGTGCTGAACCGTGAAATTCTGGTAAGCGCGCTGAATGGGGTGGCGCTGGCGGTGCTGATCGGTCTCACCGCCTGGCTCTGGTTTTCCAGCCCGGGCCTTGGCGTGGTGATTGCTGGGGCCATTATCATCAACATGCTGTTTGCCGGGCTTTCAGGGCTTTTGATCCCGATTGTTCTGGACCGGCTGAACGTCGATCCGGCTATTGCCTCCAGCGTGTTCGTGACCACGGTGACCGATGTGGTCGGCTTTTTTGCTTTTCTTGGCATCGCCGCTCTGTGGTTCGGCCTGCCGCTATAGGGCGCGCCGCATTCCGAGGGTTTCAGGCCAATTGTCTTTTGCGTTGAAATCCTTGATTTCAGAAAGCGAAAGGCAAATCCAATTCAACGCGATTTATTCTCAAGCTGCGCACAGGTTGCCTCTGCCGTTCTGCATGCGGTTCGGTCACGCGCCGCAGACAAACACTTTCTGGCGTTCACAGGCGGCAGTGCGGTGGTGTTAGGAGTTCCGGTCGGCTCCGTTGGAAAAGAGCGCCTGAAGGGCGTCAAGGTTTGGATAGGTGGCGAGCGCAATCAGATCCCAGTCCTCACCGCCGCTCAGAAAGGTTCCCCTGCACGGGGCCGCATAGGGGAAGCTGCAGCCGATATCGTCCATGTGAGGCATGCTCACGGCGCCATAGCTTGCAAACGCCTCCCGGCCGCTCACGCCCGCGCAGCCCTCGTCATAGGCGGCTTCGCGCGCAGTTTGAACAGATTGATCAAAGTGACAGCCTGGTCTGCAGCGCGGCTTAAATTTGCGCGCCATTGGCTCTCTTTTGTGCAAGTTCCGTCATGGCCGGTTCCATACCGCTGCGGGGCTTGAATAAATTTAGGCGAGAAATTTCGGGTTGGGACAGGCGCTGATCAGCGCCCGTCCTGTGTCCGCAGATTGTCCCGCAAGGTGATGATCTTCGCCTGTAGGTCCGTGACCTCTTCGATGGTCAGTCCGGTGGCGGAGAAAATGCAGCGGGCAAAGTCCTCTGTCTTCTTTTGCAGGGCGCGGCCCTTGCGGGTGAGTTTCAGGATCACCTGGCGCTCGTCCTTGGCGTTGCGCGTGCGCGTGAGCAGGCCCATGGCCTCCAGCCTTTTCAACAGCGGGGTCAGCGTGTTGGTGTCCAGCTGCAGCCGCGATGTGATCGCGCCAACCGGCACTTTGTTGGTCTCCCACAGAACCGTCATGGCCAGAAACTGCGGATAGGTGAGTCCGATCTCCTTCAAGAGCCCTTTATAGACGCCGTGCATGGCGTGGTTGGCGGAATAGAGGGCAAAACACAGGAAGCCTTCCAGAGACGCTGGTGCTCCGGTATCCAGCTCAGACGCAGCGGCATCCGCTTCGGCGTTCGGGCTGATGACGGCGTCCGGTGTGTTGACGGCAACGGTCTCAGCACCGGCGCGCGCGGTTTCATGCGCTCCATTGTCACCGGATTTGGCAGCGGCTTTGGGGGCTGGAGGCTTGGCTGTTTCAGGCGCGGCGGTGCCGGTTTCCAGGCGTTCCGGGGCTGGATCTTTGTGGGGAGGGGCGGCAGCAGCCTCTTCCGCAGTTCCTTTTGCAGCGGACGGGGCCACCGTCTTTGCCTTGTCCTTGCGGGCCGGGGCGGGCTTCTGCCTGTTTGGGGTCTCTTCGGGCGCCGACAATCCGATGGCGTCCAGCAGAGACATCTGGTCACTCGTCTCGTTCATAAGACACTTTATAAGTCGCGCGCGATATGGTCGCAACATATTGACGGCGGACCGAAGCGGGTTTATGTGAGTAAAATATATCGTGCACGATATAAATTGAAGCCGGGACGCGAACGGTGTCCTGGTGCAAGATCAAAACGGAGCTGTAAAAAATGCCAGTCGATGTTGTATATGAAACCCGCGCCCGGGCCACCGGCGGCCGGGATGGAACGGCGGAAACCTTGAGCGGATCTTTCAAGGTGACCCTGTCCACGCCGAAGGAACTGGGCGGTGCCGGCGGGCCGGGCAATAACCCGGAAGAACTCTTTGCTGCCGGATATGCGGCCTGTTTCATTGGCGCGCTGAAATTCGTTGCCGCTCAGGAAAAGAAGGCGGTTCCCGCTGAGACCTCAATCACCTCCACCGTGGGCATCGGTGCCAGATCGGAAGGCGGCTTCGGTCTTGCCGTGGCTCTGGACGTGTCCCTTCCGGGCGTTGAGCGGGCGGTGGCTGAAGATCTGGTGGCCAAGGCCCATCAGGTCTGCCCCTATTCCAATGCGACCCGGAACAATATTGACGTGCAGTTGACCGTCGCCTGAGGCAGCATTTCCCACGAGTTAAGACCTCCACGGCGCTGCGCGGAGCGCTTTGTGACAAGCCGCCTTGCCGGATTGCAGGGCGGCTTTTCCGCGTGGGCGATGGACGGGATGGGGAAATTCGGCAAGGATTGCAGGATGTTCAACTGCATTCCCGAAAACGGACGAGGCCCATGGCAACACCACCCCTGATCGATGGCATTCTGGAAACGGCGGTCTATGTGGATGACATGGACGCGGCCCATGAGTTCTATGCAAACGTGCTTGGTCTGAAGCGTATGGTGTCGGGAGACCGGCTCTATGCCTATGACGCAGGACCCGCGCAGGCCTTGCTTGTGTTTCACCGCGGCGCGACGGGAGACGATGTGGACACGCCGGGCGGGGTGGTGCCGGGCCATGATACGTCCGGGCACAGCCATTTCGCCTTCCGGGTGCGGGCTTCCCAGCTGGAGCCCTGGCGGGCCTACCTGACAGAGGCCGGCATTCCGCTCATCAGCGAAGTGACTTGGCCGGCGGGCGGAACCAGTCTTTATTTCAATGATCCGGACGGCAATGTTCTGGAACTTGCGGCCGCACCGCTCTGGCCGAATTACACCATCGAGACGTGAGCGGTTTGCCCTGCAGAGACACAGCCGTTCTTATCGTGATTTTTAAGACCTTTGCCGCATAGTCACACCTCCCAAAAGGGTGGGTGATCTTATGAATGTCTTGCAAGCGGTTTTCCGGGTTTTGTTTTATGGTGTGGTCGGATGCCTTATCTCGGCGGCTGGAGCTGCGTATTTCTTCATGAGCTGGGAACCGGACAGGGATGATTTTCCCCTTCGCGGCGTGGATGTGTCCCACCACCGTGGCGACATCGACTGGTCCAAGGTGGCCCAAAGCGATATCTCCTTTGCCTATATGAAGGCCAGCGAGGGGGGAGACTTCAAGGATGGCGCTTTTGCCCGCAACTGGGCAGGCGCCGGGGCGGCGGGGCTTGCGCGCGGTGCATATCATTATTTCAGCCTCTGTAAATCCGGCCGCCAGCAGGCGGAAAACTTTCTCTCTGTCCTGCCGGACGACCCGGACATGCTGGCGCCCGTGCTGGATCTGGAATTCACCGGCAACTGTGCAAAACGCCCACCGGTGGAGGTGGTTTTGCAGGACATTTCAGACTTTGTCCTGCGGGTGGAGCAGGCGAGGGGAAAGGAAGTCATTTTCTATGCGCCGGACGAGTTTTATCAGGTCTATCTGAAGGGGAAGGGGCTCAATCGGCGCCTGTGGGCGCGCTCCATCTGGCATTCACCCGCCTATACCAGGACCTGGACCCTTTGGCAGTATCAGGACCGGGGCATGGTGGACGGCATTTCCGGCTATGTCGATCTGAATGTGCTCAATGAGGGGGTGACGGTTTCGGATCTGAAATCTTGACCTTAATTGCTGAAAAATAAAATAAAAATCAGACATATTGACTTTAACGTAAAAAGCTTGAACTGTTCCCGCAACGAGGAGCGGGCATGCAGCGCTATTACACAATCACACAGCTGACCCAGGAATTTGACATCACGACACGGACCTTGCGCTTCTATGAAGCCCAGGAGCTGCTGGCGCCCCAAAGGCGTGGCCGTCAACGGCTCTATACGCCCGGGGACCGGACCCGCCTGAAGCTTATTCTCAGGGGCAAGAGGCTGGGTTTTTCCTTGAATGAAATCAAGGAAATGATCGAAATGTATGCCAGCTCGCCGGGGGAGAGCGGGCAATTGCGGCTGTTTCTGGAAAAAATCGCGCTCCGCCGGGCTGAGCTGATGGAAAAGCAGCGGGACATTGAGCTGACCCTTCTGGAGCTGGACGACGTTGAAGAGGGCGCCAGGGCCCGCATGGCGGAATTGCGCAGCCGCGCCCGGGTGGAGACTGAATGATGGATCTTGCCCCCAAAGACCCGGAGTGGGAACACAGGGTCAGAACAAGTTTTGCCGCTCAGGGCTTCATGCAGCATCTTGGTGCCGAGCTGGTCCATCTGGCGCCGGGCGGGGTCGATATCGAGCTGAAACGCTCTGATGTTCTGACCCAGCAGCATGGATTTTTCCATGCGGGGGCGACCTCGTCGATTGCCGACAGCGCTGCCGGCTATGCGGCCCTGACGCTGTTTGCGCCGGGCTGCGGGGTCTTGACCAGCGAATACAAGATCAACCTGCTCAATCCGGCCCGCCAGGCCGTGCTTCTGGCGAGAGGGCGGGTGATCAAGCCTGGCCGGACCTTGACCATTGCCAAGGCCGATGTCTACGGGCTGGACGAGGGACGTCAGGTCCATGTGGCGACCGGCCTGTTCACATTGGCCAATGTTTCAGGTGTGAAGGACTAAATGGAATGACTGACCTTTCGGTGCGGGCACTGACACGTGCGGATCAGGCCGCCTGGCGGGACCTCTGGCAGGGTTATCTTGCCTTTTATGAGCAGGACCTTCCCGGGGCCGTGACAGAGGAGCTGTTTGAACGCCTGCTCTCTCCAGAAGGCCACAGGGCTCTGGTGATTGAGGGCGCGGACGGGATTGCCGGTTTCGTGCATTACCTGTTTCACGACAACACCTGGTCCAGCGGGCAGAGCTGCTATCTGGAAGATCTTTATGTGAGCCCGGATGCGCGCGGTGGCGGTGCAGGCCGCAAGCTGATCGCTGCGGTTTACGCGGCCGCAGATGCCGAGCCGGGTGCCAGCGGCAAGGTCTACTGGCACACGGATAAGGACAACAAACGCGCGCAGGCGCTTTACAACCGCATCGGCGAGCTGACCGGCGACATTCGCTACAACCGTCCGGACAAGGATGGCCCCTGGGAGGAAATCACATGATCCGCAACGACTTTCCGTCTTTCAATTTCGATCTTGATGACACCGCGGACATGATCCGCGACACGGTCCGCTCCTACAGCCAGGACCGGATTGCGCCGCTGGCGGAAAAGATCGACCGGGACGACTGGTTCCCCCGTGAGCTGTGGCCGGAAATGGGCGAGCTTGGCCTTCATGGCATAACAGTGGAGGAAAGCTGGGGCGGAGCGGGCCTAGGTTATCTGGACCATTGCATTGCCATGGAAGAGATCAGCCGGGCCTCCGCATCCATTGGCCTGAGCTACGGCGCTCATTCCAATCTCTGTGTCAATCAGCTGCGCCGCTGGGGCAACGAGGACCAGAAGAACCGCTATCTCCGCAAGCTGATTTCAGGCGAGCATCTTGGGGCGCTCGCCATGTCCGAACCGGGGGCCGGGTCGGATGTGGTCTCCATGAAATTGCGGGCCGAGAAAAAGGGCGACCGTTATGTGCTTAATGGCTCCAAGATGTGGATCACCAATGGACCGTCCGCGGACACATTGATCATCTATGCCAAGACCGATCCGGCTGCGGGACCCAAGGGCATCACGGCGTTTCTGGTCGAAAGGGGATTTTCAGGATTTTCCGTTGCCCAGAAACTCGACAAGCTGGGCATGCGCGGGTCTGAAACCGGGGAACTCGTGTTTCAGGACTGCGAAGTGCCGGAAGAAAACGTGCTTGGGGAGGTCGGAAAGGGCGTTAATGTGCTCATGTCCGGCCTCGACTATGAGCGGGCGGTTCTGGCCGCCGGGGCCATCGGGATCATGCAGGCCGCCATGGATGTGGTCATTCCCTATGTCCATGAGCGCGAACAGTTCGGCCAGCCCATCGGAACGTTCCAGCTGGTGCAGGGCAAGGTCGCGGACATGTATGTGAGCATGAATGCCACCAAGGCCTATGTCTATGCGGTGGCCAAGGCCTGTGACCGTGGCGAGACCACGCGTGAAGACGCGGCCGGGGCGATCTTGTTTGCAGCGGAAAACGCCACCAAGAGCGCCCTTGATGCGATCCAGCTGCTGGGGGGCAACGGCTATATCAACGAATACCCGACCGGACGTCTGCTGCGCGATGCCAAGCTTTATGAAATCGGGGCGGGGACGTCTGAAATCCGGCGCATGCTGATCGGCCGGGAGATCTTCAACAAGACGTCATGAGCCGCCGGTATGGTCAGCTCTTTTCCTCGATTTGGAGCGGCCAATGGTAGCCAGCTGGTTTTCGCACAAGGTCCAAAAACGCCGGAGCGGCATAGAAGGAACAGGGCTTTTTGCGGCCAGCCGCATCGCGCCGGGGGAGCTGGTTGTGGTCAAGGGCGGCCATGTGTTCGACCGGGCCACCCGCGACAGGCTTGCGCGCACTCTTGGGCCGGCGGAAATTCAGATTGGCGACGATCTGTTCCTGGGACCGGTGACAGCCGCGGAGCGGGACGCCTCAATGATGTCTCTCAACCATTCCTGCGATCCGAATGTCGGCATCAAGGGCCAGATCTGCTTTCACGCCATGCGCCAGATCGAGGCCGGTGATGAGCTGACTTTTGATTATGCGACCGGGGACGATGATGACTGGCAGATGACCTGCGCCTGCGGGGCGGCGCTGTGCCGGGGAAAGGTGACGGGCCGGGACTGGAGGCGGCTGGAACTGCAAGAGCGCTATGCCGGCTGGTTTTCCAGCTATCTTCAAGTCAAACTTGACCCTCTGACTGAGAAAACATGAAACAGACCACGCTGCCCGCAAAACCCGATGCCAGATCTCCGGCAGGGGCTGAAATTCGTTTTATCATGGACGGGCCAACGGGCAACATGATCCATTCCACAGTGCCGCCGAGCCAGGTCAACCGGGCGACCCGGCACCAGACGGTCAACGAATTCTGGCACGTTCTGGAAGGCAGGGGGCAGGTCTGGCGGTCCTGCGGGGCGCAGGAGAGCATGGTTGACCTTCTGCCCGGCGTTTCGATCGACATTCCGGCCGGAACGGCCTTTCAATATCGATGCGAAGGCGAGACCGCTCTTAAATTCATCTGCATATCCATGCCGCCATGGCCGGGGGATCATGAAGCCGAATATGTTGACGGGATCTGGGAGCCTTTGCTGCAGAGCTGACGTGTCAACTGATCCCTGCAGGGGTCTGCCAGCGTAGAGAGGTTTTGAAGAGGAAACAGACGCTCACATGTCTAACAGCATTGCATTGGTGATTGGCGCCACGGGCGGGATCGGCTCCGCGCTGTGCCGGCACCTGGCCGGGACCGGGTGCTATGACGAGGTGACCGGCCTGTCCCGGGCATCGTCACCGCCCCTGGATCTTCTGGACGAGGCCAGTGTGGCGCTTTGGGCAGAGCGTGTTGCGGCTGGAAACGGAGAGCTGCGGCTGCTCTTCGATGCGACCGGGGCGCTGTCTCTTCCGGAAACCCGCCCGGAAAAGAGCTTGAGAGAAATTGCCCCGGACGCGATGGCGCAGTCTTTTGCCATCAATGCCATTGGTCCGGCTCTGCTGATGAAACACTTTCTGCCCCTGCTGCCGAAAGAGGGCCGCAGCCTGTTCGTCACCCTGTCTGCCAGGGTTGGATCGATTGGCGACAACCGGGCTGGGGGCTGGTATGCCTACAGGGCCTCCAAGGCGGCGCTCAATCAGCTTGTGCGCACGGCAGCCGTGGAACTGGCGCGCAAGACCCCTGAGGCCATTTGTGTGGCCCTGCATCCGGGCACTGTGCGCACGCCCTTGACCGAAGGTTTTTCCAAAACCGGCCTGGACGTTCAGGAGCCGGAAGAGGCTGCCAGCCGTCTGAGCGCGGTTCTTGATACACTGACCCCGATACAGAGCGGCGGTTTTTTCGATCATCACGGCAAGATCATCGATTGGTAGGCCTTGGACCTGTGGCCGAGAGAACGCCGCCAGGAGCGCGGCTTGCGGGACGGGGCGGAACTGGTGCAGGCTCTCGGGATCTTAATTCAGATTCGGACAACCCCCCTATGACCGGTGAAACCGATCTCAAAGCCCTCATTTCCCACATGCGGCCCATGCTCGATCCGGAGCCTTATGTGTTCTGCACCTTCGCAAATCTCGGATTTGAAGATCTGGCAGCGCATTCACCCGTGGGGCTGTTTGCGGAAACGGAAGGCACGACGGCCATCTTGCCTGTCAAGACAGCGCATGCGCTTGGTGTTGAGGAGGCGGAGTGGTTCCGGCGGATCACCCTGGCCGTGCATTCCTCTCTGGAAGCGGTTGGCCTGACAGCGGCTGTCGCAGCGGCGCTGGCGGAGGCGGGCATTCCGGCCAATGTGGTTGCCGCCTTTTTTCACGACCATGTTTTTGTGCCCAACGAGCAGGCGGAGAGGGCTCTTGCCGTGCTTCAGGACCTTTCGCGCCCGTCCGGTTAGCTGGCCGACCGCATGAGAGCCGGCCCAAGATTAGCGCTTGCAATTTGCGCTTTGGCTTCCCATTCCTAAGCATGGGCAATCAGAGGTTTCAGCATGAAGCGGGTGAAGCGGCGTCTGTCGGCAATCATGTGCGCAGATGTTGCACAATATTCGAAATTGATGGAGCGGGACGAGGACGGAACCCTTGACCGCCTCAAGGCCTGCCGATCTGTCATGTCCGCGCTGACAGAGCGCCACAATGGCCGGATCGTCAACACCTGGGGCGATGCGGTTATCATCGAATTCGTGTCGGTGATTGAAGCAGTACAATGTGCCGTTGATATTCAGAACGAATTGTCGCAGCGCAATTCGGATCTGCCGGACGGCGACCGGATGGATTTCCGGATCGGGATCAATCTCGGCGATATCATGGTTGAGGGCGATGACATCTACGGAGACGGGGTGAATGTGGCTGCCCGGCTGCAGCAGATTGCCAAGAAGGGCGGCATCATGCTGTCACAGTCGGTGTTTGAGCAGGTGAAAAACAAGGTGGCTCTGGGGTTCGACCCGCAAGGGCCCCAGCATGTGAAGAATGTCAGCGAACCGGTTGAAACCTATTCGGTGCGCCTCGGCGGACGCAATGCACCGGAGGCTCCACTGTCGTCCGGCCCGCTTGAGGAGGCGGGGCCAGCCTCTGACGGGCCGCCACCCCACCGGGGCTGGGACCCGGATGCCAGGGCGGCTGCCAACGGGTTTGAACAGGCGCGCCGCTGGATCCGCTCCCAGCCCCGCCGTGTGCGACGCTCCGTCTTCATGATCGGTGTTTTCTTTATTTTGAACCTGCTGACGTCTGGTCTGTCGAATTTGTGGTTTGTCTGGCCGTCGCTTCCCTTCGGTGTTTTTCTCCTGTGGCATCTTTTTGTAGGAAAGAAGGACGAGGGCTCCGCTGAGACTGATCCGAAGCAGGGGTAAAGGGGCAAGACCTATCGTGGCCGCTGTTCCCATTCTGATAACTGTTTTCAGGCTATTGAGAGTTTCAAGGTTTGCGAGTGACCGATACATCGCTTAAACATGGTTCCAAGTCGGGCAGCGCCGGTGTGTTGTCCCGTTCAAAAAAATGCCGGCCCGGCCGGCCCAACAGCCAAGGGAGCTTAATCCTGCGCATGAAAAATTATTCGACCACGGTGCCAGCCCGCCTCGATGATGATGACGAGGACAAGTCCAAGAGCCAGCCGTCGATCCAGGTCGACAAGCACCTGTTTGAAGCGCGCACGGTACTGATCACCGGTCCGGTGACCCAGGATATGGCACGCGACGTCTGCGCCCGTCTTCTGGCGCTGGCACAGGTTTCAAACGATCCGATCACCGTGATCGTGTCCTCTCCGGGCGGCCATGTTGAATCGGGTGACATGATCCACGACACGATCAAGTTCATTGCGCCTGAAGTGCGCATTCTCGGCATGGGCTGGGTCGCCAGCGCCGGGGCACTGATCTACGTGTCTGTTCCCAAGGACAAGCGCTTCTGCACCCCCAACACGCGTTTCCTTCTGCATCAACCCTCCGGCGGCGCCGGCGGCATGGCCACCGATATCGAAATCCAGGCCAAGGAGATCATCAAGATGCGGGACCGGCTGAACAAGATCTTTGCGGATGCCACCGGCCAGCCGATCGACCGGATCGAGAAGGATACGGACCGGGATTACTGGATGAGCCCGGAAGAAGGGATCAGCTATGGTCTTGTCGGCAAGGTCGTGACCAGCGTCGATGAACTCGGCTGACCGTCTCTTGAAAGCCATGCTTTGGGAAACGCCGGTGCTTTTGCACCGGCGTTTTCTTTTTTAAGCAAGGCGCATTTTACCCGAGATGCCTTTCGCTGCCTGATATTCAGGGCATTCGATGCAAAAGAAAAACGGTTTGAAGCGGTATGACCGCAGCACGCCTCAAGACGCAGTGGAGAGGGAGCTCCGGCTGGCGTCTGGCTTTTGAGCGCCTGGAGGGCGGCAGAGCGCTGGCGCGCTCCGCAAGGAAAGCCAGAATCCCGTCTCAGGCGGAGATCAAATCCGGTTCGACGGAATAGACCATGATCGGATCCACCGGTTTGGGATCGAGGACACGGGGGCGCAAGGTCTCCATGGAACGGCGTAGATCCGCTTCGTCGTTGGCGCATTTACGCCTTTCCAGAAAGACGCCGACCAGGTGGTCCACAAACCGTTCATACACATCCGGGCAGGTGCAGATCGGTGCCAGAAGCTGACAGATCGGCTTGCCCTCATAAGAGGGGGCCCCGCCCAGAAGAAAGATCAGGAACTCGATCAGATCATCTGAATGTTCCATTTCCGTCTTGAATGCAGAAACATCGAAATAAGGATCCTGATCAAGCCGGGTGTGCAGGTGCGGCAGCGCCCGCGACACCGCGTCACGTCCCCCGAGTTTCAAATAGAGTGTCATCTGACCAACCCTCGACTGTGCCTTTACGAAAACTACGCCCCCATATTGCCGTAGTTCGGCCCTTGCCCCTGTGACCTCGGTCACTGATCTTGTCTTTGTGAAATTAGACAAGGCTCTTCCGTATCTGAAGTAACCGGTGCTCCCGGATTCAACCGGTCTGCAACCCGCACTGGCGATCCAGATTCCCTGTAAAATATGACAGATTATTATCACATTTATTTCTGTGGTGTGACCATTAAACTTATGGATTATCAGCGGTTTTGACTTTATATTTCTCGTTGGAAAAATTTGTATAACTTCAGAAATACAAGAGGATTTCGCCTGTTTGATCCTTTTTTGTTTCTAAAAATAATCTTGAATATTTCTAAAACAGAAATTTAAAGGGTTGTCATGAAATCGGCTACTTAGTGGCTTCTTGTCATTTGACAGAATTTGTCGGTAATCGGGTCGCCTGGGTGTTCTTCTATCTTTCAAAAATCGGCTATTTTTTAATTCAGCCGTCCAACTTTCTCATTGTTCTGTCCCTATCAGGGCTGCTGTTTGCGTCCCTGGGGATTCGGCGCTCTGGTGCCTTGCGCCTAGCGCTTTTTGGGATTGGCGGGCTGGCCTTTGCCGGTCTGTCGCCTGCTGCCAACTGGCTTATTCTGCCCCTTGAAGAACGGTTCTCCAGGCCCGCCACCTTAGAGGGCTATGACGGCATCATCGTGCTGGGGGGCGCTGTCGATACAGTTGTCACCGGCGGCCGCGGCGATACGGCCCTGACCACGTCAGGGGAACGGCTCACGATTGCGGCACGGCTGGCGCGGCACCTGCCCGGAGCCCAGTTGATCCATACCGGAGGCAAGGGGGTGATCGTGTCGTCGCAGGCCACAGAAGCGGAAGGGGCTGCGCGGCTCTTTGAGGATTTCGGCATTCCTGCGAACCGGGTTCTGTTGGAAGATGCTGCGCGTAACACCTGGGAAAACGCGGTCCTGACCCGCAAGCGAGTCCAGCCCAGGCCGGGGCAGAGATGGCTTCTGGTGACCTCCGCCTACCATATGCCCCGGGCAATGGGAGTTTTTGAGCAGGCGGGCTGGACCGGCGTGACCGCATATCCAGTTGATTATAGAACCCGCGGCCTCGAAGACAGGGGCCTCGGCTTTACCGGCGTGTCCAAAGGTCTGCGGCGTTTTGATCTTGCGTTTCGGGAATGGGCCGGGCTGCTGGCCTACTG
Organism: Roseibium sp. AWQ4_290; assembly: GCF_056160985.1. NCBI lineage: Bacteria > Pseudomonadati > Pseudomonadota > Alphaproteobacteria > Hyphomicrobiales > Stappiaceae > Roseibium > Roseibium sp. AWQ4_290. The sequence goes on from NZ_JBSWYG010000002.1 coordinate 135,369, forward strand.
GATGACGGACCGCACACCGCAGCTGTTTCCCGGCCCCTGACGTGTCCTTTGGGCGCTGATGAACTGGCGGCAGGCCAAAGCTGCATAGCTGCTCCGCAGCGCTGCCCTCTTTTTTCGGAGGGGCATCAGCCCCATATGCACCGGAAATGACCGGGCAGGGTGTGCCCGGTGAAGGCAGCAGGGAAGGGACGTGGGCTGATGGTCCTCGAAGCGCCGCTTGTTTCGGCAAACATAGTGCAGTGGCTTTACAGCGATGCGCCGCAGCTTGCGGGCACCCTGGAGATTGTCTGTGACCTGGGTGAACGTTTGCGCGCGGGCCATGTTCCTGTTGACCGTGTGACAACCGGCATCTGGATTGTGCACCCGAATGTTCAGGCAGAAGCCTCGATCTGGTCGAGTGACGGGACCAGTGAGCTGATCCGCTACACCAAGGACATCAAATCCGATACGGACTATAACAGCAGTCCGGTCAAGCAGGTGCACGAGACCTTGCAGCCGGTGCGGGTGGAGATGGCCCGCGATCCGGAGGCCTCCAGAGCCTTTCCTGTGACCGAGACGCTTTTTCACACAGGCTTCACTGACTATATCGCCCTGCCGATGCTGTTTTCCGACGGGTCCGTGAAAACGGCGACCTTTGCCACAAAGGCTCCGGGCGGGTTCTCCAGCGCGCATATCAGCGTGTTTGAATCTTTGCTGCGGCCGCTGGCTCTTGTGTGCGAGCTGAAGACCCTCAAGCGGACGGCCGAAACCGTGCTCGACACCTATGTCGGTCCGCGGGCCGCATCCAGAGTTCTTCATGGCACCACGCGGCGCGGTGAGGGCGAATGGATCAAGGCCGTGGTTAGCTTTGCTGATATTCGCGGCTTCACCCGGCTTTCCAACCGGCTTCCCGCAGACAGGATTGTGCAGTTCCTGAACAAATATTTCGGGGCCATGACCAGCGCCGTAGAAGCCCATGGGGGCGAGGTGCTCAAATATATCGGCGATGAGGTCATGGCGATCTTCCCCTATGAAACAGAGGAAGAAGCCAGGCATGCATCCAAACAGGCCCTTATGGCAGCCCGGGACACGCTCCGCCGGATCGAGACGATCAACGGCGCGAATACCTGCGCAGATACGCCGGATCTCAGTGTCGGCATCGCTCTGCATGCGGGCGATGTGTTTTATGGCAATGTGGGCAGTGAAACCCGCCTTGATTTCACCGTTGTCGGGCCGGTCGTCAATCTGGCGGCCCGGATCGCCGAACTGGCCAAAGATCTCCAACGCGAAGTGCTGGTGTCCGACGCACTCTCCGACATCATGGGGTGCCGGTCCGGGCTGTTCGGCCGTTATGAGGTCAAGGGCTTCGATGAGCCGGTTGCGGTCTATTCGCCGGATTTGCTGAGGGACGACGGGCTGGGATATTGCCCGGACACAACGGCTGAGCGGGCGCGCGAGAAAAACTGACGCCTGAGCAGGACAACCAGAACGGCCAGCGTGGTGCCTGCAAAGACAAGCGGTCCGGCAAACCAGCCCAGAAATCCGATCGCAAAAAAGAGCGCCCGCTGGCCACGGTTGAAGTGGCGTCCGGCCAGCACGTTCATGTCCCCGGCCTGACTAGCAATGGTACGGATCTCTTCCTGCGGGGCCTGATCCCGGTCCGGCACCGCGCCCATGATGATGCTGGCATAGTTGAACAGCCTGTAGGCCCAACCGAATTTGAAAAAGCCGTAGGCAAGAATCAGCATCAGGCCCAGAACCTTGATTTCCCAGATGGCCCGGCTGCTTTCGACTGGAATGGACAGGTCGCCGGCGATCTGCACGATCCGGTCGGTGGCCTCCAGAAGGGCGAAGCCGCCGCCAATGGCAAGCAGGGCGGTTGAGGCGAAAAACGCTGTTCCCTGCTGCAATCCTGACATGATCGACGTGTCCATGATGCGCACCTCCCGCTGGCACATAGAGATCATCCAGCTGCGGCGGTACTCGTCCATGGCACTGGACAGGGTTTTCTTGCGCAGCGGGCTGACATCCACGATCAGATTGAATCCGAACCAGGCAAACAGGAACCAGGCCGCAGCCGCCAGATCCAGCGCAGAAAGAACATGCATTTGAAACCCTTTTTCAGTCGGGACCTGTTTTTCCTCAGCATAAGCGGCTGAAATACGGAAGGGAATTCTGGTCTGCAAAATTGTCGGGTCAGTTGCTCTATTTTTGCGCTTGCGAAAAGGTAAGGGATCGTTTACCTCCTCGCCTCAATGGCGCCTCATTTCAATTCGCAGGGGACTGGCGCCTTACAAAAAAGTGTAGGGTTTTAATGGACGAAAACGTGCAGAAGTCTTGTTGGAGCGTCACTCTTTGGACTGTCGCTGCAGTTGGTCTCGCTTTGACGATGATCCTCCTGTTCAACGATGCCGATGGCGCACAACAAGCCGTCGCCGCAGCCAACTAACGGCAAGCGGGACGTTGTCACGCAAGGGCGCAGCCAGGAGCTGCGCCTTTTTCATGTCAAAAGCCCTGTTCTTGCTCAAATGTCCCGGCAGAGGGCCTGTCAGCCGGGCCGAAAACCTGCCGGAATTCCATCTGCCGGACGATGATTTTGCCACCCGGATAGCTGATCAGGAACCCTGTATAGGCCTCTGGGCCGACCGGCATCAGCACCAGCCGGGCAAGGCCGGCTCCTGGCCAGGCGACCTCTGCACCCCAAGCCGGAAGACTGCTGTCTGCCAGGGCGCTGTTCAAGGCGGCGATGTCGGAATGGTGCAGGATCTCAGCGTCCCGCGCCGTCCATTCCAGTCCGTCCAGACCTTTTGGGAGTGCGAACAAGGTAATCTTTGTGCCATTGATCGCAAGCTGCAGGCTGTCCTCTGTCTGCTGACTGATTGTGGCCTGTCCGATCCGCCTGTCACGGGCAATCGGGCGCCGGTGGCCGTCTTCTTCGGAAAACCCTGTGGTGTTGACCACCTTGAAGGCGCCAAGCGGTGGGGGCTCTGCTGCCAAAACAGGCAGAGCCGTCAGCGTCAGAAACAGAAAACTTGCAATAAGCCGGGTCATTCACGCAGTCCGATGAAACGTTTGGCCTATTTTAACGGCTGAGGAATTGAAAAAGTCTTTGCCGTTGATCCGCAAACGCTCCGGTGGTGTCGGGACTATCTGGACAGGTTCACAACCAGATCTTCGATCGTGGGGCTTTCCGGACGCCAACCCGTTGTGCGCTGTGCGCGGGCCGTGTCGACCTGCTGGGACAGGGCGTAGCCGGCGCTCCAGTCCGTGTCTGGCGGGCTGCCTTGCGGGGCGGGGATGGTTTCGATGTCCAGGGGCTGGCCATGGCGGGCCGAAATGTGGGCGGCCAGATGGCCGACGGAGATGCCGGAAATGCTGCTGGCGATCAGGCTCATGCGGAAGCGGGCCTGTCTGAGGGCAAGCCCATAGAGTGCAGCAAGATCGGTGACGTCCACAAGCGGCCATGAAGTGCCCGGCGCAGCGCGGGTCCTGAATGGGGCGCCCACCTTGAGAGCCCTGGTCATTTCGGCAATTGGACCGGCGGCCCGGCTGCAGGCCAGAGCCGGGTGTAGCACAACCAGATTGAGATCCGTACCATGGGACAGGGTCCGGATTGTTTCGGCCATGTAGCGGAAGGCGGGCAAGGGGGAAAAGGGTGTTTTTTCGCTCAACCGTTCTGCGGCACGGGTCTCGGGAAACAGCCAGATACCGCCGGTATAAATCAGTTTCAAAGGTTGTTTGCGGTGTTTGGCAGCCTGTTTAAGGGCCAGCATTGCAAGCCGGTCGATCCGGCCCATTTCGCTTGAGAAGGTTGCACCCGCATGGATGACCGCATCGCAGGACGCGGCCCGGCTGACCCAGCCGTCGGGCGCCTCCAGGTCCCCGGGAAAAGCGCTGGCGCCCAGAGCTCTCAGCCTTTCAGCCGCATCGTCCGACCGGGCCAGGGCGATGACCCGGACGTCCTGCGAGATGAGATGGTTTACGATTGCGGCGCCGATCGTGCCGGTGCCGCCGGTCACAAAAACGTCCATGTCAGCACAGAACGCGTTTCGGTCCCAAGGCGCAAGCCTTGAAAGAAAAAGCGCTTGAACAATCCACCGGCCTTTGCACCGCTTTCACCCTGTCTGCTTGACGTTGCCTTCAGGCCTGATACGTCAGAAGGATGACCTTGCATCTGGTAAAATTATGTGTGGGCGCAGACAGCGCTGAGTCCCTTCAGGCATGGATCGATTTCCGGGTTGAGCAGGCACGCCTGGCCGGGCTTGAGGAGGTTACCACACATACGACCCGCATGGTGCCGACACGCAAGGATGAGCTTCTGGATGGCGGTTCGCTCTATTGGGTGATCAAGGGCAAGATCCAGGCGCGCCAGCATCTGATTGATATCCGCCCATTCACCGACGACGCCGGGATCAAGCGCTGCGATCTGGTGCTGGAGCCCCGGCTGATCCTAACCCGGTATCAGCCGAAACGCCCGTTCCAGGGCTGGCGGTATCTGAAGCCGGAGGAGGCTCCGGCCGATATGCGCGCGGCCGGAGATACGGCGGCGATGCCGGAGGCCATGCGCCGCGACCTTGCGGAGCTTTGCCTGCTTTAAAGCCTGCGTCTGGTCTGGCCCGCGCAGACGGCTGGCGCTTTGGACCCGGCAACCTTGCCAAATGGTTCTTGGGGAACCACTTTCAAGGACGGAGCGTTCAAGACGAGGGCAGGACGGATGGCCACAAAGCGTCGAGAGGGAACAGCGGAGATGCCGGTCCGGCAGCACGGCGGTTTGGCGTCGAGCCAGGACGATATCTCGGCCTTTCTGCAAAAGGTTCAGGACACCGAAGCGCTGGCCGCTGCGAGCCGGACAGCGCCCGGCGGGCGTCTGGTGTTTGCGCTGGACGCGACCATGAGCCGCCAGCCTACCTGGGACAGGGCGTGCCACATTCAGGCCGAAATGTTTCAAGAAGCCGGTCGGATCGGTGGCCTCAGGATCAAGCTGGTTTATTTTCGCGGCTTTCGCGAATGCAAGGCCTCCAGATGGTTCGAGCGCAGTGAGGATCTGGCCCGGGCGATGGGGCGGATCTCGGTGCAGGGCGGGCGCACACAGATCGGCAAGGTTCTGACCGCAGCCTTGAAGGCGGCGGAGGAGGACAGAATTGCGGGTCTCGTCTATGTCGGCGACTGCATGGAAGAAGATGTCGATGTCCTGTGTGACAAGGCCGGGCAGCTGGGGCTCCTGGGAGTGCCGGTCTTCGTGTTTCAGGAGGGGCGTGATCCGGTGGCCGAACAGGCCTTCCGTGAAATCGCGCGTTTGACCAAAGGGGCCTATTGCCCCTTTGATGCAGGATCGGCCGGGCAACTGGCCGAGCTCTTGAAAGCGGTTGCCGTATATGCCAGTGGCGGCTCACAAGCGCTGCAGGCGTTGGAAAAGAAAGGCGGGCAGGGGGCCCGTCTGCTGTTGCAGCAAATCAAATCTGGCTGATGATCTATATTCTTTTTGGCGTGTTTGTGCTCGGCGCGGTGCTTTATGGACTGCGCAGCTTCGTACAGGCGAATCCGGCGGACCTTGCCCGCAAGATCCGGATATATGGCGGGATCGGGCTTCTGCTTCTGGGGGGGCTGTTTGCCCTGACCGGCCGGTTTCTGTTTGCCCTCCCGGCCCTTGGTCTTGGCCTGTCGCTGCTGGGAATTGCCGGGTTTAGAGGCGTGAGCGGTGGTTACAGGGCGTCCAAGTCGGCCGGGCAGACCTCGCGAGTGCGCACAGCCATGGTCGAAATGGAGCTGGATCACGACACGGGTGAAATGACCGGTCTGATCCTGGCCGGCGGCTTTCAGGGCCGCAGGCTGGATGCGCTGAGCGAGCCGGAGCTAGAGGCTTTTTGGGGAGAAACGGCTCAGGACGACCAGAGCCGCAAATTAGTCGAAGCTTATCTCGACCGCAGGCTTGCCGGCTGGCGTGAACACTTCCAGACGGATGGAGCACAGGGGCAGGGAAGCCCGGCGGGCTCTGGCCCCATGACAGATGAGGAGGCCTACGAGATCCTGGGGCTTTCGCCCAATGCCGGGGACGCGGAAATTCGAGCCGCGCATCGCAGGCTTATGATGCGGGTGCACCCCGACAGGGGAGGTTCCGGTTTCCTCGCGGCGAAAATCAACGAGGCTAAAGACACGCTTCTCAGAGGACATTGACGGCATCCGTTACGCGGTTACTGGTAGATGGCGAAGCAGGCGAATTTTGCCTTTTTGAGAGTTTTGCAGGCCTTGCGGGCCGACGTCTTGGTGTCGAAGCCGGCAAAGCGGGCCCGGTAGAGCATTTTGCCATTGGATTCGACGGGTTCGGTGTAGGGCGAGCGATCTCGCAGGGCGCCGCCGGTTTTCTGTTTGGCCTTTTTCAAAAGTGCGACAGCCTGGTTTTCACTCTCCGCTGCAGCGATCTGAACCTGCCAGCCCGGCTCGATATCCGGGGTGTCGCTTGTGGCCAGGGTGACCGTGTCACCTTTGCTTTTGGTCCTGTCCGCATCCTTGACGACGGCTGCTGCCTCTTCAATGGCAGGGGCACCTTCTTCGGGGGCCGGCGTTCCGGTTGCGGAGGCCATGGCCAGTTTAACAGGCGCGCTGCCGACCGGAGCGTTGCCGCCGCCTGCTTCCGGTGCCGGAAGCGTTTCAATGGTCACGGTTTCCACCTTGATCGTTCCCGAAGCATCGATTGAAGACGCCTGCTGTATGGCGGTCTTGTCCTGGGCCCGGGCAATTTTTGCGCGCGCGGCCTCCAGCAGTTCTGTGGTTCCGACCGAATTGGTGGTCAGGTCTACATCAGGGCTCTCCCGGGGCACGGGCGGTAGAGCTGTGGCAACTGCAAAGGTGCTGTCAAAGCGCTGTTTAACCAGTTTTGGTGGAACGGGGATGGAGTCCCCGAAGCCTGGAATGGTCTTGGGGGGGGGCGTTGCCTTGTCCGCCACTTCCGCTGTCTGCATTTGCGGGGAATGGGCAGGAGCAGGGGCCGGGACCGGCGCTGCGGTTCCTTTGGCATCCTTGCCAAAAGCAAGCACCATCGCGGCGCTGTCGGCCGGTGCGGGGCGCTGGCCCGGCTTCGTTTTCGGAACCGGCGGATTGGTGAGCTCGGCGATAACCAGGGCCGGTGCCACGCTATGCTTGGCGATTGCCGGAACGGTTTTCTTGCCTCGGCTTGCCTTGGGCAGATACCGGTTGATCAGTTTGGTCATTTGCGCGTTGCGGGACGCGCCGGTGCGCCCACCCATGACAACGGCCACGATCTGGCGGCCATTGCGTTTGACCGAGGTCACCAGATTGAAGCCGGAGGCCCGGATATACCCAGTCTTGATCCCGTCAACACCCTTCACCCGGCCAAGCAGCTTGTTGTGGTTGCCATAGGTGCGGCCCTTGTATTTGTAGGACCGGGTTTTGAAGTAGCCATAATATTGCGGAAAATGTTCCTGGATGGCGCGGCCGAGGGTGGCCATGTCGCGCGCGGTCGTGCGCTGGCCGGAATTGGGCAGGCCATGTGGATTGCGGAAGGTGGTCTTTTTCATTCCCAGCGCGCGGGCGGTGCGGGTCATGCGCGCTGCAAAGGCTTTTTCCGAGCCACCGATATTTTCCGCCACCACTGTGGCAACATCATTGGCGGATTTGGTGACCAGGGCCAGGATGGCATCCTTGACACGGATCGTCCTGCCAGCCTTCAGGCCCAGTTTGGACGGCGGCCGGCCGGAAGCGTATTTGGACACTTTCAAACGGCTGTCCAGGGACAGGCGCCCGGCCTCGAGTTCCTCAAAGACAATATAGAGTGTCATTATCTTGGTGAGGGAGGCGGGATAACGATACGAATCTGCTGAAGACGCATAGAGGGTCTTGCCGGTCTTTGCGTCGACAACTATGCCCGCATATTTCGGGTTTGCCATCGCAGCCGAGGGGAGGCAGAGCAAAAGAGCGCCGAGCGTCAGAAGTTTGCCGAGCCGGGTCATTGCCACAGCCAGACGATGAAAACGCATACCAAACACAGTTACTATCCCAATCCGGGTCACACGTTTCTGTCTGAAGCGCCGCGGGTCGATCTCGCCCCCTCGTGAGCCCCGCCGCTGCTTCGTGAAGTCCAGACCATTTGATGGAAACACGGTTACGAATGTGTAAATGGAATGCAGAAAAAGCACATCGAATTTTTGTTTTTTGTCAGAGTTAATCAATGATTAATCTTGAATAACGCCTTGTTATTCAGCGTGGTGTAGATATGATATTTGTATAATTTCATAAAATTACATTTTTTACGTATGATTGTTTAAATTGAATTCGTTCTTGCTTGCATTGATCTGGGAGCTGGACCATTCGTTCGTGAGAGGAAAGTAGCCATTTGAGGTCTTCGGCGCTTATTTCTTCCGTTACGTTATTTCGTTGAATGCGAATGAACTGAGTTGTAGCCTAAAAATGTCGAAAAGTGCCCGTTTTGTGCGGGTTTTAGGGTGGGTAAGTAATCATCCTTACGTAGTGAAATCAAGTACGTAGTGCTATCAGGGGTTGTTTTTGCGCTGCAAAATCGCCTTGACAGTTTTTGTGCAGTGCATTACGAAGATTTTCTTGTAGGTAACGCTAAGCATGTACCGGATATCCTTAGGCCGTTTTCAAGGCTGGACAGGACTGGGCCGGCACGTATGATGAGGGCAGTATCATGATGAACAGCTTTGAAGATTTCCAGAAGTTGAGCAAAGACAATATGGACATGGCCATGGAATCCTTCGGGTCCATGAGCAAGGGTTTTCAGGCGATCGCCGCAGAAGTTGCTGACTACCAGAAAAAGTCCTTTGAAGAAGGCTCTGCCGCAGTGGAGAAGCTTGTAGCGTCCAAGTCCCTGGACAAGGCCTTTGAAGCTCAGACCGACTACGTGAAGACCGCTTATGAAGGTTTTGTCGGTGAAATGACCAAGATCGGTGAAATGGTCACCGATTTGTCCAAAGACGCTTACAAGCCCTATGAAGGCGTGCTTGGCAAAATGGCGAAATAACCTGCAAGGTTCTTTCGGCTAGGCAGTTTTTTGAAAAACCCGGTTCTCAGGAGCCGGGTTTTTCACATTTATACAGATATGCCCATATTTTGCCGGATGTGCAAAAAGATGCCGCAATCACGCCGAATTGCCCGGTGCTCCCATCTTTAAACCCGGTTTTGATCACCTACATGGGTGTAGGGCGGGCGGCATTGCCTTCCATTTGGATCAATCTCCTGCATCTTGATGAAATCGACCATTGCGCCCGCGCGGCTGGCGCGGCAGGATTACCGGTGATGATCTCCGCTTCCGTGCGCAAGTGCGCGGAAGCGTCAGGCAGCGGGCGACATACAGCCCAGCTGCGGGGACTTTTGACACCGGCCAGGTCCGGAAGGATAGAGGCAAATAGTGACGGCAATGTCGGCGGGCCCAGATTATGACAATGACGGTGACGACACCGGAACTGTTGTTGTTACCCGAACGAAAACGGTTACCAAGCGGCCAAATCTCTATCGTGTGCTGCTTTTGAACGATGACTACACTCCGATGGAGTTTGTCATTCACGTTGTGGAAAGCTTCTTTCAGAAGAACCGGGAAGAAGCGACCCGCATCATGTTGCATGTTCATCACCATGGTGTGGGGGAATGCGGGATATACTCCTACGAGGTCGCCGAGACCAAGGTGACCCAGGTGATGGATTTCGCCCGCAAACACCAGCATCCGCTGCAATGCGTCATGGAAAAAAAGTGAGGACCAACGCACGTGCCTTCTTTCTCACGCAGTCTTGAAAAAGCCCTTCACCAAGCCCTGGCCTTTGCCAATGAACGGCAGCAGGAGTATGCCACGCTTGAGCATCTGCTCCTGGCCCTGATCGATGATCAGGACGCGGCAGCCGTCATGCGGGCCTGCAATGTCGATCTGGAGACGATCCGGCGCAATCTCGTGGAGTATATCGAGACCGAGCTGGACAATCTGGTCACAGACAATGACGAGGATTCCAAACCTACCGCCGGTTTCCAGCGAGTGATCCAGCGTGCGGTCATCCATGTCCAGTCGTCGGGCCGTGAGGAGGTGACCGGTGCCAATGTGCTGGTGGCGATCTTTGCGGAGCGGGAGAGCCATGCGGCCTATTTCCTGCAAGATCAGGACATGACCCGCTACGATGCGGTCAACTACATTTCCCATGGCATTGCCAAGCGCCCAGGCATGTCCGAGGCCCGGCCCGTGGAAGGGGCGGATGAGGAAGACATTCTGCCGGGCGCTGACGGCGAGAAGAAATCCAGCCAGAAGACCGATGCGCTGGAAGCTTATTGCGTCAATCTCAACGACAAGGCCTCCAGCGGCAAGATCGACCCGCTGATCGGCCGGGACAGTGAAATCCAGCGCACGATCCAGATTCTGTGCCGCCGGTCCAAAAACAACCCGCTGTTCGTGGGAGATCCAGGGGTTGGCAAGACCGCCATTGCCGAGGGTCTTGCCCATCGGATTGTTAATGGCGATGTGCCTGATGTGCTGACCGAAGCGACGATCTTTTCCCTCGATATGGGGTCTCTGCTGGCCGGGACACGCTACCGGGGCGATTTCGAGGAGCGGCTGAAACAGGTCGTGAAGGAAATTGAGGACTATCCGGGCGCGGTGATGTTCATCGATGAAATCCACACGGTCATCGGTGCGGGCGCCACCTCCGGCGGGGCCATGGACGCATCGAATTTGTTGAAGCCGGCTCTGGCTTCCGGAGCGATCCGCTGCATCGGCTCGACCACCTACAAGGAATACCGGCAATTCTTCGAGAAGGACCGGGCGCTGGTGCGCCGGTTCCAGAAAATCGATGTCAACGAACCCTCGATCCCCGATGCCATCGACATTCTGAAGGGGCTCAAGCCCTATTTCGAAGACTTCCACAAGGTCCGCTACACCCATGATGCCATCAAAACGGCGGTCGAACTGTCGGCTAAATATATTGCCGACCGGAAGCTCCCGGACAAGGCCATTGACGTGCTAGACGAAACCGGCGCGTCCCAGATGCTGGTGCCCGAAGCCCGCCGCCGCAAGACGATCGGTGTGAAGGAAATTGAAAACACCATCGCCACCATGGCCCGAATTCCACCGAAATCCGTCTCCAAGGACGATGCGGAGGTGCTGGAAAATCTGGGTAAGGACCTGAAGCGGGTTGTTTATGGCCAGGACAGTGCCATCGAAACTTTGGCCTCGGCGATCAAGCTGGCCCGGGCCGGACTGCGTGAGCCAGACAAGCCCATCGGCAGCTATCTCTTTTCCGGTCCCACCGGGGTCGGCAAGACTGAGGTGGCCCGCCAGTTGGCGTCTTCGCTTGGCGTGGAGCTGATCCGGTTCGACATGTCGGAATATATGGAGCGGCACACGGTGTCCCGCCTGATCGGCGCACCTCCGGGCTATGTCGGTTTCGACCAGGGCGGTCTGTTGACTGACGGGGTCGACCAGCACCCCCATTGTGTGCTGCTGCTGGATGAAATCGAGAAGGCCCATCCGGATCTCTACAATATCCTGTTGCAGGTGATGGATCACGGCAAGCTGACCGATCACAACGGCAAGCAGGTCGATTTCCGCAATGTCATCCTGATCATGACCACCAATGCGGGCGCGGCCGACATGGCCAAGATGCCGGTCGGATTCAACCGGGTGAAGCGCGAAGGCGACGATGCGGAGGCGATCAACAAGCTGTTCACGCCGGAATTCCGCAACCGTCTCGATGCGATCATCCCGTTCGGCAACCTGCCGAAGGAGGTGGTCTACAAGGTTGTCGAGAAATTCGTCATGCAGCTTGAGGTCCAGCTTGCGGACCGCAATGTGACCTTCGAGCTGACCGATGAGGCGGTGAAATGGCTGGCCGACAAGGGTTATGACACCCAGATGGGGGCCCGGCCGCTCGGGCGGGTCATTCAGGAGCATATAAAGCGCCCGCTGGCCGACGAGGTTCTGTTCGGCAAGCTGAAAAAGGGCGGTATGGTCCGTGTGTCCGTTTCCGAAGATGGCAAGGGTCTGCTGTTGGAAAGTGTCGAGGAACGGGCGACGCCGCCCAAACCGAAGGCCAAGACAGAGACCAAGGCCAAGCCGAAGCGCCGACGCAAGCCGGCCGCCAAGGCAACTGCAGCCAAACCGTCCAAATCAACCGGTGGCAAGGGCGGGTCGTCGAAGAAAAGCCTGGTGCCGAAAGTGCCGCTCGCCGATTGATCCGGCCCTGCCGGATAAAGAAAACCCCGGATTGCTGTCCGGGGTTTTTTTATGCTCCGGAGGCAGGGGGCCTGAGCGGGTCCGGTGTTAGAGCATCGTGCGTTAAGCAGGGAGCAACCGTTTGAGCGAAGGCTGAGCATCATTCCAGAAATGTGTTTGTTTCCGGTTGGATAGGTTTCTATCAGGTGAACTTGGTCATAGTCTTGGGCAGCACGATACAAGGAGTTGACGATGTCTGAAACGAAGGTTGCCCTGATCACGGCTGGCGGATCCGGAATGGGGGCAGCGGCGGCCCGCCGCCTGGCGGCGGACGGCATGAAGGTTGCGATCCTGTCGTCCTCCGGCAAGGGGGAGGCGTTGGCCAGGGAGTTGGGCGGTGTCGGCTTTACAGGGTCCAATCTGGTGCCAGAAAATTTAAAGGCTTTTGTCGATAACTCAATGGAAGCTTTTGGAAGAATTGATGTTCTTGTCAATTCTGCAGGCCATGGTCCCAAAGGTGACATTCTGGAGATTTCCGACGAGGACTGGCATCGCGGCATGGATTATTACCTGATGAATGTCATTCGGCCGAGTCGTCTGGTGGCACCGGTCATGGCCCGGTTGGGCGGTGGCACCATCCTCAACATTTCCACCTTCGCCGTCTTTGAACCTGACCCTATGTTCCCCACTTCGGGCGTGTTCCGGGCCGGGCTTGCCAGCTTCACAAAGCTCTTTTCGGACAAGTTCGCCCCCCAGAATGTGCGCATGAACAACGTGCTGCCCGGCTTCATCGACAGCCTGCCGGAAAAGGACGACCGGCGCGAGCGCATCCCGATGGGCCGCTACGGCCAGATGGAAGAAGTTGCCAGCCTGATTTCCTATCTCGCCAGCGACGCAGCGGCCTATATGACCGGCCAGAACATCCGTATCGATGGCGGGTTGACCCGGTCGGTTTGAGCCGAACGCGATCACCTTCTGAGGTCCAGGACATCTTTCAAGCAGGACGTCGCACCCTCTCTGCCGCATCCTGAAGGAACGCGCGAGCGCTGTCTCGAAGGATCGTCCGCTTGCTCTGAATAGTCTGGCCCGTCCTTCGAGACAGGCCTTTCAGGCCGTCTTCAGGATGAGGTGCCGCGCTTGGCGGACACCTTGGAATTGTCTTGTTCCGGGCCGTCCTGGACCTGGCTCCGGACCCCCGCATGGCGTTTTGGCAAGAGGAGGCAAAAGGCTTGGAGGACCGCTCCGGAGAGGAACGCCTCTGGACAGCCTTCCTGCAAGAAGCTAAGGCTGCCTTATCAAAGTGCCCTTTCGAGTCTTCTTCACATGACAGTCTCCCGGGGGAGTCCCCCGTCTCAACCAGCTGATGAGCCGCCCTTGCCGGGACGCCGCTGGTTTTTGCTGGGCGCACGCGCAGCCGTTTCGATCCCGGCCTTGATCCTGACAGCCGCCTTTGTCGGGTATGCCGGACTGGCGCGGGAAACGGGGCTGTCCCTTCCGGAAACCCTGGCGATGACCGGTTTCATCTGGGCCCTGCCGTCCATCGTCCTTCTGACCGGGGCGCTGTCGTCCGGCATGGGGCTGATTCCGGCTGCCATTGCCGTTGCGCTGGCCTCGGTCCGGCTGATGCCCATGACCATGGCGCTGATGCCAATGGTCAAGGTGCCGGGCAAAACCAAAACCTGGCAGCTCCTGATCGCGTCCCATTTTGTTGCGGTGACCGCCTGGGTGTTTGCCATGCGCAGTCTGCCGGAGCTGCCCCGCGAGGCCCGGCTGCCCTATTTCACCGGCTTTGGCAGTGCGGTGACCAGTTTTGTCTTTTGCATGACGGGCGCGGCCTATCTGGCGGTGGAGCGCATGCCGGATGTGATCGCCGGAGCGCTGGTGCTCCTGACACCGGTCTATTTCCTGTGCTCGCTCTGGGGAGCGGCGCGGCTGTCGCTCGACAAGGCCGCCATGGTGGCCGGGCTGGTGCTCGGGCCGTTGTTTTTTCTCTATCTGCCGGGGCTCGATCTTCTGTGGACCGGTCTTGCCGGGGGCACCGGAACTTATCTGGTACTGCGGGTTTTGAGGAAGGGGCGGGCATGAGCGGAACTGAACTTTCCGCCACCTGGTGGTGGCCATATGTGATGATCCTGGTGGCCGGGTGGCTGGCAACGGATGTCTGGCGCTGGATTGGTGTTTTCGCCAGCGGCCGCCTGCGCGAAGACAGCGAGCTTCTGGTGTGGGTGCGCTGTGTGGCCACAGCGCTGGTGGCCGGGCTGATTTCAAAGCTCATCTTGTTTCCCCAAGGGGTTTTAGGGGAAACGCCCATGTGGTTGCGCATTGCCGCTGCCTGTGCCGGGTTTGCAGCCTTTCTGGCCGGGCGTCAGAGGGTGCTTGTCGGGGTTCTGGTGGCCGAAGCCTTTTTGATGGGCGGCTGGTGGCTTTTGGATCTACTCGTGCGGTGAATTTGAAACATTGAGTTGCTCGTCAGCTTCAGGTCACTAGGCTGATCTCGCAAAACGTCTTGAAGGCTGGAGATCAAAATGACGGATCAGGTCGAACTATTTTACGCCCCGCAGACCCGGGCGACCGGTGTGCGCATTCTGCTGGAAGAGCTGGGCGCGTCCTATAAGCTCAATGTCATCAACTTCAAGCTTGGCGAGAACCGGGAGCCGGAGTTTCTGGCTATCAATCCGGCAGGCAAGGTTCCGGCGGTGCGCTGCGGGGAGGCCGTGGTGACCGAGCAGGTGGCGATCTATCTTTATCTCGCAGACCTTTTTGCTGAAAAAGGCCTGGCGCCTGCGCTGGATGACCCGCTCCGGGCCGCCTATCTGCGCTGGTTCGTCTATATGGCGTCCTGCTATGAGCCGTCCCTGGTGGACCGGGCCATGAAGCGAGAAGAAGCGCCCCATGCCATGTCACCCTATGGCAGCTTTGATATGGTGATGTCCAACATGCGCGTCCAGCTGGCCAAGGGGCCTTATGTGTTGGGGGAGAAGATGACGGCCGTTGACGTGATCTGGGCCATGGGCCTGCGCTGGGGCATGATGTTCGGTCTTGTGCCCGAACATGCAGAATTCCAAGCCTACACGGACCGGTTCCTGTCCCGTCCTGCGGCTGTCAAGGTGCTGCAGGAAGATGCCAATCTGGCCAAGGAGCATGAAGAGGCAGCCCGCCAGGCCGGGCTGCTCTGATGGAGGCACTGGTCATCTGATCGACCAAGAAAGCGCTCTTGAAGGGCAGCTTTGGTTTTAAGCTGAAGCCAGGGCTGCCCGGATTTTTTCCGCCTGGGCGGCCAGCATTTCATTGTCGGCCATCTCGCCCGTGTGGGGTTTCAGGGAAACCCCTTCGAAGCGCGGAATGACATGGACATGGGTGTGGAAGACAACCTGTCCGCCGGCCGATTCTGAGAATTGCTGGATGGTGGTGCCATCCGCCCCGAAAGCCTTGATCACGGTAAGGGCCATTTTCTGCACCGTGGCCATGACGGCAGCAAGATCATCCGGAGCAATGTCGAGAATATTGCGCGACGGGGCCTTGGGGATCACCAGAATATGGCCGTCGCCCCGGGGCATGATGTCCATCATCACAAAGGTCTGCTCGTCTTCAAATACCTTGTGGCTGGGCAGCTCGCCGCGCAGGATCTTGGCGAACACATTCTGATCGTCATAGGCGGGGATGGTCATGTCTTAGAGGTCCTGTCTGGCTTAACGGGCCGGCATCTTGCCGCCGTGGGCAAAGACGAATGCCAATCTCAACGGATAGAGCCCGATCTGACCGGTTTCTATCCATTGAGGTTGGTATAGTCTCAGACCGTTCTTCCGGGCAAGAGGCCTGTGCCCCGGTTTTCACCGGGGCACAGGGGCAGGCCGCGAGCGGCAAGGGGACGCCCGGATCAGGCAGCGTTGGTGACAAGTCCTTCCCCGGCCACCAGTTCGGAGACACCGGCAAAGTCGATCTTGCCGGTTCCAAGCACAGGGACCTTGGCAACAACCCGCACTTCGGCCGGGATCATGAGATCCTGGGCGCCCCGGTCTTTCGCAGCTTTTAGGAAATCACTCCGGGACGCTTCGGCGCATTCGGTGATCAGGATCAGTTTCTCCCCCTTGCGGGGATCCTTGATAGCGGTGACCGCTGACAGTTGATCCGGCCAGACCTGTGCGGCAATCGCTTCGACTGCGGCGAGCGAGACCATTTCGCCGCCGATCTTGGCGAAGCGCTTGGCCCGGCCCTTGATGGTCAGGAAGCCGTCTTCATCAATGGCGACAATGTCGCCCGTATCGTGCCAGCCGCTGGCCACCGGTTCAATGACGCCGGGATTGTCGGCTTTCAGATAACCGGCCATCACATTGGGGCCGGAGACCAGCAACCGGCCGCCATCGTCCACACCCGGCACCGGTTCGAGGCGCGACACCATGCCAGGCATGAGTTTGCCCACAGTGCCCGGCTTGCTGAACATGGGCGTGTTGAGCGCGATGACAGGCGAGGTCTCCGTCACTCCGTACCCCTCCAGGACCCGCACTCCGAACCGGTCCATGTAGGTTTGCCGGGTTGTTTGTTTCACGGGCTCGGCGCCTGCAAAACAGTAGCGCAGGGAGCGGAAGTCATAGGCGTGGGCCACCCGTGCATAGCCGTTCAGGAAGGTGTCCGTGCCGAAAAGGATCGTTGCGTTGGAACTGTAAATCAGTTCGGGGATGATCCGGTAGTGCAGCGGTGAGGGGTAGAGATAGGTGGGCACTCCGGAAATCAGCGGGAGGATCGTGCCGGCGGTCAGGCCGAAGGAATGGAACATCGGCAGCACGTTGAACACCTTGTCGGAGGCGGAAAAATCGATCCGCGACGCCGCCTGGTTGGCGTTGGCCAGAATGTTCTTGTGGGTCAGTACAACCCCTTTGGGCGTGCCTTCAGAGCCGGAAGTGAACAGGATGACGGCCGTGTCACTGCTGGTGCGGCGGACCAGCGGCCGGTTGCGGGAGAGCGCGCCGCGCAGTTTGTCGGCAAGGCCGATCTCCTCGCGCAGCTCGTCAAGCCAGACCAGTTTCACATGGGGCGCAAGCCCTTCTGCCAGATCCTCCAGTTTGGCCTGACGCAGGAAGGCCCGGGAGGTCAGCACGGTCTGGATCCTGGCTGCCCGGCAGGCCGACAGCACGTTTTCCAGACCGGCAGTGAAGTTGATCATGGCAGGCACCTTGCCGGCGGACATGGCCGCCAGAACCGTGACGGCCGAGCCGTTGGCATTGGGCAGCATGATGCCGAGCGTGTTCTCCCCAGGTGTCAACGCCAGGATCTTGCGGCCCAGAACAGCGGCGCCTGTCAACAGTTTGCTATAACTGAGAGCGCCGGAGATCGGGTCTTCCAGTGCCGTCTGGGAGGAGCCGCGTTCCTTGGCGGTGGCAATCAGCTGATCCAAAATCGTCTTGTCTTCGGCCAGGCTGGTCTCGAACATCAGCTCCGACATGATCTGGTAGAGCGCACTCCCCGCCGCGATCCGGCGTTTTCGGCCCTTCAGATCTTCCGGCAAGTCCAGGTGTTTGGGCTCCATGATGGTCACCTTCACTTTCGGAAACAGGCGTTTGCGGATCTGGTAGGGGTTCAGATAGGAAAAGGGGGTCTTTTCCAGACCGTCGATGCGGATCGGCACAATCATCGCGCCGGTCTTGTCCGCGACCATGGCCGCCCCGTCATAGACCTTCATCAGGGAGCCGGTGACCGTCAGGCGGCCTTCGGGAAAGATCACCATCGGTTCGCCGGATTTGACCACCTTGATCAGGGAACGGGTCGCCAGCGGCTTGGCCGGGTTGATCGGCAAAGCATTGGCCAGCCGGAGGAAGGGGCGGACCCACCAGCGCTGCGCAACAGTGTAGTCGATGGCAAAGGTGGGGGTGCGGTCCGTCAGGGTCAACGCCAGGCCGGCATCCAGGTAAGAGACGTGATTGAGCGCCAGAATCGGTGCCTCGCCTGCCTTTTCCAGGTTCTCAAGTCCTTTGATCTCAACCCGGAAGATGGCCCGGTAGAGAATGGTGATCGCATCGCGCAGCGGATTGGTCGGCAAGGTCTTCAGCATGAGGACGGCGGCCAGTGCATTCAGGCCGCCAAGGGTTGCCATGATCACGGGAATGGAGACACCGGCTTTTTGGGCTCCGGCCAGGGTGAGGCCACCAAGGGCCATGATGGCTGCACCAAGCGCGTTGGACCCGGCAATGCGGCGGGCACGGCTTTTCGGGTCTGCCCAGGTCTGCAGGGCGGTGAAGGTGGGCACCACCAGAAGGGCGCCCGCAATGGCAAGGCCGGCCATGTCGATGGTCAGGCGCCACGTGCCCTGACGGCTCAAGAAGTCCACAAGACCGGCGGCCGGAACCGCCTCCGGCAGGGTGGACAGGGTCCAGGCGATGTCGGCGCTGAACAGGGCCACCAGCAAGGTGCCGGCCGGGGCGGGCAGAAGCACGACGCGGCCAGCCGAGAGCCAGGCGGCAAGGGCCGAGCCAAGGCCGATGGAGACGGCGAAAACGGTCAGGAAATAGGTGACGGCAGTTTCATCGCCGCCCAGCATATCCTTGACGATCAGCGGCAGCAGAGCCAGCACGATGGAGCCCGCGAGCCAGAACCAGCCATTCATCAGGGCCACCTTCAAGAGACGGCGGTTGCTGGAGAGATCAGACAGAATTCTCCAGGTGGAGGTCAGGATGTTCCAGTCGACTTTCAGATCGGGAGAGGCCGCGGCCGCGTGCGGGATCTGCCGGCTCATGCCGTAACAGGCCAGGGCCAGGGCCATCATCATGGGGGCAAAGATCAGCGCCGGCGCCCCTGCTGCAAAGATCAGCCCGGCCGAAATTGTCCCGCCCAGAATGGCCAGAAAGGTTCCAGCTTCAATCCAGGCATTGGCCCGGGGCAGCTCGTCGGCCTCCAGATGTTCCGGCAGGAGACCGTATTTGACCGGGCTGAACAGGGCGGACATGGCGCCGAACAGGAAGAGGGCGGAGAAGAGAACAACCAGGGAGCCTGTCGCCATACCGGCAATGGCAAGCCCGGCGCCGGCAATTTCGACCGCCTTGGTGCGCCTGGCCAGGATAGACTTGTCGTATTTGTCGGCCAGTTCACCGCCCAGGGCGGACAGGAACAGGAAGGGGGCAATGAAAATGGCGCCTGCCAGGGCAATGAGGGCGCCGGACGCGCCGGTACCATCCCCTGCGGCTGCCACCTGAAACAGCACCAGAAACACCAGCGTGTTCTTCAGGAAATTGTCGTTGAAGGCGGATAGGAACTGGGTCCAGAACAGCGGGGCAAATCGCTTGGAGGTTATCAGGGGGGTACGCATGGTCGGTGTCTTTCTCCGGTGGCAAGGGCGGCTGGTGCCAGCCGCCCGTTCGCAATCTGGATCAGCCGTGATCCGGCTTGCTGATGTCCATCAGCAGTTTTTCGGTTTTGGCCTCTTCCAGCCGGTTGTGGAACTTCTCTGCTTCATCCCTGTCCCGCAGCGTCTTGGTCAGGGTGACGGCCGTGTGAACCAGCATAAGCGAAGCCATGGCATAAAATCCCTTGGCTGAGAAGCTGGCTTCCAGATTGTAGATGCCAAGCGCCATCATGATGGCGGCGACCGCGAAGCTGAGGCCGGTGAAAATCATCCAGTTGCTGGATTGTTTGATCTGATTGTCCTGCATGGTGTGTCCTTTCCTTAGTGCTTGTCTTCAATCAACAGGGGCAGGTCCGCCTTAAGGCGGGCCAGAACGTCGTCTGCCCGGACGCGGACCGGGGCGCCGCAGCCTGCGTCCGCCAGTTTTTCGATCACCGCGTCTGGCCGGTCGGCTGGGGCGAGGGCGGCAAATTCCAGGTCTGCAAGTTGCTCGCGTTCCTGGAATTCGGTGATTTCTTCCAGCTGTTCTTCCGCACGCGACAGGGCCGACTGGCCTGCAATTGCACCCATGGACTGGGCTTTGTGCATCTGCTGGCGAACTTCAGCTGTCCGTTCGCCCCGTTTCAAGGCCCGCAGCCGGGCCTGGGTCCGGTGTAACTGGTCGGTCAGGGTGAGCAGGTCCTGATCGAATGCGCGGATCGAGGCTTCAAGCGCGGTCTTTTCGTCTTCTTGAACGGCGATGGCTTCCGCCGCTTCGCGGGCGAGCTGTTCAGCGCCTTGCAAAAGGGCATTGCGGGCCCGGTTTTCCAGGTCTTCGACGGAGGCTGTCAGCTGGCGCAGACGCTTGCGGTCCATTTGCTGTTCGGCCTTCGCCTTTGCAAGCGCGGCCTGGGCTGTGCGGACTGCAAAGGCGGCTGTGCGGATGTTGGTGTCAAGGCACTGAAGCGACCTGTCGTCACGCGGTGGGACACCGGTGCCGGCCAGCAGGGCCTTTATCTGACTAAAAAATGGTTCGAGCATTGGGATCTCCTAAAAATGAACATTGTTCACTATTTGACAAAGCCATAACTTTCAGGTTAGGTCAAGAAAAAAATGAACTAAGTTCACTTTTGTGCGTGAGGCGTGGTAAATGGCTGGAATTCAAAAAGCAAAAAGTGAGGAAACGCAGCGGCGGGTTCTGGAGGCGGCCGTGAAAGCGGTTGAGGCCGGGGGGCTTGACGCACTGCAGATCCGCAAGATCGCCGCCGAGGCGGGCTATTCGGTCGGCTCGGTCTATAAACATTATGCCGATCAGGAGGCTCTGGTGACCGCCGTTGACACGGTAACCCTGGCACGTATCAAGGCGGCCATGGCCCAGGCCGTGGACGGGGTTGCAGATCCGCTGGAGCAGCTCAAGGCGCTGGCGCGAGCCTATCTGGCCTTTGCGCGTGAGCACAGCAACCTCTGGCGGACCTTGTTTGACCTGAAACTTGTGCACGGAACCGCGACGCCGGAAATCCACATTCAGGAACTGGTCGATCTTCTGGCCTTTATTGGCCGTCCTTTGCGGCAGCTGGAAACGGGGCTGGACGGGGACGCGCTGGCTGCGCGCACCCGGACCTGCTTTGCCGCGCTCCACGGTCTGGTGACCATCAGTCTGGAAGACCGGTTTGTCGGCCTCTCCGACGAAACGCTGGAGCGGGAGATGATGTTTCTGGTGGAACGGTTGGCGGGAAAATAGTGAACCGCCAGCCCTTCCTTATATTCCGTATCTCTATGTCCCGCAAAAGGTCTGGTAGGGACCGAAGTCCTTGGGGGCCGGACGGGCATAGGCCTCCTGGCCGGGCTGTATATCAAACGGCTTGGCCAGAACGTCCAGCAAGGCACGGGCGGGGGAATAGTCGCCCTCATCGGCGGCTTCGAGCGCCGCTTCAACCTTGTGGTTTCTCGGGATATAGGCCGGGTTGGTCCGGTTCATCCGTGCTGTCAGCGTTTCGGGGGCGGGGCTTTCCCGGGTCAGCCGTGCCTGCCACCGCTCCAGCCAGGGATCAATCTGTCCGGGCTCGTCAAAGAGCGCCCGCAGAGCCGCTGTCTCTCCACGGGCTGCGTCCGCCAGGTGGCGGAACACCAGGGTATAATCGGCCTGCCCCGCGTGCATCCGGCTCAAAAGATCCTCGGCAAGGGACTTATCGTCCTTTTCGTCACCTTCCAGCCCTAGCTTGGCCCGCATGCCGTCCAGCCAGTGGCCGCCGTAGAGTGCCGGGAACCGTCCCAGTTCGGCGCTCACCTCCTCAACAGCCGCATCCGGATCGTCCGGGTTGACCAGGGGCAGCAGGGATTCGGCCAGACGGGCCAGGTTCCACTGGGCAATCACCGGCTGGCGGCCAAAGGCGTAGCGCCCGCCATGGTCGATGGAGCTGAAGACCGTGGACGGGTCGTAGGTGTCAAGGAACGCGCAGGGGCCGTAATCAATCGTCTCCCCGGAGATCGTGGTGTTGTCCGTGTTCATGACCCCGTGGATGAAACCGGTCAGCACCCATTTGGCCACGAGAGCGGCCTGCCGCCCGAGCACTCTTGCAAAGAACGCCGTATAGCGCTTTTCCGTGTCGAGAAGGTCCGGGTCGTGGCGGGCAATCGCATAATCGGCCAGTTGGCGCAGCTTCTCCGTTTCCTGGCGGGCGGCGAAAAACTGGAACGTGCCGACCCGCAAATGGCTGGCGGCCACCCGTGTCAGGACCGCACCGGGTTTGGGGCCATTCCGGTAGATGGTTTCCCCTGTGGTCACGGCTGCCAGGGCCCGCGTGGTCGGGATGCCGAGCGCGTGCATCGCCTCGCCAATGATATATTCGCGCAACACAGGGCCGATGACGGCTTTTCCGTCACCGCCCCTTGAAAACGGGGTCGGGCCGGAGCCTTTCAGCTGAATGTCCCGGCGTTTGCCGCTCCGGTCCAGCACTTCCCCCAAGAGGAGCGCACGCCCGTCGCCCAGTTGCGGGGAAAATCCGCCAAACTGGTGGCCAGCATAGGCCTGGGCCAGGGGCGAGGCCCCGTCCGGTGCCTTGACGCCCGCAAAAATGGTGGCGCCGTCTGCGGTCTCCAGAGCCTCGGCATCAAGACCCAGCTCTGCGGCCAGCGGGCGGTTGAAAAAGACAAGTGCCGGGGCCGGTACCTTGGCGCCTTCCCAGGGCACATAAAAGCCTTCAAGCTCCCTGGCATAGGAGTTGTCGAACTGGAAAAGCGGCGGTCTGGCGGTCATGTCCTGGGTCCTGGCATGAGGGACGGCGGTCCTATACGGGCCTCAAGACCTACATATAGAGACCTTGCCGGGCACATTGAACCATTGGGTTTTGGGCTGAATGCGAAAAGCCACCGGATCCAGGGTCTCCTTGCAGAGACCGGACCCGGCGGCTTTCATTCCCGGACAATCTTCAGAGGCTGGGGAGCCAGAGCGCCAGGGGCGGAAACAGGATCAGCAATCCGACCAGCAGCAGCGAGCACAGGATGAACGGAATGGCTGACGTATAGATGTCCCGCATGGTCGTGTCCGCAGGAGCGCCCCCTTTCATGACAAACAGCAGCAGGCCAAAGGGCGGTGTTGTGAAGCTGATTTCAAGGCCCAGCAGCATGATCAGGCCGAACCAGATCGGGTCGAAGCCAAGCGTATGGGCGAGGGGGAAGAAGATCGGCACGGTCAGCATCATCATGGAGATCTGTTCCATGAACATTCCGAGCAGCAAGAGCACCCCGAACATCACCAGCAGCATGGCCACAGGGGCCAGATCAAAGGACGTGGCCCAAGTGACCAATCCGCTGGAGGCTCCGGAAAAGGCCAGCAGCTGGCTGAAAGTCGCCGATCCGAACACAATCAGATAGGCCATCAGCGTGACCCGCATGGCTCCGATCACGGAGGCCTTGACAGCCTCCCAGGTCAGGCAGCGGTAGATGACCCCGAGGATCAGCACCCCAAGCGCTCCGAAAGCAGCGGCTTCTGAGGGGGTGACGATGCCGTCAATCATCAAAACCACGATGATGATCATGACGCTGATCATCGGGATGATGTCGGTCGCCAGCAGCCGCAGCTTCTCCATGGCCGACATGGGGGTGACGGAATAGGCCGGCGCGGCGTCGGGATCGAGCTTCGTCTGCAGGAAGATCGTGCCCACATAAAGGGAGGCGAGCAGCAGGCCGGGCAGAATCCCGGCAATCAGCAGCGCTGACACATCGATCTGGGCGAGCGTGGCCAGCAGCACGGCAAGGGCCGACGGCGGAATGATGATGGCCAGACCACCCGTGCCCAGGATCGGGCCAATGCTCATGTGTTTTTTGTAGCCGCGCTGGTTCATCTCCGGAACCATGAGTGAGCCGAGCAGGGCAGTGGAGCCCATGGACGAGCCGGACAGGGTGGAAAAGGCGGTGCCGCCCAGAACGGTGACATAACTGAGGCGGCCGGGCAGGCGGCCGAGCAGCTTGTCGATGGCGTTGAACATGCGCCCACCCAGCCCTGTGTGGAAGAAGATTTCCCCCATCAGCAGAAACAGAGGAATGGGAACAAGGGCGAATTTCGTCAGGGACCCGAGCCCGTTGTTGAGGAGCTGGGCGACCCCGCGGTCGCCGCCCATAAACATCCAGGCACCGACAATATTGGCTGCTAGAAAGGCCAGGGCCACGGGCATTCCGATGGCCATCAGGACCACGATTGTGCCCAGCAGCAGGGCAAGTGCTTCATACCATTCCATCAGCCGTGAATTCCTGCTTTGCCTGAATGCAACAGGTCGGACCCGAACACAAAGCGGCTGAACTCAACAGCCATGACCGTGAAGCTCAAGGGAAACGCGATCGTCAAGATCCACTTGGGGAAATAATAGGCGCGCACGTCATAGTCGCCCCTGTCGATATTGGTGAGGAACAGCTCCAGCCCCTTCCAAGCCAAAAGGGCGCAGACGAGCACACACAGGACCGCCACCAGCCGGCTGACCACACGGCGGACCGGGACGGGCAGATAGGCGGTCAGAAGTTCGATATGCACATGTCCCTTTTCGCGCACCAGCCAGGGGGCGCCGAACATGGTCATGTAGAGAAGGCCGTATTCGGCTGAGGTGAACAGCCATGCAAAGGGCTGAATGCCGATATTGCGCATGGCCACAGAGACGATAATGGAGATCATCAGCCAGACAAGAATGATGCCGGACAGGCCTGCCATTGCATAAAGCAGTGCATTGTAGGCGCGGGAGACGAGTACCATGCCGTTTGTGCCTTTCACATGAAAAGGTCCGCGGCAAAGCCGCGGACCAGGTCGATACGCGGTGCGCGATTATTTGTCCGCCGCAGGATCGTAGTAGAGTTCGATCAGACGGTCGTAATTTGCGTCGCCACCGGGCTGTTCAGCCATGAGCTTTTTCATGCGTTCCCAGGTTTTTTCGCGCGCAGCCGCCAGATAGTTGGCCTTGGCTTCGCCCTCCAGCGAGATAACCTCCATGCCTTGCTCGGCAAGGGCCTTGAAGTCTTCATCCCGCTTTTGGTGGAGCGCTTCAACACTTTCTTTCTCGTGCTGGATTGCTACATCCTGAAGGATCTTGCGGGATTCCGGGCTCAGGCTGTTCCACTTGTCCAGGTTCACGATGACACCGAGGTCCGTGGAGAAGAAGCAGGGTTCGATACGGTAGTTGAGGAACTCGTTCCACTTCAGGTCGATCAGGCCGATCTGGGTCCAGCCGGTCGCATCGACGATGCCGCGCTGCAGGGCGTTGTAGACTTCCCCGGTCGGGATATCGATCACCTGTGCGCCGAGATAGTTGGAGAAGAAGGCGTTATAGACCGCGTTGCCGCGCAGGCGCAGACCCTCGACCTTCAGGTTTCCCTTGTCATCGAATTCCGGCTTGTTGCGGGTCCAAAGGTTGTAGCAGACGCCGCTGTCGAACCAGCCGAGATATTTCACGCCCATCTTTTCCTGATGGATCTGGTCCATGAGTTCGGTGCCGCCATTCTGGCGGGTTTCAACCGCTGTCAGATTGCTGGCCACCATGGCGTCCTTTTCCGGCACGGTGCCGCCATAAAACGAGCCTGGTGTATAGACCATGTCCACGATGCCATCGCGCAGGGCGTCGGGCTGCTGGAACATGCCGATAGCTTCCGGGCCGCCGCGCACTTCGATCCGGACCACACCCTTGCCCGCTTCATTCACCTTGTCCACGAAGGACAGGAAGCTTTTGGTGTAGATCAGGGTCTTGGGAAAGGCGTGGACGGCCGTCAGGACGTCTTCGGCATGGGCCAGCGGGGCCGCCAGCAGGGTCGAACAGCCAAGAAGGCCGGCGAACAGAAGGTTTTTCATAAAGTGGACTCCGTTTTTCGGAGCGGAAAGTTCCGCCCCCTCCGAATGGTGGATGGCAGTTGCATCCATATTTGGACCGTTTGACGGCCTCATTGACGTTCAGCCTGATGGGGCCGGCCAGATCCAGGGCGCGGTTTTTTGCCTCTCTTTTTGAAATGTCGTGATGCGCCCGATTTCAGAACGGGTCAGGTCGATATCGTCCCAACCCATGATGAGTTTTCGTTGCCGGACCGGATCGATCTCAAATGGAATCGCCCGGCCGGACGCGGTGATGGTGCGTGTATCCAGATCCACCTTCAACTGTTGAGGTGACGGCAGCATGGCAATCAGCTCTTCCACCGTCTCTTCCGGCAGCAAAGCGGGCAGAAGGCCGTTATTGACCGCATTATTAGCGAAAATGTCGCCGAAACTGGGGGCTATGACAGTTTTGAAACCGGCGTCCACAAGCGCATAGACCGCCGCCTCCCGGGAGGAGCCGCTGCCGAAATTGCGCCGGGCGACAAGCACGCTGGCGGCCGGAAACAGATTCAGCGGATGGTGCTCAAGCAGCGCGCCCGCTGCGTCACGCCGGTGATCATGCAGCAGATATTGCCCATAGCCTTCCGATCGCGGCGTGGTCATGAACCGGGCCGGGATCAATTGATCCGTATCGATGTTTTCGTGGGGAAAAGCCACTGCAAGGCCGTCATGCAGGGTCCAGCCGGCCATCAGAGGCTCCTTCCCGCAAGCAGCGCGCGCGGATCGGAAATCACACCGGTGACGGCGGCGGCAGCGACCATGGCCGGTGACATGAGGTGGGTCCGGGACCCCGGACCCTGGCGGCCCTTGAAATTGCGGTTGGTGGTGGAGGCGCAGCGAGCGCCCGGGGCCACCGTGTCGCCGTTCATGGCAACGCACATGGAACAGCCTGCTTCTTCCCAGCTGAGGCCTGCTTCGGTGAAGATCGCGGCCAACCCTTCCTGTTCGGCCTGGGCGCGCACCAGCATGGAGCCCGGGGCGACCCGGCCGGGCACCTTGGCCTTGCGGCCCTTCAGCACGGCGGCAGCGGCTCTCAAATCATCAATCCGGGCGTTGGTGCACGAGCCGATAAAGACCTGATCCACGGGGGTCCCGGCAATCGGCGCCCCTGGCGTAAGACCCATATAGTCAAGCGCCGCCTTGACCTGTTCGGCCCGGGCTGGCTCCAGCGCCGCCGGGTCCGGCAGCGTGTCAGTGACCGGCACGGCCTGTTCCGGGCTTATGCCCCAGGTGACTGTCGGGGCCAGATCGGCAGCGTCCAGCGTCTGCTCGGTGTCATAAGCTGCCCCGTCATCGCTGGTCAGCATGGCCCAGGCGTCCACGGCCCTGTCCCAGTCGGCATCATCCGGGGCATAGGGTCTGCCCTTCAGATAGGCCAGCGTTGTGGCATCCGGTGCCACCATGCCCATGCGGGCACCGCCCTCAATGGACATGTTGCTGAGGGTCATCCGGCCTTCCATGGACAGGCCCTCGATGGTGCTGCCGGAATACTCCACCGCATGGCCACGCGCATTGTCGGCGCCAAAGCGGGAAATCCAGTTGAGGGCGATGTCCTTGGCGGTGACGCCCGGGGGCAAGACGCCGGTCACCTTGACCCTGAGCGCTTTCGGTTTGACCTGCCAGATGGTCTGGTTCGCCAGAACATGGGCCACTTCCGTCGCCCCGATGCCAAAGGCGAGCGCACCAAAGGCACCATTGGTGGAGGTGTGGCTGTCGCCGCAATTGATTAGCATGCCGGGCAGGATGAGGCCCTGTTCCGGGCCAACCACATGGACAATGCCCTGGCGGGGATCGTTTAGGCCGAACAGCGGCAGATCATGGCGCCGGGCGTTGGCCTCCAGCGTGGTAATCATGTGCCGGATGGCCTCGTCGCCAAGATCATCCCGGTTGCGGGTCGGCGCATAATGGTCGACAACGGCATAGGTCAATGCCGGGTGGGCGACTCTCAGATTTTGTGCAGCCAGCTTGGCAAAAGCATGGTGCGAGCCTTCATGAACCAGATGCCTGTCGACCCATAGCAGCGACGCGCCATCTTCCCGGCGGCTGATCTCATGGTCGTCCCAGAGCTTGTCCAGGAGTGTGCGCGGAGACGTGTGGTTCATTTCTGGCCGGCTCCGGCGCCGACACGCGGGGCCCAGGATCTGGACAGGCCGTCGCCAACCCGGTTGAGGGCCATGTCCAGACGGAAAAGATCCGGCCGGTAGAGCGCCGAAAGATATTCGACACCGCGGCCTTGCTCATCCAGAACCACCCGGTCTAGGGCGAGCAGGGCAGAGCCGACAGAGATGTCCAGCGCCTCGGCAACATCCGGCGCGGCGAGGGTTGCGGTCACGGACTGCTGGGCGGCTTCAATTTTCACACCGCTGCGTTCGAGAAGCTCAAACAGCGGGGTCGAGGCCAGATCGGCCTCAGAATAATTGCGCGCGACCGCCTCCGGGACGTAGGTTGTCAGATGCGAGAACGGCGTGTCACCGGACAGGCGTATGCGGGTTGCAACCTGAACCTTGGCGTCACGGCCCAAGTTCATGGCCTGGCGGACCGGTTCCGGCGGATGCTCATAGGAAAACGATAGGAGCCGGGCCATGGTGGATCGGCCCATTTCTACAAGCTGGGGCATCAGCGTTGCGAAATCGGCGGAGATCTTCTGGTTGGCCTCCGGTTTGCTGCGCACCTTGGTCCCGCTGCCGACGCGCCGTTCAATCACACCGTCGGAATCAAGCGCTTCCAGCGCCCTGCGGATGGTGACGCGGGACACGCCGTGGATGGCTGCGAGCCTTTGTTCGCCGGGCAAAAGCGATCCGTCCGCATGAACACCGCGCGCGATTTCATCGCGCAAAAGCAGGTATACTCTGCGGGCTTTCCCTCCCTCGGGCAGCTCTGCATTGGCAGTCACGGTCAATCTATACTCCTGTTGGACCCATGGAACCATATCACGGCCAACTATATAGGCAACAATTTGTATTTCAAAATCAAGTCCAAATGTTTTTATTGATCTTTTAAATTTGTATTATAAAAAATACATATCAGATCTGGATGGGGGCACGAATCCCTGATAGCCAGGTGAAGAACAGCGCGAAACGGGAGTTTTCCAGCGGTATGGCGGCAGATATTGATCCGGTAACGCTTGCAGTCCTTGCAGGCCGAATGGAACAGATCGCAGATGAAATGGACGCGACCCTGTTCCGCAGTGCGTTCAATCCGATCATCGCGGAAGCCCATGATGCGAGCCACGGGCTCTATCATGCCGGAACCGGCGACACACTTGTTCAGGGCAAAAATGGCCTGCCGATCTTTGTTGGCGTCATGGCCTTCGCGGTCAAGGCAGTGATCGATAAGGTCGCGCGCGATGGAGGCGTTCAGGATGGAGATATCTTCATCTTCAACGATGCTCATCTGGGAGGCACCCATTTGAGCGACATGCGCCTGGTGAGGCCGTATTTTCATGACGGCAAGCTGTTCTGTTATCTCGCCTCGGTCGGTCACTGGCATGATGTGGGCGGCGCGGTTCCGGGAAACTACAACCCGGAAGCCACTGATGCGTTTCAGGAGGCCTTCGTCCTGCCACCGGTCAAGCTTGCAACTGCTGGGGTTCTGAACACAGACATAGTTGACATTTTGAAGCGGAACACGCGTCTGCCGCAATCGGCCATGGGTGATCTCAACGGCCAGCTTGGCGCGCTGGATCTGGGCGTGAAGCGTATGGATGAACTTTTGGGCGAATATGGCCAGGAGGTCACGTCGTCCGCGCTTGCAGCCCTTGGGGACCGGGCCGAAAGGCTGATGCGGGCCGAACTGGACGAGCTGCCCGATGGCTGCTGGACGGCCGAAGATTTCCTCGACAATGACGGTATCGAGGACACGCCTTTGCCGATCAAGGTGGCGCTCTCTGTGGCGGGCGACAGGATGGTGCTGGATTTTGCGGGCACAGCGCCCCGGTGTGCGGGGCCGGTGAACATTGCCCTGCCGACGGCGATCGCCACGGCCTATGTGGCCATCAAGCATATTTTTCCGGCACTTCCGGCCAATTCCGGGGTCATGAGGCCGATCGACGTGCGCATCCCGGAGGGCTCTATGCTGGCGGCGGAGTTTCCGGCAGCCGTGGGCGGCTACACGGAAACCATCTTGCGCATGATCGACGTGATTTTCAGCGCGTTTGCCAAGGCCGCGCCCGAACGGGTTCCGGCCAATGCCTATGGCACCATCAATGCGCTGTCGATTGCGGGCAAGAAGGCCAATGGCCAGCCCTGGGTGATGTTCAGCTTCTATGGCGGCGGCCATGGCGGCTCGGTGGAAAGCGACGGCCTCAACCATGGCAATGCACCGATTTCTACCGCAACGATCCCGCCGATGGAAATTCTGGAAGCGGCCTATCCTGTCATGTTCCGCCAATGGGGGCTGCGGCCGGACTCCGCCGGAGCCGGACAGCACCGGGGCGGTGTCGGTGCGGTTTATGAAATCGAAGTGCTGGAAGAAAACGGTGCCGATGTTTTCCTCTTCGGGGAACGCGGCAAGTTTGCGCCCAAAGGCGTTGCCGGGGGAGCCGACGCGGCGGTCAACGGCTTTTCTTATGAAAACAATGGCACCTGGCATGTGCCCCCCATGGTGTCCAAGATGAGGGGCATCCGTCTGGAACAGGGGGAGGGCGTGCGCTTGGAAACGCCCGGCGGCGGCGGCTACGGCGCCCCGGACAAACGTGATCCGGCCCTGGTGCGCCGGGATGTGACACAAGGACTGGTGAGTGAAGAGGAAGCCGTGAAGCTCTACGGCTCCTCCTGGAAGGAAGCGCAGACATGAGCGTCGGCAAGATGGTGGGTGTCGATGTCGGCGGCACCTTTACGGATATTTTTGTGCTGGACGAAACAACGGGCAAGGTCACCGTCAACAAGGTGCCGACCAGCCGCCCTGACCAGTCCGCCGGGTTTCTGGACGGGATCGGCCAAAAAGTAGCCGATCTTTCGGAGATTGCCGTGGTGGTCCATGGCACGACGGCAGGCACCAATGCGCTTCTGGAGCGCAAGGGCGCGCGGACCGGGGTGATCACCACCGAGGGCCTGCGCGACATTCTGGAAATGCGCCGCCGCGACCGGCCGAGAACCTGGGGGCTGCGCGGCGACTTCACACCGGTTGCGGACCGGGAAGACCGGATCGAAGTGCCCGAGCGCACCCTGGCCGATGGCACCATCCGCACACCTGTGGATTTGGAGGCGGTGCGGGCGGCGGCGCAGACGCTGAAGGAAAAGGGCTGCCTTGCGGTTGCAGTCCTGTTTGCCAATGCCTATGCCAATCCGGCCAATGAACAAGCAGCCGTTGCGGCGGTGCGGGAGATCTGGCCGTCTCCCCATGTGTCGGCGAGCCATGAGATCCTGCCGGAAATCCGGGAATTCGAACGCTTTTCAACGACTGCTTTGAATGCCTATCTGCAGCCGGAAGTGTCCGGTTATCTGAACCGGCTGGAAAACGCACTGACCCGGGGCGGCTTTGACGGCGAGTTCATGATTGTCCAGTCAAACGGCGGCGTCATGACCGTTGAAACCGCCTGCCACTATCCGGTGCGCACGGCTTTGTCCGGCCCGGCGGCCGGGGTGACGGCCGCCGCCTATATCGCCGAGACCGCCGGTTTTCCCGACATCATCACCGGGGATATGGGCGGCACCAGTTTCGACGTGTCGCTGGTGACCGGCGGCCAGTCCATGCTGTCGCCGCAGACGTCCATCGATTTCGGCATGGTGGTGCGTACGCCGATGATCGAGATCACCACCATCGGCGCGGGCGGCGGGTCGATTGCCTGGGTCGACAAGGGCGGTCTTCTGAATATTGGCCCGGAAAGCGCCGGGGCCAATCCCGGTCCGGCTGCCTATGGGCTTGGCAATGACCGGCCCACTGTGACCGACGCCAATATCGTTCTGGGCCGGATCGATCCGGACAACCCGATTGGCGGCAAGCTGGACCGTCTGGATGTGGACGCGGCCCGGCAGGCCATCAGCACCCATGTGGGCGCCCCTCTCGGCCTTGATCAGGAAGCTGCAGCGGAGGCGATTTTGAAAGTCGCCAACAGCCGCATGGCTGGGGCGATCCGCCTGGTAAGCATTGAGCGCGGCTTTGATCCAAAGAAATTCGCCTTCATGCCATTTGGCGGTGGCGGTGCTCTCCATGCCGGGGCGATGCTGGCCGATGTCGATATCGGCCGGGCCATTGTCCCGCGCTATCCCGGGGTTACCAGCGCCATGGGCTGTGTGATTGCCGACATGCGCCAGGATTTTGTGCAGACTTTCAACAGTCTGCTCGAAGGTCTAAGCGAAACGGATCTCAAACATCACATGCAGGATCATACGGACCGGGGTCTTGCCCTTCTGGAAGCGGCCCGAAGCCGGTTCGAGGCTCGGGATCTGATGTTCGAGCTGGACATGGCCTATGTGGGCCAGACCCACACCGTTCCGGTGGCCATTCCTTTTCAGTGGGATGGGGACCGGGTCGTGCCGCCAAGTCTGAGCGAGATCGCGGATGCATTCGACAAGACCTATCAGGACACGTATGGGCGTCTTCTGGACAACGGGCTGCGCCGGGTTCTGAACCTGCGCAGTGCAGTGATCGGGCGGCGGCCGAAATTCAGCCTGGAAACGCTTGCGCCTGACCAGCATGGGAGGGCAGAGCCCAAATCCCGCCGGAAGGTCCATTTTGACGGTGCCTGGCATGAGACGGCCATTTATGACCGGCTGAGCCTTCCCATTGGTACGGTCATAGACGGACCGGCCATTCTGGAACAGGCCGATACGACCGTTCTGATCGAACCGGAGCTGACCGCCCGTGTCGACCGGTTCGGAAATACGATCATTGAACGAAAGGGGCGCCCGTGATGACCGATCTGTCCTTTGTCGATCCGTCCCGGACGGCGCTTTTGACCATCGATCTGCAAAACGATTTTCTCCATGAAAAGGGGGCCTATGGCCGCGCGGGGCAGAGCTCTGGGGCGATAGCGGCTCTGCCGGAGCGGATCCGGCCGCTGCGCGATACGCTGAAGGCGCTTGGCGGGGTCTATATATCCGCCCAGTTCACTCTGGTGCCGGGGCCGGAAGGCGAGCCACTGATTGCCCCCCATTTGCAGAAGCTGCGGCCCTTTCTCGGAAAGGGGGATTTTGCGCCCGGCGCTGTCGGGCACGCTGTGGTCGACACCCTGGCACCTGCCGATTATGTGGTTGAAAAAGTGGCCTATTCCGCTTTCTACCAGACCCGGCTGGAATACATCATGCGTGCCATAGGCATTGACACATTGATTGTCGGCGGGATCGTCACCAATGGCGGCGTGGCCTCGACCTTGCGCGATGCTCACTTGCGCAACTTGGAAACCGTCATGCTGAGCGACGGCTGTGCGGCTTTCAAGCCTGACGTGCATGAGGCCACGCTTTTGTCGTTGGGAACGGTGACCCATCAGGCGACCTGCGCCGAGGTGCTGGCTTATCTGGAGGGCGCGGTATGACCCTTTTGCAACGGTTGAATCAGGACAAGATTCTTGTTGCCCCGGGCGTCTATGACGGCTTGACCGCGACTCTCGCCCAGGCGGCGGGATTTGAATCGCTCTATCTTTCCGGCGCGGCTGTTGCCTATACCAAGCTTGGACGCCCCGATATCGGCCTGACCAGCATCAGCGAAATGGTCCAGATCATGGAATTGATTTCCGACCGGGTCGATCTTCCGGTGATCATGGATGCTGACACCGGCTTCGGCAATGCCCTGAATGCCCAAAGGACCATGCGCCTTTATGAAAAAGCGGGGGCGTCTGCGCTTCAGGTGGAAGACCAGACCTTTCCCAAGCGCTGCGGCCATCTGAAGGACAAGACGCTGATCGCGCCGAAGGAAATGGCCGGGAAAATCGCGGCCATGGCCGATGCCCGCCGCTCTGAAGACACGCTGATCATCGCCCGCACCGATGCCATTGCGGTGGAAGGTTTTGACCAGGCGGCCGAACGGGCCGAGCTCTATCTGGAGGCGGGCGCCGATGTGCTGTTCATCGAAGCGCCGCGCTCGCGCGAGGAACTCTCTGCCGTTGCGCAGCGCTTTGCCGGGCGGGTGCCGCTTCTGGCCAATATGGTGGAAGGCGGTGAGACACCGATCAGTGGCGCGCAGGATCTGGAACAGCTCGGGTTTTCCGTGGTGATCTTTCCTGGCGGCATTGTGCGCGCGCTCGCCTGGGCGGCCAAGCACTATTATGCCAGCCTGCATCTTGCGGGCAGCAACCGGCCCTTTGCGGACCGGATGCTGGATTTCAACGGCCTGAATGCGGAGCTGGGCACGGACCAGCTGCTGGCTGAGGGCAAAACTTATGAGGACTGGGATGGCTGAGATCCGGTCCGCGGAGGGCGTTTCCTTTGACCTTGAGGTGGAAACCCTGATCATCGGGGCGGGGGCCTGCGGGCTGGTGGCCGCTCTTGCGGCGGACGAAGCCGGACAGGAGGTTCTGGTTCTGGAGGCAGATCCGGTGCCCCGCGGCTCCACCGCGCTGTCGGCCGGGCTGATCCCGGCGGCCGGAACCCGCCTGCAGCAGGCCGCCGGTATCAACGATTGTGCGGCGCTGTTCGCCGACGATATCCGCCGCAAATCGAAAGGGGAAAACCTGCCAGACCTGGAGACAGCGCTGGCGGGCGGGGCCGCTGGTGTGGTCGACTGGTTGGCCGAGCGCCATGATCTGCCCCTGTCCGTGGTGGATGACTTCGACTATCCCGGCCATTCCCGCCGCCGCATGCACGGCCTGCCGTCCAGATCCGGAGTCGAGCTGATCGATGCGCTGCGCGCGGCCTGCGAACAGCTGCAGCTCGACATTATTTGCGAGCGCCGGGTGAAAACGCTTTTCCTTGGCAAGGATGCCGGGCCGGAGCAATCGGGCCGTATCGCCGGGGTCGCAGCCGTTCGTCCGGATGGGGAAGAAGAGAAAATTGCCTGCCGCAAACTGATCCTGGCCTGCAACGGCTTTGGCGGCAACCGGCAGATGGTCCGCGCGCATATGCCGTCCATCAGCGAGGGGCTCTGGTTCGGCCATGACGGCAACCGGGGCGAGGCAGTCGGCTGGGGCCGTCTGCTGGGAGCCGGGCTGAAGCATCTCGGTGCCTATCAGGGCCACGGCAATGTTGCCCATCCCCATGGCATCCTGATCACCTGGGCGGTGATCACCGAGGGCGGCATTCAGGTTAATCTCAACGGGGAGCGGTTCTGGAACGAGGCCGAAGGCTATTCGGAAGCTGCCCGAAAGGTACTGGCTCAGCCGGAAGGGATTGCCTTTTCCGTCTTTGACAGCCGCATCGCGGCGGTTGCCCGCCAGTTCGAGGACTTCAAGGAGGCGGAAGCCGAAGGCGCGGTGCTGAGCGCAGACAGTCTGGACGAGCTGGCCTGCCTGATGGGCGTCCCGGCTGGCGCCCTTGAAACCACGCTGTCCGGTCTGCCGGAGGAGGGGCCTGACCGTTTTGGCCGCTGCTTTGCCGGTGCGCCCCTGTCACCGCCCTATTGCGTGGTGAAAGTCACCGGGGCGCTGTTCCACACTCAGGGCGGTCTGGTGACGGATGGCACCGGGCGCGTGAAACGGGCTGATGGCAGCCCCTTTGCCAATCTCTATGCCGGGGGTGGTGCCGCCTGCGGCGTCTCAGGCGCAGGCGACAGTGGGTATCTGTCCGGCAACGGCCTGCTCAGTGCGGTGGTTCTGGGCTTCCGGGCAGGTCAGGCGCCGGTGCCGTAAGATACAGGCGTGCCGCGCTTGCCCGCACGGCCTATCCCTGCGCCGGATCCCGGGGCATTTCGTAGCGCTCCTTGCCCAGTTCAAAAATGGCCAGTTTGGCAGCCATCACCAGGCAAAAACAATAGAACACCGTGCCTCCACCGGTGAGCCAGTAGATCACCGGCAGTTCCATAAGGTGAAAGGGCAGAAAGGCGCGGCTGAGGCCGGGCCGCGTGCGCCACCAGCCACGCACGGGCGGGGCCGCGTTGGCAACCAGACCACCGCACCAGTCAAAGGCAAGCGCTGCAAGCAGTGCGGTTTTCCAGGTGAAGTCCAGCTGCGTGAGTACGAGCGCTGCGGCTCCGAGGCCAATCCCGTAGGAGGTGAAAAGCTGGAGCAGGCTGGGGGATTTGCCCTGGATCGGATCCAGAAATGTCATGGGTTGGCTCCTTTGAATGTTGGCATGCCGGTCCAGCGGGCAGGAGCTGGGCCGTTCTTTGGGCTGGCCTGTCCGGCAGTCTTTTGTGCCAGGGTCGCGTCATTGTAGGAAAATGTAGCAACTGCTACAATCCTGTTATGACACCAAGAGAGGCAAAGCAAGCGGCGCTTGTGGCCAGGATGGCAGCTCATCTGGCCGAACAGGGTCTGGCTGCGTCCGGGCTGCGCGCGCTGGCGGTGGCGGCCGGGACAAGTGACCGGATGCTGCTCTATTATTTCAAGAACAAGGACGCCCTTCTGGAGGCGGTGTTTGACCATATCGCCGGTCAGATTGAGACAGCTCTTGGGCGCGCGTTTCCCGCAGTTGGCAGCTTGCCGCCGGAGGTTTTGCTGGAGCGCCTTTGGCACGAAAGCCGGGCCCCGCATTTGCGCCAGCCCCTGATCCTGCTTCTGGAACTGGCCGCTGCCGGGGCGAGATCCGGCGGCCCCCAGGCCCGTGCGGCGCTGAAAATGTCCGAGGATTTTCAAAGCTGGATTGCAGCGCGTCTTCTGCTGCAGCCGGGTCAGGACAGGCGGCAGATCGCCGGCAGGCTGCTGGCAACCCTGGACGGTATGGCGCTGCAAGACGCGCTGCGCCGGGCGGCTGAAGTCCCAGGATCAAAAGCCTGAAGCGCCCCGCATTGCATCAGATGTGCCTTTCGCGGCCTTAAATCAAAGAGTTCAACGGACAGAGACAAAACGGTTTGAAGCCATTGGATGGTAGCGTGCGCCAAAGGGCGGCGTTCTTCTTCTGAGGCCACCAGCTGTTGTTTTTGCGCCGTCTTTTATTTTGCGGGTCTTTCGACACTTGGAGTGTTCCCGGTCTTTTGCAAGCGATCAATCACATCATTTTGCCGCTCGGCAGAACTGTTGGAGTGTGAGGCTCTTCCCTCAGCCGAAATGAGCACCTGAAAACCGTGCTGCGTATGTTGGAGATATTTCTCGAAACAAGACAGGTTTTGGTACGTGAAAATTGCAGACAAATTTTCATTTGCGGCTGTGAAAATTTCTTGTTATTTTTCATTTGTCCGGCGTGCAGACAATCTCAGGTGCAGGTCACGAGGCTGAAAGGGGAGGGAATGTCTGGAAAACATCAAGTCGGACAAGATATTCGCGCCTTGCGCGTTTCCCGCAAGATGACCTTGGAGAATCTGGCGCGTGCGCTTGGGAAATCCGTCGGATGGGCCTCGCAGGTCGAACGCAACAAATCAAAGCCGTCAGTGGATGATCTTCACAAAATCGCTCGCGTACTGAAGGCGCCGGTTTCAATTTTCTTCGGTATTGCTGACGCTCCAGAGGAAGAACGGGGTGTGGTGGTTCGTGCAGCAGCACGCCGGGAAATTGGTGAACGCGACAACGGCTTGTTCGAAACGCTTATTTCTCCCGATCTCACGGATGACTTCGAAGTCATTCACTCCAGCTTTTTGCCTGGATCCTCACTCTCCAAGGCCAGGAAACGCGCGACAACGGAAGTCGTCTACCTCGTTTCCGGTAAACTGGATATCTGGATCGCGGAGAAAAAATTCACGGTCGATGCCGGCGACAGTTTCCGTATCAAAGGCTCGGAATACCGCTGGGCAAACCCTTATCACGACCCTGCGCTCGCAATCTGGGTCATCTCTCCCCCCGTTTATTGAGGTTTGACCATGGCACTTCCTTCCACAGCACGTGTTGTCATCATTGGCGGCGGTATCGTTGGAACCTCGGTGTTATATCATCTGGCAAAGTCGGGCTGGTCTGACTGTGTCCTGCTGGAGAAAAATGAACTGACTGCAGGATCGACATGGCACGCCGCAGGCAACACACCTAATTATGCGACCAACTACGGTGTGTTGAATATGCAGCGCTACAGTCTTGCGCTCTATCGCAATCTGGCGAGGGAAGTGGACTACCCGATCAACTACCATGTGACCGGTTCGGTTCGTCTCGCCCACTCAGAAGAACGTATGATGGAATTCGAGCGGGTGCGCGACATGGCAGGTCATTTGGATCTCACCATGGAAATGTGTACGCCGGAGCAGCTAAAGCAGCATTTCCCGTTCATGGAAACACACGACCTTGAAGGTGGTCTATGGGATCCTCTGGACGGCGACATCGATCCCTCACAGGTGACGCAGGCGATGGCCAAGGGGGCGCGCACCCATGGGGCGCAAATTGTCCGTTTCAACCCGGCGACGGGTGTGTCCCAGGACAATGGCGAATGGATTGTTCACACTGAAAATGGGGATATCCGCTGCGAATATGTGGTGAATGCTGCGGGATATTATGCGGACCGTGTCGCGAAGTGGTTTCTGCCCTTTGGTGGGCGCCAATTGCCTTTGACCGTGATGAGCCACCAATACTTCCTGACTGAGGCGGTTCCCGAGATCGAAGCCTGGACCAAGGAGAATGGCCGCAAGCTGCCATTGTTGCGCGACGTAGATACATCCTACTATCTTCGTCAGGATACCTACTCGCTGAATCTCGGGCCTTACGAGCGCAATTGTCAGGCCGCTTGGGTCAACGACGACGACCCCATGCCTGACGATTTCAGCTTCCAGCTGTATCCCGACGATCTTGACAGGCTGGAACTGTACATCCTGGATGCTATGGAACGGGTTCCGCTTCTGGGGTCGCGCGGGGTTCAACGCAATATCAATGGTCCCATTCCCTACGCACCGGACGGACTGCCAATGCTGGGTCCCATGGCGGGTGTTCCCAACGCTTTTGACGCCCATAGCTTTACCTTCGGTATTGCCCAAGGCGGTGGAGCTGGCAAAATCCTGTCCGAGTGGATAATGCATGGTTATACCGAATGGGATATGTGGTCCGTCGATCCGCGCCGCTATACGGGTTTTGCCGATGCTGACTACAGCCGGGCAAAGGCGAGCGAAACGTATGGCCACGAATACGCTATGCATTTCCCGCATAATGAATGGTCAGCCGGACGCAACAAGAAGCTCTCCCCAAACCATGAACGTTTGATCCGTGACGGTGCGCAAATGGGCGCCTATGGCGGCTGGGAACGTGCAAACTGGTTTGCAAGAGAAGGAGACGATACTTCTGAACGTGCGACGCAGACCTGGGATCGCAAGGGTCCCTGGGAGCCTCGGATCCGGGAAGAGGTTGAGGCGGTTCGGGACGGTGTCGGCGTCATCGATATTTGCGGTTTTTCGCGCTTTTCCGTGAGCGGTGCGGGAGCTGCGGACTGGTTGGCCGACAAGACCGCCGGCGCCTTGCCCAAGATCGGACGAATGGCCCTTCTATACTTCCCTGATGCGCGCGGCCGTGTGCTGAGCGAAATGTCATGCCTGCGCCATGGGGAAGACGCCTTTACCCTTGTCACTGCGGCTGCGGCACTTTGGCATGATCAGGAACTCCTGGCCAAAGATCTGCCGGACACGGTGACCTTGAAAGATGTTTCCGGGGAGACTGTTGCCCTCTTGGTCACAGGGCCAAAATCACGGGATCTCTTGGCGCAATTAAGCGATGCAGATTTGTCCCTCGGCTGGTTGACCCATCAAACTGCAACCCTTGCAGACAAACCCGTCATGCTGGCACGTGTGTCCTTTGCCGGTGAGCTCGGCTGGGAAGTTCACGTGGCGACCTCCGAGACCCGGGAAGTCTATGCGGCTATACGTGAGGCGGGAGCCAGACCCTTTGGCATGTACGCTCTCAATTCCATGCGGATCGAGAAAGGATACCTGACCTGGAAGGGGGACCTGTCATCTGGCTACAGCCTTTTGGAGACCGGTCTGGCGCGGTTTGTACGTTTGGACAAGCCAGAAGATTTCCCGGGCAAAGCAGAACTTGCAGCCGAAGCGGAAAACGGCCCGGCAAGACGTCTTGTGACCCTGATCGTGGAAACGGGGTCACAGGACGCACCCTATATGGCGGCTGTTTTCTCAAACGGCAGGAGAGCTGGCGAAATCACCTCGGCTGCCTATGGGTATAGGGTGAATGCCGCCATTGCCCTTGCCATGCTGGACGCGGAGGTGGCGGAAGCCGGCGGCTTTGTTGAGATCGACGTCTACGGGAAGCGCCTCAGCGCCAAAATTCAGGCAACATCTTCCCTCTGGGATCCAGAAAATGCGCGTATTCGCGCCTGAGGCTCAAGAAGGACATGGAAATGGCAATTCCACCAAAGAGTGCCCGCGTCGTCATTGTTGGCGGCGGCGTGATCGGATGTTCGGTCGCGTATCATCTGACGAAACTGGGCTGGAAAGATGTTGTTCTTTTGGAGCGCAAGCAGCTTTGCTGCGGCACCACCTGGCATGCGGCGGGCCTGATCGCTCAGCTGCGCGCAACCCAGAACATGACCCGGCTGGCCAGATACAGCCAGGAGCTCTACGGCAATCTTGAAGCGGAAACCGGTCTGTCCACCGGCTTTAAACGCGTAGGCTCCATCACGGCCGCCCTGACGAACGAGCGTCAGGAAGAACTGATGCGTCAGGCCTCAATGGCGCGTGCTTTCGGGGTTGACGTTGAGGCGGTTTCCCCAGGTGAAATCAAAGCCAAATATGAGCATCTCAACTGTGAGGATGTTGTCGGCGGCGTCTATCTTCCTCTCGATGGCCAAGGTGACCCGTCCAATATCGCGCTTGCATTGGCAAAAGGGGCAAAGCTGCGCGGCGCCAGAGTGCTGGAGCGCACAAAGGTCACGGGCTTTGTCAAAGACGGCCGCCGGATTGTCGGCGTTGAATGGGAAAACCAGGAGGGTGAAGGTACCCTTACGTGTGAGCACGTGGTGAATTGCGCTGGCATGTGGGCGCATGACGTCGGCAGGCAGATGGGCACCAATGTCCCGCTTCACGCCTGTGAACACTTCTATATCGTGTCCGAAAAAATTCCGGGTCTGACACAATTACCGGTGCTGCGCGTGCCGGATGAATGTGCCTATTACAAGGAAGATGCGGGCAGCATCATGCTCGGTGCATTCGAACCGGAAGCAAAGCCCTGGGCGATGAAGGGAATTCCGGAGGATTTCGAATTCGATCAGTTGCCTGAAGACTTTGACCATTTCGAGCCAATCCTGGAAAAGGCGGTGAACCGGCTTCCGCTATTGGCAGAAACGGGTATCCAGACGTTCTTCAACGGACCGGAAAGCTTTACGCCGGATGACGCTTACCATCTGGGACTTGCACCTGAGATGGACAATGTCTGGGTGGCCGCCGGTTTCAATTCCGTCGGCATCCAGTCTGCGGGTGGCGCTGGCATGGCCCTTGCGCATTGGATGGACAGCGGCGAGAAACCGTTCGACCTGGGTGATGTCGACATCATGCGCATGCAACCGTTTCAGGGCAACAAGACCTACCTTTTCGAAAGATCAAAGGAAACCCTGGGCCTGCTCTATGCAGACCACTTCCCCTATCGCCAGAAAGCGACGGCACGCGGCATCCGCCGGTCTCCCTTGCATGAGGCGCTCAAGGCTGAAGGCGCCGTCATGGGGGAAGTTGCAGGTTGGGAGCGTGCGAACTGGTTTGCAAATGCAGGTCAGTCGCCGGAATATGCATATTCCTGGAAGCGGCAGAACTGGTTTGAAAACTCCGCTTTGGAACACAGGGCGGTCCGGGAAAACATCGGGATCTACGATATGTCTTCCTTCGGCAAGATCCGTGTCGAAGGGCCCGATGCTGAAGCATTTTTGAACCGTGTTGCAGCCAGCAATTTGTCCGTACCGGTCGGCAAGATCGTTTACAGCCAGTTTTTGAACGCCGGTGGTGGTATTGAGGCGGATGTCACGGTCACTCGGCTGTCTGAAACCGCCTATATCGTGGTGACACCCGCGGCGACACGCCTTGCCGATCAGACCTGGATGCTGCGCCAGATCAAGGACGACCGGGTGGTCCTGACCGACATAACCGCAGCAGAAGCTGTGATATGCGTCATGGGCCCCAATTCCCGGCAATTGCTGCAAACAGTCTCGCCAAACAACTTCACCAATGATGTGAACCCCTTTGGAACCTGTCAGGAGATTGAAATCGGCATGGGGCTCGCCAGGGCTCATCGTGTGACGTATGTCGGAGAACTTGGGTGGGAGATCTACGTATCGTCAGACATGGCCGCCCATGTTTTTGAAGTTCTGTGGAATGCCGGCCGGGATTTGGAGGCCAAGCTGTGCGGGCTGCACATGATGGACAGCTGCCGGATTGAGAAGGGCTTTCGTCATTTCGGCCACGATATTTCAAGCGAAGACCATATTTTGGAGGCTGGTCTCGGGTTTGCCGTCAAGAAATCAGATATCCACTATATCGGCCGGGACGCGGTCTTGCGCAAACGCGAGCAAGGTTTGCAAAAACGAATGGTGCAGTTCCTGTTGAGCGATCCAGAACCACTCTTGTATCACGCCGAACCCATCATCCGGGACGGCTCAATCGTGGGTTATTTGAGCTCAGGGAACTATGGCCATACGCTCGGCGCTGCTGTCGGAATGGGCTATGTGCCGTGTGTGGGCGAAACGGCAGACGATCTTCTGGCTTCGCGTTTTGACATCGAGATCGCCGGCCAGCGGGTATCGGCCAAGCCGTCTCTCGCTCCCCTGTATGACCCGAATTCGGCACGGGTGAAGATCTGAAGCGAAGTTTGCCATCCTGTTAAATGGACGCACACTTTCTGGCTGCTCTGTGGCGGTACTCAAAAGATCGGATTGAGACTGATTTTTCAGATGGCTTCGTGTGGAAGTGGCCGCGTTGGCTTTCAAGCTGCGGACAGGGTCGTTTGCACAGTTGAAGTCGTCGAGATTGGCTTCGGCCTCCCGGCTCAGCATTGACATCGTGCGTTTGACCGATGCCGTGACACTGCAAGCATTGGTGCTGCGAGGAATTGGGCAGATGGCGGATTTTGAATAGAGGGAGAAAGGTCATCGCCTGGAGGCGGGAGCGTGTGGCGGCGGAATGCAATGTCCATCGTCAGCGGATCGCTTCTTTCGTTCTGGCACTGCCTTGCCGCACCCTGTTCCATCCTGAAACCTTCCATTCGGGAAAAGAGATCGCTTCATCCGCAAAATGAACACTTTGCGAAAGTTGATTGCAGTCCTTGAACCGTTTTTGAACGCTGCCGGCACCGGCAGAGCGCGTCTATATACCAAGCGCGGTTGAACTTGGGCTAATTGATGCCCCAATTCCGTTCAACGGCTAGGGGCATCGCGCGACCCGGTCTGGTTGACCGGGTAAGTGGAGCATCTTGCCGCCGCCTGTCCCGGACACGGAAAAGTGGACAGGCACTGCCAGAGAAACCGCCTTCAACGGTCTATCTTTCAGAACAGATAACCTGGCTGATCATAAAACAAATGATCAGTCCGCCAACTGCAGACAGGCCAGAGACTGAAAAACCTAACAGGATGTCCACAAACTTAAAGGTCTGCCGCAGAATGGGCTTGAATCTGGGTCAGTAATTTTGACGTGGCCGTTTTCAACTTGTGTTGGTGTTTCAAGCCAACTCCAAAACACGCGATTTGACATGTTTCGTACCGAGTTTCAGTTTGTTAAATTTGCTCCCGTCCGTTTGGCTGTCCGCTCTGTGGCCTCCTGCATGTATGCTCTGTTACGCCCAGACCGTCTTGATTGGCAGGGCCCGTGGCAGATACGGGCCGACAATGACCGCCTTGCGCTGCGTATGGAGCGGCCTGACAGCCGCACCACTCCGGTTCACCTGACCACCTGCACCTTCAACGGGTATCAGGTTGTTGCCATGGGGCTGCCGGTGGACGGCGCAAGGGCGGGATTGGCCAGCTACGTCTATGGTTTTGTTCCCGATCCCATGGGCGCCGATCAGCTGAGTGAGGTCAGTGCAAGTGTCCAGCATACCAAATTCAATGGATAGAGACCCATCTGAGCGGTTTTGGAGGTTTTGCGGCTCGGCAAAGATCGCAGCGCGACAGGATCGCGGGCAAGATCTGCAACAAGACCGGCAGGTCCTCATCCGCGAGTGGCACAGCAGCGGAAACCGGATCGCTTTTTCAACAGGGGCGTTTTGGGGCGGTTTAAAACCGAACAATGCTCATGCTGAAAGGGCTCCAAAAGCGATCAGATCGGTTTCTTCTAAACGAGAATGGGGTGAGCTGCCCGCAAAGGCTGCGGTTCCGTCACAGGCTGGCCCCGCTGTGTGTTCTGGACTGCGCTCCGCCTAGATCTGCGCTTTGCTCTGGGCCGGCAGGCTGCCCTCTTGCATCCTTGGGACTGGCACGAGAAGGCAGGGAGACTGGTGGCGTCTGGCGTTTGGGGCGGAGGCTCCAGGCGATCCCGAGCACGCTGAACAGCAGCAGGGCGGGCAGAAGCGCAAGCGGGTTGCCCGCCGCAATCAGGGCGGTGCCGGCCGCGCAGGCCAGGGAGGCGGCGGCCTCCGCGAGGGTCGAGGCCTTGGAG
Organism: Roseibium sp. AWQ4_290; assembly: GCF_056160985.1. Lineage (NCBI taxonomy): Bacteria > Pseudomonadati > Pseudomonadota > Alphaproteobacteria > Hyphomicrobiales > Stappiaceae > Roseibium > Roseibium sp. AWQ4_290. The sequence continues at coordinate 179,691 of NZ_JBSWYG010000002.1, forward strand.
GCGACCTGCCGTCGCCGGAAGGTGGTGCGTTTGGCCTGCGCCCGGAACCAGAGCTGAACCAGGATCGCGCTTGCGGCCGCCATCATGGCGCCGGTGAAGGTGACGCCTGCGCCCCAGAGCGAGAGGAATGCCAGAGCGAGGGTGATCGGCAGCAACAGCGCGGCGACAAGCAACAAGACCGCTGCGACCTTCGCCCAGAGGCGGATAAAGGCCGTGACCGGTGCGGTTGCAATCAGATCGGGGGCATCCTCGCCGGAAATGGTCAACCAGGCCAGCCCGCCGGCAAGCTGGCCGACGGCCATGACGATCACCGGGGCGATGATCACGGAAACCTCCGTGTTTTTGCCAAAACTGACCCAGAGCATAAGGGCGGGCGGGATGAGATAAAGAACCTGCATCAAGGTCTGGGACACCAGCCAGGGATCGCGGGCGATGAGAGTCAGCTCTTTGTGAACCAGGGCGCCGAGCGGCGTATAGCCGCGAAAGGCCCGCCTGGAGCGGCGCCTGCGCGCGGCCTGTTCCGTGACCCCGAGGGCCTTCACGACAATGCAGCGGAACTGGACCGCACCGCGCCAGGCGGCCAGCGCGAAAAAGGCCGCAGAGACCACAAAGACCAGAGCCACGGCAGGCAGCTGCCCGGCCACCGCGTGGGCGGGGAACCACCAGAGCGAGGCCGCATCTGGCGCATGGGCGGCCAGAAAGGCGGGATCAAAAAGCGTGAACCGGGACAGGGAGCCGAAGGACAGGACCGCAACCACCTGCATCCCGATCAGGAAGGCGGCCCCGACGATGGCGGCCAGAATTTGCGCGCACAGGCGCGTGCGCTGCGGGCCAACCGTGCGGAACAGCGCAAGCGTGATCAGCACCCCGGCACCGGTCGCTGTCAGCGCGGCGGCCAGCAGCACCACATATCCCGCAAGCCAGTGCGCCCCGTGAAGCCCCACCGCTATGTTGAGAAAGGGCGAAATGACCAGTGCCGACATGCCCCAGCTTGTCAGCGCCATCAGGACGATGCGTACCAGAAACAAATCGCGGGACGGGGCGGGGGAGGACAGGATCAGGTCAAGGTCATCGCGGGCATAAAAGGCGCGCGTGACCGACTCCATTGCCTGGGACAGCATCATGGTGAGGCTGAGCAGGACGGTGACGGAGAGCATGGCCAGTTCGGTCTGGGTCAGCGTGAAGGCGGCAGTCAGCCGGGGGGCAAGCACCGCATAGGCGATGAGATGCATCACCGCATAAAACACCCCCATGCCCAGAAGCGCGCGCCGAAGGCTCGTGTTGCGCCAGCCGGAAAACATCCAGGCCCAGTCGCGCCAGGCGAGCCGGACTTCATGGTTTGCAAACCGTCTGAGGGCGGACGGGGCCGTGCTTGCGCTCATGCGACTTTCCCGCAGGCGGAGGCGTCCGTGTCCCGCCCGGGAGCTTTTGGATGGGGAATGCCAGAATCGAGAATGCCAGAATCGGGAGCGCCTGAATCGGGAGAGCCTGGTTCGGCGCCACCGACAATCTCCAGGAAAATGTCCTCAAGCGACTGGCCGCCGGCTTTTGCCTGGCCGCGCAGCTCCTCAAGCGTGCCTTCGGCGACCAGCTGTCCGCGCGCGATAATGCCGATCCGATCCGCCATGCGCTCCGCGACCTCCAGAATATGGGTGGTCATGATGATGGACACCCCCTGGTCCACAATGCCGGTCAGCACTGTCTTGACCTGCCGGGCGGACCCGGCATCCAGCCCGGTGAGCGGCTCATCCAAAATGATCAGGCGCGGCTCATGGATCAGGGCTCCGGCCAGCGCCACTTTCTGGCGCATGCCTTTGGAAAAGCCGCCGCAGCGCTCATGGGCATGGGGAGCAAGGCCGAAGGAGTCCAGCAGCGCGTCGGCCTTGAACCGTGCAAGGTCCGGCTCCATGCTCCAAAGACCGGCCACGAATTCCAGATATTCAAGCGGCGTCAGCTTGTCATAGACCATGGGGTCGTCCGGAACCCAGGCGAGCACCTGCTTGGCGGCAACAGGGTCCGCGAAGGCGTCGATGCCGCAGATCGCAACCGCTCCCGCATCGGCCTCAAGCAGTCCGGCCACCATCCGCAGCGTTGTCGTCTTGCCCGCCCCGTTCGGCCCCAGCAGGGCATAAAACTCACCGCCCCGCACGCTCAGGGACAGGCCATACACCGCAGGCGCGCTGAAGCGCTTGTGAAGACCGGAAATGTCAAGGGCAGGGGCATTGGACGGGGATCTGGAGGACGGCATCGGTTTCTCGCCTGACAACATTTTCAGCCAGTTTACCGAGGGGACCTTTCACGAGGGTAAAGTCTTGGAGGGGGCAAAAAAGCGCGACAGGTCCAGTTAGAGCCATAGGCGAAGTACAGAAACGTCGACGGTTGAGACTCCATTTAATCGCATCCTCGCACTGATTTAAATAAACTCAGGGGTAGGCATAAGATAAAAATTTATCGGAAGTCAGTAAGGAGCTCGGATGTGCTCCTCATCTGACTTTCAGAGCGTCCCGAACAAAATTGTCCAGCGATCGGCCGCCCGGGGAATGGGCAATGGATGCATACCTGTGGGCCAGATGAACTGGAATCAGAGCATCTGAATACAGGTCCGTCTGCATCATCTCGATAAGCGAGAGCATCTGCGAAATGTCATCACCATAGTGATGGAGTTTGACCTTCTCGTCCCGAAAGGGCTTTCCTTCAATTGGGTCTTTGGACCCGAAAGGATACGCTAAAGTGACGTCAAATACCTTTCCTTTGGTCGTCCGTACGATGAAGTGTTGACCGTAGTACGTCTCATCCCCGAAATTATCTGTCGTAGATATCCTATTAGGCTCAATGAAGGTCTTTCGATAGTCATCATCGATTGGAAGAAAGACCGCGTCTTCTCTCTTGGAGTTATCGTCATTATAGTTCAGGATTTCGCGAATGAGATTTGCGTGTTCCATGACTTTTCCAGTCTTTGATACGCCGATCACCAATGGGCCACGCGTACCTTCCTTCCGACAATCCGCCCGGATCTCGTCAAGGAGGGACAGTATGCTCCTATGAAACCTTGCAGCTTCCCCGAAAATAGCTAATGGTCCATCTACAATTACGTTCATGTTTTGCGTGATCGTCGGATCCATACGATGGGAGCAACGCAACACGTGGGCGACCATGATGTGCTCCAAAACAGACATAAGTCGGTTGAAGCACTCCGTGTTGCTCCCCTCTTCCGCGAAGACATCCTGGATTCGCAACGCGTCGGTCACGTAGATTCGACTGTTGGGCGCGATGTCCACGTAGCCGGGGGTCAGAGGAACGAAAACTTCCTCTGAAAGCGGCTCCCCGTCCACCGGGCTTTTCCTCTCCTTGGCCAAGAGAATGCCGCGACGTCCGTCTCTTTCAACGACTGATTTCTTCTTCTTCGTATTGCTCCGTTCGAGCAGGTCAACGAGGGTGTCATACAGCGAAATCCCACCGACCTTGAACTTCTCAGAATGGAAGATCCTCGAGAAAACCATATCGCGGAACAGAGACTTGGTCTTTGGGATGTCATCCGACGTAATGCCTGCGCCGGGGAGCGCAAAACTCATCAGGTTCGCGGCCCGCTTCAGTTCTGCGATTTCGATCGGATCAACAAAAATATCGTTGCGGTCCCGGAGGCGAACGTACTGTTCCACGTTGATGATTACGTTCGAGAACTTTAGAAGACCGACCCGAACAGTAGGCAGGTTTTCCACCGCAATGGCTTCGTAGAGAGAGGCGTCGGATGCGTAGATTAGGCCCTCTACGAGTTCCTTCGCCATACCTGTCGCATCGACGAGTCGGGAGCGAATTTCATCGCGCTTCGCCGAGAGATCCTGGCCAATTTTAACGGAAGACAAAAACTCTTGCATTACGGGGTCATTCAAGACATCGAAGCCGCCGCTCGCTGTGGACCTCTCGTTAAGATAAGGCATCCTCTGTCAGTCCTGTGGGAGGGGTCGAAACCAGCTGGATTCCGATAGCTTCGCCTTCTCATAGGAGGCAATGACATCGGTGGGCCGGAAAAGCAGAATTTGCGTCGGAGTCGTGAAGTTTGCGCTCAACGTTTTGATGCGGGCGAAACCCACATCCTGACATCGCTTCAAGCTCTCCGCGAAATCCCCGAAGTCGTAATACTTGGCAAGAGTCCGGATCTCATTGTCGTTGTTCAGATGTGTGACGAAGAAGTTTTCAGTATTTGAAAGGATATTCGCGTGGATCGAGGAGGGTTCCTGTGTCGCGTAGACCATGGCGATCCCATATTTTGCGCCTTCCTTGGCAATCCGAGGCCAAGTCGTGTTAAGATCTGCATCCTTTCCGATAAGGTTGTGTGCTTCCTCAACATAAAGGACGATTTTGGGAGGTGTTTTTCCGGAGGTGAATATTTCCGACGAATTGTCGAAAATCCGACGAGCTATCCTCTCCGCCATGGTTTCCCGGATTCGGGGTGGTCCCACAGATAGATCAACGATGACGATCCGACCGCGCTTAAGAAGATCATAGATGTCGTCCGCAACGTTGGCGGAGCCTTTTGGCGAATGGAATTCGCGGGCGGCGTTCCGGATCGAGCCACCGGCTCGTATGAGAGCGTCGTTTTTACTGGACTTGCCGACGAGGACCGATAGGAGCGCGTATTCCTCGGAACTTAGCCACTTATCGTTCTTCTTTCGGATGCCGTGAAGGGTATCCGGGCCGCCGCAGTTCTTCTCGATTTCCCGGATGGACTGCCAGAAGGCGACCGCGGTGTCGGCATCGACGGCATATCCTTTTCCAGTGCTCTGGAGATTGAAAAATGCGGCGCTAGCCTTGGCACGGTCATCGACGTTCTTGGCTCCCGGGAAGGTGTCAGGAATTGGCGTATGATGATCGTAGAGGAAAGACAAGACATCCTTATTGACGTCGAATTGGATCCTCATGGATGCATCGTGTTCAAAGCCCGCACTTTTGAGGATGCATTGGTAGATGGCGACCTTGCGTCGCCACCGCGTGGTCGCTTGGAAGTCCGAGAGGTCCGGTTTCTCCAAGCTGAGAGAGACCAACGTCTTGAGGTCTTCGCTCATGGAACCCGCTTCTTCCTTCAGGTTGTTCGCGATGAACTGAAGGCCCATGTCCAGGGATTCGTAGAAGTTAACACGCACATCCCTGAAACCCGCTCCAGGAGGATTCACACGATATCTGACGGTGTTGTCGCCAAATACGTCCGCGATTGAACTCCCTTCATCCTGATTGTTAGCGTTGGAATACTCCCCGTTGATATCAAGAATTATTTGGCCAACAGCCAAATCCGACTCAAAGGCTGAAAGCTCTACCGCCGATACGAGTGTCTTTGTGGTATTGGATTTACCCGTCCTGGTCATGCCGAAAATTGCTGTTCGACGAGCCAAGAAATCGCCCGGGAAAATGCGAACCGGAACTTCTGGCTGTCCGCTCTGAGTCCCCATCTGGCTCGCGGAGGTGAAACGGACAGTGCCTATCTGGAACGGTGAGGGCGGTTCCTTCATGCCCAGCATTGAGGCGTCGTTTTCCGCCTTCTTCAACCGGATCGGATCGATGAAGTTAACAATCTTTTCAAGAGCCTTTGAACCCGGCTTGTAAACTTTCATATGACGCGCGGCGAAGAAGTCTTCCACATCGGCCCCAAAGTGGAATTTACCCGCTTCGTCAAGATAGAAAGTTCCAAGAACCTTGCACTTGATTCCACTCCACTGGAGCATCCCGAACGATATCGGTTCATTCATCCGAAACCCGGGATCGACACTATCGGGATTGTCTTGGAAGTGCTCCATCACCGCTCGTAGTGAATCCCTGTCCGTGGACAACTCAGTTCGTCCGACGATCCTCAAGAGCACCACTCTTCGGTCCATAGCTTTCGCTGTGGCAAAGCCGTCCGAAGACACGCTTGCCGCAAGCAAATAGCTGTTCATGGGGATACCACCTGCACCTTCCCGCCACTTATCGTTGGTCATCACGACCATCTCTTCGTAGGAGGAGTGGATTGTGAACCCGACGCCTACTGAACCGCTATGTGCATCCAGTAGGGCGCTAAGAGGGTTCGTGGCTGCCGACATCCGGCTAATTGCTTTCTCTAGCATTGGTTATCCCACTTGAATTGCGTTCGGTTCGCTGATTGTTCGCATGGTAACCTTCCAATTCTGCCGGCGGCGAGGAAGTTGGATGATTTCAGCCGAATCCATGAGTTCACCGCACCGCCGCAAATCGGCGATAATGTTTGAAACGATCACTTCGGTAGCAACAAGACGTTCGCGTTCATCGATGCGCGCTGTGTATTGCAGGTTCACGCGCGCGAAGCCTTCATGGTCGCCGTAGTGCAAACGTGCATCTGGATGATTGTCATAAGAAAGGATCCAATGCCCCGGAAGGTCGTCTATTTCGGCTTGAAGACGCGAATGATCGTGCTCATCGAAACTCTTCCTGTATAGCTTGTCCGCCTTGGCGAAGAACGGCGGGTCAAGATACCATGCCAACGATAGTGGATCTTCTTGGAATAACCTCGTCCGCCGTACATCTCTAATCGTTTTCAAATAGCTTTCATTCCGAACGAAGCGTACGCGCCCGCGCAGCCTGCTAAGTTCGATAATTCGTTCCGCAAGCCTCGACTTGTTAAATCGGCAATCGATAGGATATTTACTCGTCTGAGCCATCCCGCCGATAGGACCAGCCTTACTGTGCAGCGACCCTGAAAAGCTGGTTCGGTTTAAGAAAAAGCACTTGAATGCGGCATCAAGTTCTGTCTCAGGGGTTAAATCCTTCTGGCGCTTCCATTCATCCAACGTAATTGAACAATCATATACTTTGTCGGCCAGCGCAGAGGCATTGCTGGAGAAGACAGTATTCCAGAACGAGGCCACCAAAACGTCGGCATCCGACAGCGCAATTTGGTCTACGAGATCGGCCTCCAAAAGGGATATGGAAACGGCTGCTCCACCTGCGAATGGCTCAATAAACAATTTTGTCCGATGATTGGTTCGCAAAAGGAGATCGGCGATAAACGGCGCAAGCTTTCGCTTGCCTCCCGGATATCGCAGGGGAGAGATGTCCGATCTGGTGCACCATCTGACGATTGTCGGCTTCTCAACCTTTTGGCTCGACGATGCTCTAATATTCATTCTGACAACTCACTCGATTCGCGTTGAATAACTATAACGTGTTGACAGTTTGCAACAACCACAACTGGCGAATGCCGCATAGGCATATCTGGCGGATCGGCGAGTGGTCTGAATGGCGGGATCCAACTCCTTCATGTCCGATCTTTGAATTCCAAACTGGATTTCTGCGAGGGGCAAGGGTAATCGCTGCTTTCGATTTCATGAAACAGCCGTTTTGACATTCGTAATTCGTTCACTTTTTGTTCTTAACTGCTTCTCCGGACGCTCAAGAGCGTCCGGATATTTTGTTTTGAGCCACTTATTGGCCTAAATTGGCCATCCTATGCGACTCGGGACAACAACAGAACACCAGCTCTTAACTACACCCGCTTGTCGAGCCGCAAGTGTCGCATTTCAGGCAGGTGCCGTTGCGGACCATGGTGAAGTTGCCGCATTCAGAGCAGCTTTCGCCTTCATAGCCCTTCATGCGGGCCTGGGCGATCTGCTGGGCGGCACTGGCCGTTTGGGGCGCAGCGGCCGGGGCGATCTCCACGGCGGCAGCGGTTTCGGCCCCGCGGGCAAAGGCGGTTGCGACCGCCGTCACCTGGGCCGAGGGGCTGCTGGCAGTCTGGACGGAAATCGCCTCGGTGGTTTCCCCCGCCGGGTCGGAGCCGGAGACCAGGCGGAAGCGCTCGGTCTGGCCGCGCACCAGGCCGTGGGAGACCACCTGTCCGCTCTTGGCCGCGCCTTCGCTTGCGGCCGGGCTCGATCCGTTTGAGCCGAAGACTTCCGGTGGCACATGGGCCAGATCGTGGCGGCCAAGATAGGAGACGGCGAGCTCGCGGAACACATAGTCGAGGATCGAGGTCGCGTTCTTGATCGCGTCATTGCCCTGAACCATGCCGGCCGGCTCGAATTTGGTGAAGGTGAAGGCGTCGACATATTCCTCCAGCGGCACCCCGTATTGCAGGCCGAGGGAGACGGAAATGGCGAAGTTGTTGATGAAGGCGCGCAGGGCCGAACCTTCCTTGTTCATATCCAGGAAGATCTCGCCAAGGCGGCCGTCATCATATTCGCCGGTGCGCAGGAACACCGTATGGCCGCCGATCTTGGCCTTCTGGGTGTAGCCCTTGCGGCGGGCGGGCAGCTTTTCCTGCTCGCGCACCACCCGTTCCACGATCCGCTCCACAATCCGTTCCGCCACCACTTCGGCGCGGGCGGCCTGGGGCTTGGCGGCGATCTCTTCCACAGCGTCTTCCGCTTCGTCCTCATCCTCCGACAAAAGCTGGGAATTGAGCGGCTGGGACAGTTTGGAGCCGTCCCGGTAGAGCGCATTGGCCTTCAGGGCGAGTTTCCAGGACAGCATGTAGGCTTCCATGCAATCCTCGACCGTCGCGTCATTGGGCATGTTGATCGTCTTGGAAATCGCGCCGGAGATGAACGGCTGGGCCGCCGCCATCATGCGGATATGGCTTTCCACGGACAGGAAGCGTTTGCCGATGCGCCCGCACGGATTGGCGCAGTCAAACACCGGATAGTGCTCTTCCTTCAGGAAGGGCGCGCCTTCCAGGGTCATGGCGCCGCACACATGGGTGTTGGCGGCTTCCATGTCGGCTTTGGTGAAGCCAAGGAAAGTCAGGAGGTCGAATTCCGGATCGTCCAGCTGCTCGTCGGTGACCCCGAGCGCCTTCATCTGCTCATCCCCAAGGGTCCAGCGGTTGAACACGAACTTGATGTCAAAGGCCGATTTCAGGCCGTCCTTCAGCTTGGCCAGGGTCTCGGCAGTAAAGCCTTTGGCGGTGAGGCTCGCCGGATTGATGCCGGGGGCCTGATCCAGGGAGCCATGGCCAACCGCATAGGCCTCGATTTCGCCGATCTCGGCTTCCGAATAGCCGAGCTTGCGCAGGGCTTCGGGCACGGCCCGGTTGATGATCTTGAAATAGCCGCCCCCGGCCAGTTTCTTGAACTTCACCAGGGCAAAGTCGGGCTCAATGCCGGTCGTGTCGCAATCCATGACCAGGCCAATGGTGCCGGTCGGGGCAATCACCGTCGATTGGGCGTTGCGGAAGCCGTTCTGTTCGCCGAGTTCGAGCGCCCTGTCCCAGGCCTTTTTCGCCCGTTCCACCAGAAGGGGCTCGGGGCAGGAGGCATGGTCGAGGGCAACAGGATTGGTGTTCAGACCTTCATAGCCTTCCGTTTCGCCATGGGCGGCGCGGCGGTGGTTGCGGATGACGCGCAGCATGTGCCTGGCGTTTTTCTTGTATCCTGGAAAGGCCCCCAGTTCTCCGGCCATTTCCGCAGAGGTGGCATAGGCCACACCGGTCATAACGGCGGTCAGCGCGCCGCAGAGCGCGCGGCCTTCTTGCGAATCGTAGGGGATGCCGGAGGTCATCAGGAGGCCGCCAATATTGGCATAGCCGAGGCCGAGCGTGCGGAACTTGTAGGAGAGTTCGGCAATTTCCCTGGACGGGAACTGGGCCATCAGCACCGAGATTTCAAGAACCACGGTCCACAGGCGCACGCCGTGTTCATAATTGTCGATGGCGAAGGAACCGTCTTCGTTGCGGAACTGCATCAGGTTCAGCGAGGCAAGGTTGCAGGCCGTGTCATCCAGGAACATGTATTCCGAGCACGGGTTGGACGCGCGGATTTCGCCATCGCCGATGCAGGTATGCCAGTCATTGATGGTGGTATGGTATTGCAGGCCCGGATCGGCAGAGGCCCAGGCGGCATAGCCGATCTGTTCCCAAAGCTCCTTGGCCTTGACGGTTTTCAAGGTGCCGCCGGTGCGCCGGGCGGTCAGATCCCAGGTGCCGTCTTCGGTGACCGCCTTCAGGAAGCCATCGGTGACCCTGACAGAATTGTTGGAATTCTGGCCGGCGACCGTCAGATAGGCTTCCGAATCCCAGTCGGTGTTGTAGGTCGGGAATTCGATCTTGGTGAAGCCCTGGCGGGCGAACTGGATGACACGCTGGATGTAGTTTTCCGGCACCATCATCTTCTTGGCGGCGCGGATTTCCCGTTTCAAGGCCGGGTTCTTGGCCGGGTCGAAACAATCGCCATTGTCCGCCTCGCAATTGATGCAGGCGCGCATGATGGCGCTGAGGTGCTTCTGGCAGATCTTGGAGCCGGTGACGAGGGCGGCCACCTTCTGCTCTTCCTTGACCTTCCAGTTGATATATTCCTCGATATCCGGGTGATCGACATCGACCACCACCATCTTGGCCGCGCGGCGGGTGGTGCCGCCGGACTTAATGGCACCGGCCGCCCGGTCGCCGATTTTCAGGAAGCTCATCAGGCCGGAGGACTTGCCGCCGCCGGAGAGTTTTTCGCCTTCTGAGCGAACATGGGAGAAGTTGGAGCCGGTGCCGGAGCCGTATTTGAACAGGCGCGCTTCGCGCACCCACAGATCCATGATGCCGCCGTCATTGACCAGATCATCCTGAACCGACTGGATGAAGCAGGCATGGGGCTGGGGATGCTCGTAGGCGGTCTTGGACTTGGTCAGCTTGCCGGACTGGAAGTCGACATAGAAATGGCCCTGGCTCGGCCCGTCAATGCCATAGGCCCAGTGCAGGCCCGTGTTGAACCATTGCGGGGAGTTCGGGGCAACCTTCTGGGTGGCGAGCATGTAGCGCAGCTCGTCGTAAAAGGCCTGGGCATCCGATTCCTGATCGAAATAGCCGCCTTTCCAGCCCCAATAGGTCCAGGTGCCGGCCAGCCGGTCGAAGACCTGACGGCCATCGGTTTCCGAACCATAGCGGGTGTCTTCGTCAAGTGCTTCAAGAGCGGCCTCGTCGGCCTCATGGCGCCACAGCCAGGAGGGAACCGAGTTTTCTTCCACCGCCTTCAGCCGGGCCGGAACTCCGGCCTTGCGGAAATATTTCTGGGCGAGAATGTCGGAGGCGACCTGAGAAAACTGGGCAGGGACCTGAATGTCCTCCAGCCGGAACACAATGGACCCGTCCGGGTTGCGGATCTCACTTGTGGCAGTCCGAAATTCGATGCCGGCGTAGGGCGATTGCCCTTCCTTGGTGTAGCGCCGCTCAATCCGCATTCTCTCAGTCCCCTTCGTATCCCCGCCGGCTCTTTCTGGAGCCGGTGCAATTCCGATATGTGCCCGGTGTGGCGAAATCGCCTGCCTCGTCACTGGACACGGCCGGCCAAGAGCCGGTGTTGATCCTGTATGTAGCGTTTCCTGCGGTTGGGTCTACTATATATAGTGTCCATCAACAGGTTTGTCACGATATGCACACCGACAAGAGCGCACAAAAAGCCGTCTTCCGGTTTTGGAGGAAAACGCGGAAACGGATACGCTGATACTTACGTGGTCTGGATGACTGGGGCGCCGTCAGGAGCCCCTGTTACGCACATCGCAATAGTAGGGAAAATAAAGTAAACGAAATCTTAAGGTCAAGCGGCGAGTGACAACAGCTTGTGCCCATCCTGTGGGCAAACGCAAAATATTGTGGGTGCATGTGGATTGCGGGGAGCGCCGTGGAGAGCGGGGCCTGGCCCGGAAATCCGCGCTTGTTTTTCTTCGCCGGGGGTGGGCCAGTGCCGGTTCGAGCCGGTCACGTGTGAATATAGCCCAAGTTTTATGAAAATTTGACGAAAATGGCATCTGCCAGCTTCAACCCGGTTTAAGCGGCGGGTGCTTAAATGGCCCAAATCGGGTGACAGAGGGCCGCATTTTATGAAGCACCACGCAGCGTTTGGGCTGTCAATGGAAGACATAGACGCGGTTGTCGTGGAAGACAGTAAACCCATGCAGACTATCCTGCGGTCGATCCTGCTCAGTTTCAAGGTGGCCCGGGTGCGGGTGTTTGATTCGGCTGATGAGGCTCTGGAGGCGAGTCTCGCCGAGCCGCCCAACGTGATTCTGACCGACTGGCGGATGGAGCCGACCTCCGGCTATCAGTTTTTGCGCCTTGTGCGCCACCGCCACATGGAGCCGCTCTGCTACGTGCCGATTCTGTTCATCACAGCCCATGGCACGCGGCCGCTGGTGGACAAGGCGCTCAGGGCAGGGGCTCATCATGTGCTGGTCAAGCCGCTGTCCCCCTCCACCTTGTTCAAACGGCTGAAGTGGCTGTTGACCGATGACCGGCCGATCATTCTGGAACAATCGGGCTTTTACAACATCTATGGCATTCAGCGGTCCATGGATGAACAGGCGGAAAAGCTGCAGTCTCTTGCCGGAGCACGCCTTTATCACCGGGTTGCCGTCCAGAAACGGGCGAAGGTGGAAGAGGTGGTTGAAGAGGCCTTCGACAACAAGCCAAAGAAAGACCCTGTGTTTGCCGGCGTGAAAAAGGGCGGCGTGGAAAAAGCGCCATCGGCCGCCGCCAAACACATTCGCAATGCGGGCTATGTGAAATCGAAAGACCTCAAGATTCATTGAGGTTGGTGCCGGGTCTTAAGGCACCCGGCAGCACTGGACAGATGGGCCTCTTGGCGCCATAACTTAGCGGGAACCGCCGCGCGGCCTGTGCTGCGCCGGGGCTTTGTCTTTGGCAATCAGGGGACCTGTGACAGGCCATGAAAACGCTGCTGCTGGAAATTTTCACCTGGTGGAACAGCCAGACGATGGGCACCCGGTTCTTCACCTGGCGCAAGGGCGTATTTGTCGGTGAGGATGCGGCCGGTAACAAATATTATAAAGAGCGCAGCGGCAAGAGACGCTGGGTGATTTATAACGGTCTTGCGGAGGCCTCCACCATTCCACCAGGCTGGCACGGCTGGATGCATCACCGGGTCGACACGCCGCCGACGGAAGAAACCTATCACGCCAAGTTGTGGCAGAAGGGCCATGAGGCCAACAAGACCGGTACGCCGGAGGCGTACCGCCCCAGCGGTTCCATCCTGACCCCGGAAAAACGCCCCGAAGTGACCGGCGATTATGAGGCCTGGACCCCGGGGAACTGAGCCGCGGGAGCCGCGTCTGAGGGAGTGGTTCAGTTCGCCTCAATGTCAGAGCGTGCAACCATCAGGCCCCGGCGATCTGCCCGTCATCTTGCTGCGATCACATCCCGCGCGGTTGTGTGTGCGGCCAGTCTGACCTCCGTGGCTAGGGCTGAGTCTGGCAAGGTCCGCGCGAGGATCATTCCGCCAACGCAAAGCGCTGCAAGGGAAAGCGCCTTTGTGCGGGTGGCGGTGTTTTCTTCTGCCAGATTGTTCTCAAACAGCCAGACCATCGCCGTCAGCAGTTGCTGATAAGAGTTCTGAACCTGCGGGCTGCCACGGGCCACATCAGAAGGCAGGGCAATCATCGGGCATTGCCCATCCAAGTCGCCCAGATGATCCGCAGACAGGTAGCTGTCGACCATGTGTTCGACCATCTCCGGGCACAACGTACTGGGATCGATCCCGGCATCCTCCCGCCATTTTGCGCCCCGTCCCATAAGAAAACAGGAAACGGCTTCCGCAAAGAGCTCCTCCTTGCTGGCAAAGTGATTGTAGAATCCGCCCCGTGTGAACCCTGCTTCCTTCATGATGGCGTCAATCGACACATCCTGAAACCCGTGACGATTGAAGAGAATCCGCGCCGCTTCAACGATTTTCGCGCGTGATTTTTGCTTGTGGCTTTCCGAATAGGGCATCGCATCTCTCCTTCAACGCAAAGGCATACCGCAAACACAAAATATGTTCTTGAACATAATAAGACATCTGGAACCATGGCGGACAGGTTCAAAAAGGAGACGGTCCATGCCCAGATTTATCTTCGCCTATCATGGCGCGCCCAATGTTCAGACCAGGGAAAACTGCCAGGCCCATATGCAGGACTGGTTGGCCTGGCGTGGCCGGCTTGGAGCAGCCGTTGTCGATCCGGGATACCCGGTCGGCCCGTCTAAATCCGTCAGCGCAACCGGTGTTCAAGACTATGACGGGCCGGCCGCTTTGCAGGGCGTGACCATTGTTGAGGCCAGCACGATGGAGGAGGCGCTCGCCATGGCCGCGTCCTGCCCGCATGTCACCAGCGGTGGCACGCTGGAAGTCGCCGAGGCGGTCGATATGCCCATGTAAGTGGCCGTTCCGGCAAATTTGGGGCTCACCTTCGAGGGGGGCGCCAACCCAATCTGAAATATTAAAAAGGTTTTCCGATGCCCTCTCTCTTGGACGTTGTTCCCGGTCTTGCCGCCTATAAGCCATCGATGCTGATTCTGGGCATTCTTGTTCTGACCCAGCTTGTGCAGTCGTTTCTGACGGCGCCGCTGGCCTATGCCAGCGGAGAACAGGTGCCGGGCATGCCGCTCCGGCATGATTTTTCCAAGTTCAGTTTCCGGAGCGTGCGGACCTATCAGAACACCACCGAGAACACACCGGCCTTTGCATTGGCTGTTCTGGTGGCCATCGTTCTGGGCGTTCCGGCGTCACTGACCAACGGGCTTTCATGGCTTTATCTTTCTTTCCGGCTCGCGTTCTGGGCCGTCTATTATGCAGGCATTGGCAAGCAGGCCGGAGGACCGCGCACGCTGGCTTATGTGGGCGGGCTCCTCACCAACATTGTGCTGGGAGGGGCTGCGGTTCTCGCCGGGCTTTTTGCCTGATTTTCCTCGAATACAGAAGCGGCCGCAGTCTCCGTGCGGCCCCTGGCAGGGAGACGGCGCTGAAAGGCTGGCGTTACGGCCCTTTGACTGGGGCTTTTGCCTTGGCGGCAGTCTCATCGGCGCCGAACAGGGTGCTGGCTGAGGAAATCATCCTGTTCAGAATCAATATGACCAGAGACGTGCTGTAGCCCAGCACAAAGGGCATGATCAGCAGCATCGACTGGTTGGTGAAGGCCAAATCCGATTGGGTTGGCACGGTGGTCCGGTTCAGGGCCGATGTGCTAAGGCTCTTGGCAAAGCTCAGGAATTCGTGAAAGCCAAAGGGCAGGGTGAAGAACAGGGCGAACAGAGCCCCAAGCACAATCCGCTGGATGATGAAGCGGCTGTCGGAAATGTCGAAGGTAATGTCGCTGCTGACCGAGATGGCATTGAAGCCGATAAAGGCGGCCGCTCCGATGGCCCCGAGGGACATCAGCCAGAGCAGAAAAAACAGCACCATCAGCGCCCCGTTGATCCCCGGGCTGAACAACGGCTGCTCGGCCATGACCACAGACAGGATCATGGACCCGATCGAGACAGCCACCAGCCAGACGGCGATCCGGGGCAGGAAATTCGGCATCTGGGAGGCGAGAAACCGTTTGCGGTCCGCATCGGTCAGCTGGGCAAAGAGGATCTGGGTCTTCTTCTCAATTGCCTGCCATTCCTCGGCCGTGGGCGCCCGGCCGGTCTGGCCGGGGGAGGCGGCTTTCAGCGGGTTCAGCAGCCCAAGGGAAAACTCTTCCGGAAGGGTCTTGGCTTCCCGGATCAGGAAGGAATGCAGACTGCGCAGCGTTTCCAGATCCTTGTTGAATTTGGTGTCGACAATGGTCTTGTCCGGATCGCTTGGCCGCACCGGCTGGGTGATATAGTCCCGCACCGACCGTGTCGCCTTTTTCAATTCGGATGTCAGATTGTTTTGAGACATGTGTGCGGCGGCAGGGCCGCAGTCCACAGGCTCTCCCGGCTGCGCTGTGGCGGGCGGCCGTGCGGGTCCGTTGCTGTTTCCGGCGTCCTTAACCTCTCCAACCATGCGGTTCCCCAACGCCTATAGACGAGCCCGGGAAAGGACCCGTCAAGGGTCCTGCCTTTAGGGAATGCTAGCAGGGATCGCCTTTGGTAACAACTGCAACCCGGTCCGCACATTGTGATGGGTGTGAGGCTGTTGGTGTGTATAGCGCTCCCGAGCTGTTGCCTTTGCCTGCCTTTAAAGCCAGGAATTCAGCGCACAGGACTCGGATTGAACTGGAAAAACGCAGCATTTCCTAGGCGCTTTTCCAGCTGTCCAGTACCGTCAGGATTTCCTGTCCGCTGGACTGGGGGGAGAGTGCATAGAAGTCGGTTTCCAGTTTCAGGGCCTCCGAGAGACGCTGATTGTAGTCGGCCTGGGAGATTTCGCAGGTGCCGAAGCGGCTCAGGTGATCGGTCACGAACTGGGTGTCGAGCAGGGAATAGCCGCCGACGATCAGCCGGGCGACCAGATGGGCCAGGCACACTTTGGATGCATCCGTGCGGAAGGTGAACATGCTTTCGCCGAAGAATGCGCCGTTGAGGCTGACCCCATAAAGGCCGCCGACAATCTGTCCGTCCTGCCAGGCTTCAATCGTGTGGCAATAACCCATGTCGAAGAGTTCACCGTAGAGGCGGCGGATCTCCCGGTTGATCCAGGTCTTTTGGCGGCCGGGCATGGGTTCGGCGCAGCCGTCAATGATGCCGTTAAAATCCGTGCTGACCCGGATGTCAAACGTGTCTGTGCGGATGGTACGCCGCAGGCGGCGCGGAAGGTGGAACGCGTCAAGAGGAAGAATGCCCCGCTGCTCCGGTTCCAGCCAGAACAGGCCGGGATCATCAGCGGATTCGGCCATGGGAAACAGGCCGCAGGCATAGGCCTTGAGCAGAACCTGCGGCGTGATTTCCATGACAATGTCGTCTTTGTAGCCAGCCATAAGGCCTCACTTCCCAGGGGCGCGGGGCAGGCCCCGCGCGCATCAAACCCGGTCAGCTGGACTTGTCAGCCAGATATTTCTCCAGCCAGTGGATGTCATACTGACCGTTTGCGATGTCCTGATTGTCCACCAAATCGCGGAAAAGAGGAATAGTGGACTTGATCTCGTCAACCACAAATTCATCAAGGCACCGGCGCAGGCGCATCATGCACTCTACCCGGTTGCGCCCGTGAACGATGAGCTTGCCGATCAGGCTGTCGTAATAGGGCGGGATCTTGTAGCCCTGATAAACACCGGAGTCGACGCGCACGCCCAAACCACCGGGCGGATGGTAATAGGTGATCGTGCCGGGAGACGGGGTGAAGGTCACCGGGTCTTCCGCATTGATGCGGCATTCGATGGCATGGCCCTCGAAGCTGATATCGGCCTGAGTGGTCTCCAGATCGCCGCCAGCGGCGATGCGGATCTGTTCGTTGACCAGATCAATACCGGTGATCATTTCGGTCACCGGATGCTCCACCTGCAGGCGGGTGTTCATTTCGATGAAATAGAACTCGCCATTCTCATAGAGGAACTCGACCGTGCCGACGCCGCGGTATTTCAGCTTGCGCATCGCGGAGGCAACAATTTCGCCGATTTCATCACGCTGTTGTGCGTTGAGGCACGGCGAGGGGGCTTCTTCCAGAACTTTTTGGTGGCGTCGCTGCAGCGAACAGTCGCGTTCGCCCAGATGGATGGCATTGCCCTTGCCGTCGCCCAGAACCTGGATTTCGATATGGCGCGGCTTGCCGAGATATTTCTCCATATAGAGAGCATCATCACCGAAGGCGGCTTTGGCCTCGGAGCGTGCCGTGGAGAGGGCCGTGTCCAGATCAGCCTCGGTCAGGGCCACTTTCATGCCGCGTCCGCCACCCCCTGCAGCGGCCTTGACGAGCACCGGAAAGCCGATGCCGCGGGCAATCGCGTGGGCATCGTCTCCGGTCTTGACCTCGCCATCAGAGCCGGGAACGACCGGAATACCAAGATCCCGGGCCGTTTGCTTGGCCTGGATCTTGTCGCCCATGATGCGGATATGCTCGGCCGTCGGACCGATGAATTCGATGTTGTGGGCTTCCAGAATTTCGGCAAAGCGGGCGTTTTCCGACAGGAAGCCGTAGCCGGGATGCACTGCATCTGCGCCAGTGATCTCACAGGCAGCCAGCAGTTGCGGGATGTTCAGATAGCTGTCCCGGGCGGCCGGTGGGCCGATACACACGCTTTCGTCGGCCAGACGCACATGCATGGCATTGGCATCTGCGGTGGAATGGACCGCCACCGTTGGAATGCCCAGCTCTTTACAGGCGCGCAGGATACGCAGCGCGATCTCGCCCCTGTTGGCGATGAGGATCTTGGAGAACATGGCCTGGCGGCTCCTTATTCGACGACAATAAGCGGTTCGCCGAATTCCACCGGCTGGGCGTCGTCCACGAGGATCTGCTTGACGGTGCCGGATTTGGTGGACGGAATGTTGTTCATGGTCTTCATGGCTTCCACGATGAGGATCGTCTGGCCTTCAGACACCTTGTCACCCACCTGGACAAAAGCGGCTGCGCCCGGTTCGGGGGCCAGATACGCGGTGCCCACCATCGGGGAGGTAACGGTTGTTCCGGAGGCCGGTGCTGGCGCTGCAGCCGGTTCGGCGGCAGCCGCAACGGGCTGTGGTGCAACAGGGGCTGCGGCCGGAGCCGGGGCCATATTGACCGGAGCGGTGATCGACACCTGCCGCGCGACGCGGATACGGGTGTCGCCCTTTTCCAGTTCGATTTCCGTCAGATTGGTTTCGTCCAGCAGGATCGCGAGATCGCGGATCAGGGCCGTTTCTGTGTTCTTTTTTTCTTCAGACATTCTACTCGGCTCTCGTCAACTGCCGCAGGTCCGTCCAGTCCAGTTGTTGTAAGGGCTGGCCGGTGATCCTTCTCGGGAAGGGCCGGCTCTGGTCGGTCCGTCGGCTGAAATCCCTTCGTCTGTCCCGCAAGAGGCCAGCTGTCAGGATTGAAGCATGATTACTGTTCGGCTCTGAGTACCAAGAGCCAATGCAGTGGTTCTTATAGGGATACATTCCGGCAAGGAAAAGCCCAGACTGCCGGAAATCGCCCCGAGTGGATCAGTTCGCACTGTTTCCGCCTGTCCGGGCCATCGGAACGGCCCGGCATTGCGTGTGGTGCGCTTTGAGGGTCTAAGGCCGTAACCGGGTGGGAAAAACCTCATGCGCAGCGATGTCTGGCAATCGTCTAGAGAACGGTCACCTTGACACGGAAGTTCCGGATCTGGGCATCGCCCGGATAGGTTCCGATCAGCTCATGCGGTCCGTCTTCCTGGATCTGGAACAGCTTGAGTGTGCAGCCGCCGATTTTTTTGGAGCCCGGCAGCCGGGTGGTTGTGAACTCCGCCAGATAGGAGGCATCCATGTTAAACTCCGTGTCCAGGACAAGGCCGCACGTGCCGTCAAATGCGGCACCGCCCTGCGAGATCGTGAAGCCGAGGGCAAGAGCTTTGCCTGCCGGGACCTGGAACGTCTTGTCCTTGATCGTGTTGGCGCTGCCAAAGAGTTCTCCCTTCCAGGAGCCGTCAAGGGATTTGAAGTTATAATACAGGTTCTGCACGTCCATGGACAAAAGAGAGGAGGACGAGTTGGGGCTGACTACGTGAAGGGAGGCGACCGGCCCGCTTTCGGGCGCCGTGATCGGCGTTGCGCATGCGGCCAAAAGGAGTGCCAGGAGAACGGCGCTGAATTTCTGCATCTTGTGACGGACCTACCTTCGTTGTTAAAAAGCAGATGCAAGTAGGTCAGGATTGTGAAAAATAGCAATATCTCCACATTGAGAAATGCGCGCAGGCAGGGTCTTGGGGCGTGGATGTGGCCCAAAAGACGCAAAATGCTTCTGGGAGGCTCGCTGGATGGCTTCTCTGCCAGGCTCCGCCGTTTTCAAACGGCGGAGCCTTGACACTGTCCTGAATCCAGGGTTTCAGCACAGGAGAAAACGCTGGCTGAGCTGGATGAAACGGGGCCTGTTCGAAAACAAGGCAGTGTGGTGTGCTTGACTGCCGGGCTTGGATCAGCAGGCCGTCTGACCGCAATTGTGCAGGGCCTTCAGCTTCTTGCTGAGCTGCTCATAGCCGACAGCGCCCATGACCACGTCATTGCCCACCACATAGGAGGGCGTGCCGGTCAGGCCAAGACGGTTTGCCAGAGAATAGACTTCCTCGATGGTCTGGCTGGCTTCGTCGGTTGCCATTGCCGCCTTTAGATCGTCGTCTGACAGGCCGGCCCCTCTTGCGGCAGCAAGCGCGCTGGCCATATTGGCCTGGCCCCGGCTGAGCAGCAGCGCCTCATGAAACGCGCCATATTTTTCCGGGGCAACCGAATTGACCGCGATGGCCACCTGGGCTGCTTCCACCGAGCCTTGGCCGAGAACCGGGAATTCCTTCAGCACGATGCGCAGGTCCGGATCTTCTTCCATCAGCTTGACCATGTCGCCATGGGCCCGTTTGCAATAGCCGCAGTTGTAGTCGAAGAACTCCACCAGGGTGACAGAGCCTTCCGGATTTCCGAGCACAACCTGGCGGGTGGAGTTGAACAGAATGTCGGCACTGTCTGTCAGAGCCTGGAGACGTGCGGCTTCTTCAGCTGCCTGTTCCCGCCGCTCCAGTTCTTTCAAAGCGTCGGCAATCACTTCCGGATTTTCCAGAAGATAGTCGCGGACGATCTTTTCCACGTCCCCTTTGGACAGGTCCTGGGCGGACACGGAGCCCGCCATGAGGGCCAGAATGAGCGCGGCCGCAGACAGAAGGCGCAAAACGGCGCCCGGAACGAGGCGGACGGGGGAAGGGCTGAGATGGGGCATTCAAATCTCCTTGGGAGGCGGCCTTTGGCTCAAGGCGCCTCCATGCGCGTGGCGTGTCCTTAGAGGCCGTAGCCTAGCGGCGATTCATCAGTTTAGGAGGTTTGTACGCTACAATGTCGTCCGCTTGAACCCATGCAGGGGATCCGTGCTTCAAACTTTTTTGAGCGCGGGCCGCATAGCGGCGGGCCGCTTCGTAGTCGCCCCGCACCATCAGGCCCTTTGCGGTGGCCAGATCCGCCTCGGCCCGTTCGCCCTGGCGGCCATGGGCAATGGCAAGCTGGCTGTAGGCCACACCGGAATTCTTGTCCAGGTGAATGGCGCGTTTCAAAACCCGCTCGGCCTCCGGCAGATAGGACGGGGTGTTGGCCCCCACCAGCGCATAGCCCAGCCAGACCAGGAATTGCGGCTCTTCCGGCTTGAAGGACAGGGCCTTGCGGAAGGGGGCGATGGCGCCCTTCGGGTCCCCGCCTTCGATCAGGGCCTGGCCCTTCAACTCATAATAATATGGGTTGTTGGGCTGGGAGCGGATCAGGGCATCGATTTCCTTGACCGCCCCCTTGCCCCGGCTTTTCATGGCGGCAATGGCCCGGGCATATTGGGCTGGCGGGCTTTTGTCGCTGCGCGGATAGGCGCGCAAGGTCGCTGAGGGATGGCTGGTGAAGGCAAACAGCTTCGCGCGCGCCATGTCATGCCGGTATTGCAGCACGTAATCTTCCGGTGCGTTGAAATATTTCGATTTCTGTGCAGCGTTCAAAAGACTGGTGTAGCGGTCCTGGGCCATCGGGTGGCTCTGGGCATAAGGATCTGCGAACTTCTTCGAGAACATCTGCTGTTCCGACATGCGCTTGAAGGTCTTCAGCATGCCGCGCGCGCTCTGGCCGGTGGCGTCGAGATATTTCAGGGCGGCCCGGTCGGCGGAGGCTTCCTCGCCGCGCTGATAGGCCAGCAGAGACCTCTGGCCGAGAGACCCGGCCCCGACAGCCGCTGCCGCTCCGCCCGAGGCTGCCTGGCCGGAGCCGGACGCCGCCCCTGCAGCGGCAGCGCCCGCCCCCAGGATGGTGCCGAGCACGGCAATGATCTGGGCATTGGCAGCGGCCGAGCGCAGCCGCACCAGATGGCGGCCTGCAATATGCCCGGTTTCATGGGCAATCACGCCGATCACTTCGCTCGGCGCTTCGGCTTCCATGATCACGCCGATATTGATGAACATGCGCCGGGAATCCGGCACGAACGCGTTGAACCTCTTGTCATTGACCAGGATGATCTGCGGCTCGGAATGGGCAATGCCCGCCGCCTTGAAGATCGGCTTTGCGTAATCTCTCATGAGAGATTCGATTTCCGCATCCCGGATCAGGGGAAGTCTGCCGCGTTGCGCTGCGACCGGAGCCGTGAAGGCGGGCAGGGCGATGGCGGCTGCGCACAGTACGGAAAGCGCAGCGCGCGCGCGCATCAACTGCAATTTGGGAAAACGGATGACGGGCACGAGACGCGGCAAGCTTGAATTCCTGACCTTTTGGACACCGATCACGAAAAATGAGTGTCTGCGAAATTATGAAGCTGTGACCAGGCGGTCAAGAATAGCTGCATGACAAATTTGAAAGATGACGCAGCGGCGATAGCTGTGTGACTGGGCCTGCCTCGTGTGTCCCTGTTGCACCGGGGCCGAAAATCCGCGATAGGGTCGCCTGACCTGTTATCCCTAACGTATGTGATAGTGGCCGGCCGGACGGGTCTTTCCCAACTGTGATCGGCATTTTGCTGCAAGCGCGGAAGTTTCATGACTGAAAATCTGTTCAAACCCTCAAGAAGAAGTGATGTGGCGCCGTTCATTGCCATGGATGTGCTTGCTGAGGCGGCCCGGCTGGAGGCTGAGGGCCGGTCCATCATTCACATGGAGGTGGGGCAACCCTGCGCGCCCGCGCCCAAAGCGGCGCTTGCGGCCGCGCAAACGGCTTTGACCCACGGGCGGCTTGGATACACGGAGGCCATGGGCATCCGGCCGTTGCGCACGGCCTTGGCCGATCTCTATCAGCGGGACTACGGGGTCAGCGTTTCCCCTGACCAGATCATGGTAACCACCGGGTCGTCGGCCGGGTTCAATCTGGCCTTTCTGGCCGCCTTTGACCCCGGCGACCGGATCGTTCTGACCGCGCCGGGCTATCCCGCTTACCGCAACATTCTCAAAGCCCTTGGTCTTGTCCCGGTGGAGGTCGAGGTTGGCGAAGACACACGCTGGTGCCTGACACCGGAGCATTTGCGGATGGCGCAGCAGGAGGGGCCGGTCAAAGGCGTTCTGGTTGCCAGTCCCGCCAATCCGACCGGCACGATGATGAGCGCGCAGGCGCTCAGTGATCTGATCCGGTTCTGTGAGGCTGAGACCATCCTGTTCCTCTCGGACGAGATCTATCACGGCCTGCACTATGCCGGTGAGCAGAAGACTGCTCTGGAGACGAGCCGCAATGTGATCGTCATCAACAGCTTCTCAAAATATTACTGCATGACCGGCTGGCGGATCGGCTGGATGGTGCTGCCCGAACATCTGGTCCGTCCTGCGGAGCGGCTCGCCCAGAGCCTTTATATTTCCGCGCCTGAAGTCTCCCAGATTGCAGCAACCGCCGCGCTTGGCGCGCAGGAAGAGCTGGAAACGGTCAAAGCAGGCTATGCGGCCAGCAGGGCCCTGCTGCTTGAGGGGTTGCCCAAGGCCGGTCTGGACCGGCTGCTGCCGGTGGATGGCGCGTTTTACATCTATGCCGATATCAGCCGGCACAGCCGGGACAGTCTGGCCTTTGCCAGGCAGATGCTGGAGGGAGCCGGGATCGCTGCTACACCGGGGGTCGATTTTGATCCGGTGCACGGATCTGACTTCATCCGCTTTTCTTTTGCTGGCGCACAAGCGGACATGAAAACGGCACTCTCCCGGCTTGGAGAATTTCTTGCCTGACGGTTTGGAGCGCGGGCTTTGGGCAGAAAGGCTGGCGGGAAAACCCAGCGTGATTGAAGACTTAAAAAAAAGGCGGCCTGTGGCCGCCTTTTGTGTGATTGATTGATCTGAGCAAGCGTCTCAGAAGAAGGACCGGCCGCGTTGCCACCAGCCGACGCGCTTTTCCTTGCCATCCTTGTCATCGCCCGAGGTTTCACTCGTCACGACAGGTTCGGCCGGAGCGCTCGGGGTGACCGCAGCCTCACCTTCTTCCGTAGCGGTTTCTGTCGGAACCGGCTGTTCAGATGTCGGGGTGTCAACCACGATGTCTTCCTGGGGCTCTTCAGTCGCCTCAACGGTGTCCGGTGCGTGTTCAGCGGAGGGCTCAACAGCGGTGCTGTCCGCAACGTCTTCCTGAGCCACAGCGTCCTGAGTATCCGCATCGCCGCTGTCTGCCGCGGCCTCTGTGTCTGCTTCAGGCGCCGCGCTCACCAATTCTGCAGCGGTGTCCCCGGTGTCTTCAGCGTCCGCTTCCTGCGCAGAGCTTTCTTCGCTTGCGTCCTCGGAGGAAACAGCTCCTGCTTCTGCGCCCTCTGCTGCCTCATCGGCTTGCAGCTCGCTGCCATCCCCGTTCCGGCGTCCGCGGCGGCCGCCCCGGCGCCCGCGGCGGCGCTTGCGGCGCGGCTCATCACTACCATCGTCTTCAGAGGCCTGACGGTCTTCGGAAGACCCTTCGTCGCCATCTGCACTGTTGCCCTCGGAGGCAGCCTGTGCGCCATCCTCGGTCTCCGAACCGGTGTCCAGTGCCCCGTCAGCACCGCCCCTGCGGCGCTTGCGGCGGCGTCTGCGGCGGCGGTCACCGCCATCCTCGTCCCTGGCCTCGTCCTGGGCTTCGTCTTCGATCACCGGCTGTTCGGTGTCTTCATCGATGATCTCGATGGTGTCCGGCTGGACGATGGGTGAAGGCACCGGAATGCGGTCCCGGTCGACCGGGGCGCCCCGCTCCAGCACATAGAGCTGGCCGTTGACCATTTCATCCGCGCTGACTTCGATCTCAACGGCAAAGCGGGTCTCCAGATCAAACAGATTGGAGCGCTTGTGGTTGAGAATATAAAGCGCGACCTGGGTGGTCGTGCGGATGATCAGATTGTGGCTCGCGCCTTTCAGAAGATTGTCTTCGATGGAGCGCAGCACATGCAGGGCAACGGATTCCACGGAACGGATCATGCCGGTGCCCTGGCAATGCGGGCAGGGGGTCGTGGAGCTTTCCAGAACCCCTGTGCGGATGCGCTGGCGCGACATTTCCAGCAGGCCGAAATGGGAGATCCGGCCAACCTGAATACGGGCCCGGTCGTTCTTCAGACAGTCCTTCAGCTTGCGCTCGACGGCCCGGTTGTTCTTCGACTCTTCCATGTCGATAAAGTCGATGACGACCAGACCAGCCAGATCGCGCAGGCGCAGCTGGCGGGTGACCTCTTCGGCCGCCTCCAGGTTCGTCTGAAGCGCGGTGTCTTCGATATTGTGCTCGCGGGTTGATTTGCCCGAGTTCACATCAATGGAAACCAGCGCTTCCGTCTGGTTGATGACGATATAACCGCCGGATTTCAGCGTGACTTGCGGCGAGAACATCGCATCCAGCTGCGGTTCGACCCCGTAGCGGATGAACAGCGGCGAGGGATCCCGGTAAGGCTGCACATTCTTGGCATGGCTCGGCATGAGCATGCGCATGAAGTCTTTGGCCTCGCGGTAGCCTTCATCGCCGGAGACAAGAACCTCGTTGATGTCCTTATTGTAGAGATCGCGAATGGATCTCTTTACCAGACTGCCTTCCTCATAAACGAGGCTGGGGGCGCTGGACTTCAGCGTGAGCTCGCGCACATTTTCCCAAAGCCGCATAAGATACTCGAAATCACGCTTGACTTCGGCTTTTGTGCGGCTGGCTCCTGCAGTGCGCAGGATCACGCCCATGCCCTCCGGCACATCCAGTTCGGAGGCGATCTTTTTCAGGCGCTTGCGGTCGGTCGGCTGGGTGATCTTGCGGGAAATGCCACCGCCCCGGGCGGTGTTCGGCATCAGCACGGAATAGCGCCCGGCCAGAGACAGATACGTGGTCAGAGCCGCGCCCTTGTTGCCGCGTTCTTCCTTGACGACCTGGACAAGAATGATCTGGCGGCGTTTGATGACTTCCTGGATTTTGTAATGCTTGCGCGGCGGAACAACGCGTTCCGGCACCTCTTCCATGGCGTCTTCGGCGCCAACGGATTCAACGCTGTCCTCGTCATTGTCCGCATCTTCCTCGTCATCAGAGGATCTGCTGCGGCGCCGACGGCGGCTGCGGGCCCGGGAAGGACGCTCGTCCTCTTCATCCGATACGTCGTTTTCAGCTTCGTCCGCTTCGCCGCCGGTATCGTCGTCTTCTTCATCGTCAGAAGAGATGTCGTCATCTTCGGAGATTTCAGACGGCGCGTCGTCGTCCTGATCCTCAGGCTGGGAACCATCAGCTTCAGTTTCGTCAACAGGGGCTTTGGCCGCCAGCTCGCCGGTTTCGGCAGCGCCGTCTTGTGCATCTGCGTCAGAGCCGGTTGCAGTCTCGGCGGCCTGATCCGAATCAGCCTCGTCCTCTTCAACCTTGTCACTGGCGACAGTCTCAGCCGAATCGTTGCGGGCGGCACGTGATCTGCGGCGGCGCTTCGGCTTTTCCTCCGCTTCGTCGTCCTTCTGGCGTTCGGCGGCTTCGGCGGCCAGAAGCGCTTCCCGGTCGGCGACGGGGATCTGATAATAGTCCGGATGGATTTCGCTGAAGGCGAGGAAGCCGTGGCGGTTGCCGCCATATTCCACGAAGGCGGCCTGAAGAGAAGGTTCGACCCGGGTTACTTTCGCCAGATAGATGTTACCGCGCAGCTGCTTCCGGTTCGCAGCCTCAAAGTCAAATTCTTCAACCCGATTGCCACGTACGACGACGACCCGGGTCTCTTCCGGGTGGCCCGCGTCGATCAGCATTTTGTTTGCCATTCTTGAAAGTCTCCACGGCAGCGTTGCTTGGCGCGTGTCGTAAACGCGCACCGCCCGAAAGGAGAGGAGCTGCCGTATTTGTTTTGCTATGTTTGAAAAGGGCGTCTGCGCCCGGCGCGGTCGTGTGATCAACACAAGCGGCCGCTTGAGCGGAGCCTTGCTGGTTGTTGATCACTATTTGCATCGCGCGGGTCCTTCGGGGCAACGCAGGCCCTTGAGTTAAGTCGTTGTACAATTCCGGGGTCACAGGGAGGGGCTCGCCGCTGCATCTGCTTCCGGTCCGGACCGGTTCGCCTTTGCCTTCCGCCTGAGCGCCCCGTGGATAACTCTGTTTTTTAACAGACCGGCCGAAACGGGGCGGTGCGGTTCCAAAGAAGGTCCGATACAGTCTCCGGACGCATTCTGGCGCTCTTGATAAAGGAGGATAGAACGGCCTCTGTCCCATCGCTCAAGCGCCCGGGAATGCCATGACGCTGTGGATAGTCTCCTGACTTCGTCACCCGGGAAGGTATCGGTCTTGAACCGAAATCCGTAAGGTACTTTTACGATCCGCAGATCCGCTTTGCAAGCAATGTGAAACGTATAAGACATTTTCCTCAGGTCCAAGATGTCTTAGGACAGGCAGTCAGGGGCGTAAAACCTGCAAAATGCGGGTGCAGCAACCGGTGAGATTGTGAAGAAAGACGGGACAAAACCTCAGGCCGGATGCCTGATCGATTCAAAAGACCTCCTCAGGGCCGTCTTCGCTGCCCTGGTCCTTGGCCTTTGTTTTGCTTTTTCTGCTGTCTCTGCCGGAGCGGCCGGTAAAAGTGGTGACACACCGGAAGTGATCGGCGTCCGGGTCGCTGGGGACGAGGACAGGACGCGATTCGTTTTGGATATGGACCGGCAGATCACACCGGTTGTCTCAGGCCTCACCGATCCCGAGCGGTTGATCCTGGATCTTCCGGAAGTCACGTTTTCTCTGCCCGAAGGTGCGGTCAAGCCGGGGCGGGGACTGGTCCAGGACTGGCGCTACGGGCTGTTTGCGGCCGGAAAGTCGCGAATAGTCATGGACCTGACCGGACCGGTGCGGGTCGACAAGACGTTCTTTCTGCCGCCGGTGGACGACCAGCCCGCCCGGTTTGTGATGGATCTGGTGAAAGCGTCGCCTGATGAATTCAAAACCTTTGTGCAGAAATCGCGCAAATTGGCAACTGGCGGAAAGGCGGCCAAGGCCAAGAGTTCCAAATCTGACCGGTTGACCGCCTCGCGCCACAACACCAAGCCTGTGATCGTGCTGGATCCCGGCCATGGAGGCATCGACAATGGTGCAACCGGGGTCGGCGGCACATTGGAAAAAGCGGTGGTTCTTGAATTTTCCAAGCTGTTGCGGGCCAAGCTGGAGGAAACGGGCCTTTATGAAGTGCATCTGACGCGGGACGACGATACGTTCATTCCACTTGGGCGGCGGGTTGAGATCGGACACGAGCTTGCAGCGGATCTGTTCATCTCCATTCACGCCGATTCGGTGCGCCGGGGGCAGAAATTTGCGCGCGGCTCGACCGTCTACACCTTGTCGGACAAGGCATCGGACCAGTTGTCCGCCGAACTGGCCGAACGGGAAAACATGTCGGATGTTATCGCCGGTGTGGATCTGGCTGAGGAGCCGACCGATGTGACTGACATCCTGCTGGATCTGGCGCGCCGGGAAACGCGCACCTTTTCAAGCTATTTTGCCAAGACCCTGGTGGACGAGCTGAAAAGCGCGGTCCGATTGATCAACAACCCGCACCGGTCCGCAGGGTTCCGTGTCCTGAAAGCGCCGGATGTGCCCTCGGTTCTGGTGGAATTGGGCTATCTGTCCAACGAATATGATGAAAAGCTGCTGGTAACGGATGAATGGCAGGAGCGCATGGCCAAGGCCATGACCGAGGCAATTTACGGTTTTTTCCGGCCTAGAC
Organism: Roseibium sp. AWQ4_290; assembly: GCF_056160985.1. Classification (NCBI taxonomy): domain Bacteria; kingdom Pseudomonadati; phylum Pseudomonadota; class Alphaproteobacteria; order Hyphomicrobiales; family Stappiaceae; genus Roseibium; species Roseibium sp. AWQ4_290. The sequence continues at coordinate 208,091 of NZ_JBSWYG010000002.1, forward strand.
TGGCGCGTCAGGGGCTGGCGCCGTCCCAGTAGCAGGGACGGAAACAACACCAGAGTTGAAGATCCTGACTGGAAATTGCCTCAGCATCGCCATATTGGTGCACGAGGTAGCTGACAGGATATTGGGATAAACGGTGCCGGAGGGTGCCGTCTTAAGCTTTCCGTGTTAGAAACCGGAAACGGCAAGGACGGGAAAAGACGAGCCCGCAGCATGAAATTTTTGGTGAAGTTCTTCGGCTATCTCTTCGGGATTGGTGCGGCCCTTGGTCTGCTGGTGGCAGCAGGCCTGTGGATGTACCTGATGCATCTCGATCAGGACCTGCCTGACTATACGGCTCTCAAAAACTACGAGCCGCCCGTAATGACGCGCGTGCATGCGTCCGACGGCAGCCTGATGGCAGAATATGCCACGGAACGGCGCATGTTCCTGCCGATTCAGGCCATTCCGGACCGGGTGAAACAGGCCTTTGTTGCCGCCGAGGACAAGAACTTCTACACCCATATCGGCGTTGATCCTGAAGGTATCGCCCGTGCGGCGGTCCGCTTTATCCAGAATTACGGGTCCGGCCGCCGTCCGGAAGGGGCGTCCACGATCACGCAGCAGGTCGCCAAGAACTTCCTTCTGACCAATGACCTGTCGATTGTGCGCAAGATCAAGGAAGCGATTCTCGCGCTCCGGATTGAGCAGGCCTATACGAAAGACGAGATTCTCGAACTTTATGTCAACGAGATCTATCTTGGCCTTGGTGCGCATGGCATTGCTGCGGCCGCGCTGATCTATTTCGACAAATCCGTGAACGAGTTGACCCTTGAAGAGGCGGCCTATCTGGCAGCCTTGCCGAAGGCGCCGAACAACTATCATCCGTTCCGGCACAAGAAACGGGCAGTTGCCCGGCGCAACTACGTGATCGACCGCATGGTGGCCGATGGCTATGTCACGCCCGAAGAGGGCGCGGAAGCCAAAGCCAAGCCGCTTGTGGTCAAACCGCGCAAATCCGGCACACGCCTGTTCGCTGCCGAGTATTTTACTGAGGAAGTGCGCCGCGAAGTCGCGTCCATTTATGGGGACAAGCGTCTTTATGAAGGTGGTCTGTCCGTCCGTTCGACCCTTGATCCTAAAATGCAGAAGATCGCGCGCAAGGCGCTGATGGATGGTCTGATCAAATTCGACCATCAGCGCGGCAGCTGGAACGGGCCGATTGACCGGATTTCGCTTGGCGCCGACTGGGGCGTGGACCTTGCCAAGATCGAAGCGCTCAGCGATCTGCCCGAGTGGCATCTGGCGGTCGTGCTGGAAAGCGGCACCGACGAGGCAACGGTTGGCATTCAGCCGAAAAAACTCGTCAGCGGCAAACTGTCTGACGAGCGCACCACGGGCAAACTTTCTCTCGACACCATGAAATGGGCGCGGGTTGACAGGCGCACTCCGAAGGCGGTGTCGGATGTGCTGGCCCCTGGCGATGTGGTTTATGTGCAGGAAAGCCCGGTGGTGCCCGGCACCTATGAACTGCGTCAGATTCCGAAAGTGTCCGGTGCGCTGGTGGCCATGGACCCCTATACGGGCCGTGTTCTGGCCATGGTCGGTGGTTTCAGCTTTGCGCAGAGCGAATTCAACCGGGCGACGCAGGCCTACCGCCAGCCGGGATCTTCCTTCAAGCCGTTCCTCTATGCGGCCGCGCTTGACAATGGCTACACCCCGTCATCGGTGATCATGGATGCGCCCCTGGAAATCAGCCAGGGACCGGGTCTGGGCACGTGGCGGCCGCAAAACTATGGCGGCAAGTTCTATGGCCCGTCGACCCTGCGCACCGGTATCGAGCTGTCACGGAACGTTATGACCGTGCGTCTGGCGCAGGATATGGGCATGCCGCTGGTCGCCGAATATGCCAAGCGCTTCGGCATTTATGATAACATGCTGCCGGTGCTCTCCATGTCGCTGGGGGCAGGGGAAACGACCGTTCTGCGCATGACAACGGCCTATGCGACCATCGCCAATGGGGGCAAGAAGGTCCGCCCGACCCTGATCGACCGTATTCAGGACCGCTATGGCCGCACCATTTACAAACATGACAGCCGGATCTGTGATGGCTGCACCCAGGATGTCTGGGAAGGCCAGGACGAGCCGACTCTGATCGACAACCGCGAACAGGTGCTTGATCCGATGACCGCCTATCAGATCACCTCCATGATGGAAGGGGTGGTTCAGCGGGGCACGGCAACCTCAGTGCGCGCGGTCGGCCGGCCAGTCGCTGGCAAGACCGGCACCACCAATGACGAGAAGGATGCCTGGTTCATGGGCTTCACGCCCGATCTCGCCGTTGGGGTTTTTGTCGGCTATGACACGCCCAAACCCATGGGGCGCGGGGCAACCGGCGGTCAGGTGGCTGCGCCGATCTTCACAGAATTCGTCAAGGAAGCCCTGGCCGGCAAGCCGCCGGTGGAATTCCGCGTGCCACGCGGGTTGCAGCTGATTGCCATCAACCGCAGAACGGGGCTCCGGGCCGCGCCGGGCTCCCCCGGGGCCATTCTGGAGGCCTTCAAACCCGGTATGGCGCCCAATGACAGCTATGCGGTGATCGACTTTCAGGACTCCATGGGAGTGTCGCATGTTGTGTCCCCGGAAGCCCAGGAAGCGGTGACAGACGGTACCGGCGGGCTTTACTGAGCCCCCTTATTAGCCCCTTGGACCCGGCCCCTCGGGCCGCCAAGGGCCTGAGGTTGCCGGGCAGGCTATTTACCTGGTTTACACCGCCAACCGGCCCGGCTAAATTCCCGCTCCAATTTACGGCCCGGTGCTTCTTGAGGAAGCCGGGCCGCTTCACTTGAAACAAGCGAGGTATCCGATGCGCGCCGAGATGGAAGCCATCGTCGATGAAATCAAGCAGGCCATAAGCCTGCTGAGGAGGCATCTTTGACTGGGATCAGGCTTTGGTCCGTTTGGACGAACTGAACGCGCTTTCCGAAGATCCCGAACTTTGGAACGATCCCTCCAAGGCCCAGAAGCTGATGCGCGAGCGCCAGCAGCTCGATGACGGCATTTCCGGCGTCAAGGAATTGGAACAGGATCTTGCGGATAATATAGAGCTGATCGAACTGGGCGAGATGGAAGATGATGCCTCGGTGATCGGCGAGGCGGAAGAGGCGCTGCGCGGCCTGAAGGACAAGGTCAACACGTTGCAGCTCAATTCGCTTCTGTCCGGGGAAGCAGATGGCAACGACACCTATCTGGAAATCAATTCCGGGGCTGGTGGTACGGAAAGCCAGGACTGGGCGTCCATGTTGCTGCGCATGTACCGCCGTTGGGCCGAACAGCATGGCTTTAAGGTCGAGTTGCTGGAATATAATGACGGCGAAGAAGCAGGCATCAAGTCGGCGACCCTCCTGATCAAGGGCGAAAATGCCTATGGCTGGCTGAAAACCGAATCCGGCGTGCACCGCCTTGTGCGCATTTCGCCTTATGACAGCAACGCCCGGCGGCATACGAGTTTCTCAAGCGCCTGGGTCTATCCGGTGATCGATGATTCCATCGAGATCGATGTCAATGAAAGCGACTGCCGGATCGATACCTACCGGGCCTCCGGCGCCGGTGGGCAGCACGTCAACACGACCGATTCTGCCGTCCGCATCACGCACCAGCCGACGGGTATTGTTGTTCAGTGCCAGTCCGAACGTTCTCAGCACAAGAACCGTGCAACCGCCTGGGGCATGCTGAAGGCACGGCTCTATGAGGCCGAGCTGAAAAAGCGGGAAGAGGCAGCCAACGCTGAAGCCGCGTCCAAGACCGATATTGGCTGGGGCCACCAGATCCGCTCCTACGTGTTGCAGCCCTATCAGCTTGTGAAGGATCTGCGCACGGGGGTGGAAAGCACGTCTCCGGGCGATGTTCTGGATGGGGATCTCGACAAGTTCATGGAAGCAGCCTTGGCTCAGCGGGTCTTTGGCGGCGATGAGGTTGAGGTAAGTGATATCGATTGATAATGATTTTATTTCATGGGCTTCTATGGACTTCTGAAATCAATTTATCAAAAAAGAGAGCGGGGCCGGACGGCCCCGTTTTCACAAAGACATCTCGGACAGTTTCTCGCCTGCTTTCAGGAAATTCGCCGGATCAACCGGCTTTTCGCCGCGGCGGATTTCATAGTGAAGATGCGGGCCGGTGGAACGGCCGGTTGAGCCGACATTGCCAATCAGGTCCCCGGCCAGAACATGGTCGCCTTCCTTCACCTGAAATTTGCTCAGGTGGGCATAGCGGGTGATGAAGCCGTTGGCATGACGGATCTCGATCAAACGGCCATAGCCTCCGTGCCAGCGGGCACTTTTGACGGTGCCGGGTGCCGTCGCATAGATGCGGGCGCCATAAGGAGCCTTGAAATCGATCCCCGTGTGCATGGCCAGACGTTTAAGGAACGGATCTACCCTTGGGCCGAACGTGCTGGAAACGGAACTGTTGCGTACAGGGCGTTTGACCGGCAGCCGGAGGGCCGTGAATTTTACCCTGCGAAATGTCTTCAGGGCTTTGTCGGCGCGCTCCAGGCGATTGGGAAAGGTATTCGGGGTTATTGGGGCAAAGGGCCCGCCAATGGCGCTGTCTTTGCGCAACGCCGCGTTCACAGCTGGGCTTATGCTGGCTGTGACGGCCAGAATGTCTTCAATACGGGTTTCCGTGGCAAGGGCAATGGCGTCGACAGCGGCGGTGCTTTCCGCGTCCATCTCGGAAATATTGACCTTCAGGGCGTCAAGCGCAGCCTGTTTTTCAGAGTTTTTTTTTGAGCCCTTTCCAGTTGCCGTCGTCTTGGCTGAGGAACTGCCTGATGTCTGCTGTAAAATGGCAAGTGGATCAGGGGTGCCCGAAGAGCTTTCCCTGAGACCCAGAGCCTTTACCGGCTCAGCTATCAGCTCGCTTTCCCCGCCAATGGCCGAACTGTCGTCCCGGGCGGCGGTCGTGAGTCCGCGCGCATCCAGGGACGGCTTGGGAGGCGGCAAGGGGTTGCCGGAACTCAGGTAAATGCCCGCATGCTCGGCGCGGGCCACCAGATCTGCCACGATTGCGTGGCGCTGGTTCAGATCCTGTTGCCGCCGCAGCACATCCATGACCTGGATCTCGACCGTTTCCCGGTCGACCATCTGGCGGCTGGTCAATTTTTCGATCTCGGTTCTTAGCCGGTCGATATGATCCTGATACTCATGAACCAGCTCCGTGCGCTGTGCCGAGGCATCGGCCATCACGTCAGACCGGACGAGGGAATACCCGATCGACCCTGTCACGGCCAGAGTGGCGCTCACACAGGCCAGGGCCCCGCAAATCAGATGCACCGGACGCAGATGATAGGTGGTCCGGGCCGGAGACGGTTTTTCTGCCGCTGGTCTGCCCGCTTGATAAGGTTGCGTCTGTTTCTGCCGCTGGATCATCTTCACTCAGTCACTGGCTGCATTCTGCAAAAAGAACTGAGGATGATTAGAGTTTGGTAAGGTTAATAAATCGTCTGCAACCGCATTAAAATTATCCCGCGAGTGGTGCAAGAGGCTTGTAAAATCCGGAGGTTAGACCTGCCTCGGAACGGGCGCGGTCATTAAATGGTGGTTTCAGAGCGCCTCTGAAGTGCTTGCGCACGAAACCGTGGAAGGCCGGTTCCGGTCTGATTCCCTGCCGGTCACACAAAAAGCGGAACCATTTGGCGCCAAAGGCAACGTGGTTTTTCTCATCCCTGTAAATGATATCCAGGCACTTGGCGGTGTCTTCATCCCCGATCGCCCGGGCCTTTTCAATCATGGGCGGGGTGATGTCGAGCCCCCGGGCTTCGAGGACCAGCGGGATGATGGCAAGGCGGGCGGCAAGATCATGGCCGGTGTCCTGCGCGGCCTGCCAGAGCCCGTCATGGGCCGGCATGTCCCCATAGGCGGCCTCAAGCTTTGCGAGCCGGTCTTCCAGCATGGAAAAATGTTTGGCTTCTTCCAGCCCGACCCGCACCCAGTCGTCATAATAGGACCGGGGCAGGCGGATATGGGGAAAGCGGCCGATCAGATCCCAGGTCAGGTCGACCGCGTTCAGCTCGATATGTGCCAAAGAATGGATCAGGGCAAGGCGGCCGGCCTTGCCCGTCAGGCTGCGTTTGGGCATGTCACGGGGCGCAAGCAGCTCCGGTTTTGCGGGCCGTCCCGGACGGTCCGGCATGGCGCCGTCTGTTGCCTGTGTTCCCAAAGCGATCTCCCGCTGAAACCAGGCTTTGGAGACTGTATAGGCCAAACGGACCTTTTCGGACGTGTCGGCGGCAGCAACAATGGCGCGGGCGCCCGCCACCAGGGTTGTGGGCGCGAGATCAGGTGACGACTGGCTCATGGAGGATATTCAGGGCGAGAGGGAGGTGGGATCAGAGGGCGCGGGCGGCGTCAAGAACGGCCTCGGCATGGCCGGGCACCTTCACCTTCCGCCAGATCTTGGCAATGGTGCCATCCTTGTTGACCAGAAAGGTCGAACGCTCCACACCCATATATTTTTTGCCATACATGGATTTTTCGACCCAGACGCCATAGGCCTCAGCCGTTTTGGTGTCCGTATCGGCGCCAAGGCGGATGGTCAGATTGTGCTTGGCAACAAAATTGTCGTGTTTTTTGGCCGAATCCGGGGAAATTCCGATGATAGTGACGCCGAGTTGGCGGAACTCTTCCATCAGTTCGGAGAACGCAATCGCTTCCTTGGTGCAGCCGGGGGTGTTGTCCTTTGGATAGAAATAGACAACAGCCGGTCTGCCTTTCAGGGCGCTCAGGCTCACATTTCCGCCACCTTCGCTCTCCAGATCGAAATCCGGGGCAGGGCTGCCCTCTGCCAATTCGCTCATCTTGCCATCCTTCTGTCAAAGTTTGTGCGTTTTTGCCGGGACCGGCCTCAACTGGGGAGGAGCGGTCGCTTTTGTGACCGCTTTTGACGTATCATAGGACACGCGGCGACTCGTTCAATGCGTGAACACCAAGTACTTGAAAAAGTGCACATCCGAAGCGCCTGACAGACACCGTGTCAGACGGAACTATGGAGCCGATTTGTTTCGACGGTCTGGCAGCAGCAAAAAGTTGAAGAAGCCGCGCAAGGCTTTGCTTCGGCGCAAGAGCGTCTGGCTGGTTACAGCCACGCTGCTGCTCTGCTGCTTTGCCGGTCTTTATAGTCTGTTTTCCTCCGGACCTGTGCGGATTCCGTTTCTGGGAAGTCTGATCGCATCTCAGGGAACCCGAGGACCTGTCACGCTGGCAGTAGATGAGGCACGGGTCGATTTTACTGAACCCGGCGGCATTCAAATCAGTCTTGAGAATGCGGATCTTGAGATTGGCGGGCCGGCCCCTGTCACCATCTCGCTGCCGCAGCTGCTGGTGCAACTGGACCGGGATGCGCTTTTTTCCGGAAAGATCAGGTTTACGACTCTGGTTCTTGATCAGCCGCAAGTCCAGGTAACCTTAAAGGGCGGGCCAGCGAAAGTCCCCAAAATCGGACCGCTTCTGGAAGCGGTGGACCGGACCAGCGATGTGGTGGATGATCAGTTCGCCCGGCGGGGACTGAAATATGTCAGCATCCGCAACGGGTCTTTCGAGCTGAAAGGCGCCATGCCGCGCAGGTTCCCCGGCATCAATGCCAACATCCTAAGAAGCGACAACCGGGTGATCCGCGCCAGCGCCCGTGTGGCCGGGACCGTTTCGACCTGGCGCTTGCAACTGGTCCGAAGCGCACCGCAAGGCAGCGCGCAAAAGAATATCGGTGTGGTGGTCAATGGCATTACCCTGGCCGAGCTTCTGGGGCCGGACGCGTTGAAGAAACAGGGCAAGGGGCTTGGCCTGCCTGCATCTGCGAAATTGGAAGCGAAACTGGATGGCGAGGGCCATTTCATTTCGGCCAATGCGGTGGCGCGCGTGCGCGACGGCTGGTTTCAATTGGGCCGAACCATTGTTGCTTTTGATGACGCTGCGCTTTCTGTGTTGTTCAGGGCCGGACGGGACGCCATTGAGATCACCCGGTCACATGTCATACGCGGCAAAAGCCGGATTTTCTTCACCGGCCGGGTTGCTCCGGACACGGAGGAGGTCGGCCATTGGAAGATCTCACTGGATTCTGAATTTCCGCAATTCGGGTCGGCCGATATTCCAGAGCCCCCGCAAATGCTGGATGGTGTCAAGGTTGAGGCGCGGTTCGATCCCGTTGAACGGCTTCTGTCTGTCGACCGGTTCGTCATGAAAGCGGGCAAGGCGGTTGCCCAGGGCGTTGCAAGCCTGCAAATTTCGTCTGACGGTCCCTATCTTGCGCTGGCTGCGGAAGGGGAGAATATTCCCGTCGCGCTAGCCAAGCAGGTCTGGCCGATCACGCTGGTGCCGCCTGCGCGCCGATGGATCATCGACAACATCAAGGCGGGTTTCATCAACAAGGTGTCTTATACCGGAGCGATCCGGCCACCAGCCTTCAATCACCGGGACCCGGATGCGGGCTGGTCGGGAAACGACATGCGCATGGACATGACGTTTGAAGGCGGGGCGGTGACACCCTTTGGCAATTTGCCGGAAGTCAGGGGTCTTGCAGGCACCTTGACCGTGAAGGATGAGATCCTGACCGTGGCCGCCAGGGATGGCGTTGCGACCGCCTCAACGGGGGGCGAGGTCACGGTTCCAAAAGGCGTGTTTGAGATTTTTCACCTGCCGCTTCGAGATGGGAAGACCGCGAAGGTCTCCGCCCTGATCAGCGGGACGGCCAATGAACTGGCTGCCGTTGCCGATAGCGATCCGCTGGATGTGCTGGAGCGGGCAGGCTTGAAACGCGGTGGGGCCACCGGGACCGGCAGCATGGATGTCACGGCAGAATTCCCGCTGGCCCCCGGCATTGCGGTTGAGGATATCGATTGGTCTGTTGCTGGCGAACTCAACGGTTTCACCGATTCCAACCCGATCATGGGCCACACGATTGAAAAGGCTGATGTGAAGATTTCTGCCAATCCCGACCAGGTGGCGATCACCGGAAAGGGCATTCTGGACGGGCTTCAGGCGGATATCGACCTGATCGAACCTTTGGGGAACTCCGGAGTTGCGGGCAAACAGGATGTGGTCGTGTCCGTCACAGCCGATCAGCTGAAAGAAAAGGGTATTGACCTGACGGCCTTCGTCAAGGGGCCTCTGGTGCTGAGCGTCAGCGGCGGCGGGGACGGTCAGCAATTCTCCGTGGACATGAAGCAGAGCGAACTGCGTCTGGAGGCGCTCGGCTGGCTGAAGGCCAAAGGTGTTCCGGCGAAGGCTGTTTTCAAGCTGATTGAGACGAATAAAGGTCAGATGGTGCGCGACTTCCGGCTGACGTCGGAAGGCACGGATGTTGCCGGAAGCTTGCGGTTGTCTGAAAGCGGCGAGCTGGTGGACGCTTCTTTCAGCACATTCCGTTTGCGGGCGGGCGATGATGCTGAAGTGGAACTGCAGCGCACCGGCAGCGGGCGGTACGATATCGTTTTTACCGGCACCTCTTTTGACGGGCGAGGCCTGATCCAGAGCCTGCGCAGTCCGGGGGGCAGCAAGGGCGAGGGCGATTTTTCCGATGGTGCGCGCATCGCGGCGGATATCGACCGGGTCACCGGCTTCAACAATCAGACCATTCAAGGGTTCTCCGGGCGGGTGGAAACCGGACGCAAGGGCTTGCGCACAGCTGATGTCAGCGGGCAGGTCAACGGCCGGTCCAGCTTTGAGTTCAAGGTGACGGAAGAGGGCGACAGCCAGCTGGCCAGCGGCCGGTTTGCCGATACCGGGGCGACGCTAAAATTCCTTGACCTCTATGAGCGCATGGAGGGCGGGAGCGGCGTCTTGAGTGTCGCCATGGCTGATGAGGACAGCTGGGCCGGGGATTTCAAGGTGCGTTCGCTGCGCATCACCGAAGATCCGGCCATCCAGCGCATCCGGCAGCGGGAAAAAGACAACCTGAATCCGGATAGCAGCATCCAGTCCGCGCGCAGCCCGGACGGGTCCGCCAGTTTTGACACAATGGATATCAATTTTTCCCGGGAAGGCGATGTGCTGACGATCATTCGCGGCGCCCTTCAGGGCAATGTGCTGGGCGGCACGGTCAGCGGAACTGTGGACCTCAACAGCCAGACTCTGGCCTTGAGCGGCACCTTTGTGCCGATTTATGCGCTCAATAACTTCTTCACCAAGATCCCGCTTCTGGGCTTTGCGCTTGGCGGCAATTCGGGTGAAGGGCTGATCGGGGTGACTTACCGCCTGTCCGGCGCGGTCTCCGATCCGGTGCTGACGGTCAATCCGATCTCGGCCATTGCACCGGGGATTTTCCGGCGCATGTTTGAATTTCAGCCGAACGCCAAAAACCGGGGCTGACCCCCAGCCCCTAACCTAAATGTGGCCGCGTAGCAAAAAATTGAGCCGAACCCCTTGGTCCAGCGGGGCTTTCGGGGTTCGGACATGTTTCAGAAATCTGAAACAGTTAAGAAACTGCCGTTAGCTGCACGGGAACCGGGCATTCGCCGCGATGTGAACAAACGGCAGCAAAGCGGACTTTTTTGTCGTTCGCCGCGACTGTTCCAATGTCGGCTCTTACGCTAGTTGGATGGGATCGAGCGGTATCCCTTAATCACCATGCCAATGCCTACCCCAGTAAGGCCCAAGCCACTCAAAATTTCTGGATTTAGCCAACGGGACGTCGTGCGTTTCACGGTCGCTGTGGCGAGCAGCGCGTAAGTCAAAATGGATATTGCGTCCAAGACAATAAAGATGATGCCGTACACAGCACCTTGAAAAAGCACGTTGTGATTGGAGGAAATGAAGGCCGGGAATAGCGCTACGAAGAACACTATTGCTTTTGGATTTGTAACGCAGGCAAAGAATCCCGCCCAAAACGTAGTTCGGTCAGATGGCCGCGCGACATTTTCCGCTGATTTGCCAATGTTCTTGAACGCGTTTAGAGCCATCCAAAGAATAAACATTCCACCCGCGATTTGCAGGAATGGCAGAACCATTTCTGACATCGCTACCAGCGCAGTTAATCCGGCAACGGCAACTATAACATGAACCATTGTTCCAAGGGCATCACCTGCAACAGCAACATAGGCTGCTCTTGGCCCATGTCGGATGGCTTGTGCAGTGGCAAACGCCACTGATGGCCCCGGAACTGCCAAGAACACCAGAGTTGTCGTCAAAAAGGCTGCAAAGAGAACTGAGTCCATCTGAATGTACCAACTGCAATTATTTGAATAATATTGAGTCTGCCAGACAGCGAGTGTGATGTCGAGTTCGTGCAAACGGACGTTCGTGCGATATGCAGCATTCGTCAATATGGGCTCAAAGCTGACCTTAACCGCAGACTGATCGCACGTCCCGTTGGGCCGGAAGCGGCTACGAGCCTAGCTGGCGCGAATGTCTGCCTCGCTAAACGCCGGAGCCGATTTACTTGCAACCACACTTAGGTTAGGGGCCGACCCCGGCTATCTCTCTTCTACATTAAGGTTTTTTGCAGTTGCCCGGTTTGTGTCAGGCTTATTCCGGTCTCAGCAAGACATGCTTTTTCTTGCCAAGGGACAGCTTGACCACGCCGTCGCTGCCGATATCGGCAAGGGTAAGCAGGCGTTTGTCATTCTGTTCGCCCTTGTCGTTGATCCGCACAGCACCGCCCTTGATGTTGCGGCGGACATCCCCGTTGGATGCACACAGGCCAGCGGTTACAAAGGCGGACAAGACACCAAGACCAACTTCCAGATCCGCCCGGGCAACCGTGACGGTCGGCAGGCCTTCTGCGGACTGACCTTCCTCAAAGGCCTTGCGGGCGGTTTCAGCCGCCTCGTCTGCCTTGGCGCGGCCATGGATCATGGCGGTGGCTTCGGTTGCCAGGATCTTCTTGGCGTCGTTGATTTCAGAGCCTTCAAGGGCGGCAAGGCGGGCGATCTCGTCCATGGGCAGAACGGTGAAGAGTTTCAGGAACCGCTCGATATCGGCGTCTTCCGTGTTGCGCCAGAACTGCCAGTAGTCATAGGCGGAGAGCTGATCCTCGTTCAGCCAGACGGCCCCGGCTGCGGTCTTGCCCATCTTGGCCCCGGACGCGGTGGTCAGAAGGGGTGAGGTCAGGGCATAGGCGTCCTTTTCCTCCAGGCGGCGCACCAGATCGGTACCGGACAGGATGTTGCCCCACTGGTCGGAGCCGCCCATCTGCAGCCGGCAGCCCGTGCGCCGGTAGAGTTCCAGATAGTCATAGCCCTGCAGCAGCATGTAGTTGAATTCCAGGAAGGACAGGTGCTGTTCCCGCTCCAGGCGCAGACGGACCGCATCGCGCTGGATCATCTGGTTGACGGAAAAGTGGCGGCCGATATCCCTCAGGAAGTCCACATAGTTGAGCTGCATGAGCCAGTCTGCATTGTCGACCATAAGAGCATCGCCCGGACCGTCGCCGAAGGTCAGCAGCTTTTCGAACACTTTAAAGATGCCCGCCTTATTCTCCTCAATGGCTTCTTCGCTGAGGATCTTGCGGCTTTCATCCTTGCCGGTCGGATCGCCGACCCTTGTGGTGCCACCGCCCATGAGCGCAATCGGCCGGTGTCCGGTCTTCTGGAACCAGTGCAGCATCATGATCTGGACAAGTGAGCCTGCATGAAGGCTCGGGGCGGTGCAGTCAAAACCGATATAGGCGGTCACGGTTTCCTTCTCGCAAAGCGCATCCAGTCCTTTGGGGTCGGAAATCTGATGAATGAACCCGCGCTCCGAGAGAATGTTCAGGAAATCCGATTTGAACTCACGCATAATGTCTGCCCGTGCCTGTTGTCTTGTGTCTTGCCTGCCCGGCCTGTCTGCGGACGTGCTCTCCAGCCTCTTTTAAAGGCGATCTTCCCATGGAAGGCCGCCCGCAACCCGGGAGCATCGGCTGATCTAGCCTGTGGCCAGGGCGTTGTAAATTGCCGATGCTGCGAAAAGTGGCAGGGGAGCTGCCGCCAGAGCAGTTTGCTTGGGGGCCGGAGGGGGGCTGGCGGGAACCGCCCCGGCTTTTCCCCCCTAATCTGACCAAGCGTGATTGCAATCACAGCCCGCGTTGCCGCTGCGGCGTAGGGTTCTCTCATCAGCAAGGAACTGCTGACACCCACTTTGAGAGGACCAGTCATGTTTCGTAAATTTGCTATCGCCGCCGTGACCGTGGCCACCGTTGCAACCGCCGCCGTCAGCCTCGCACCGGCCGAGGCCCATGCCAAGAACCGCGCTGGTGCAGTTGCCGCCGGTGCCATTATCGGCCTTGCCGCCGGTGCCATCATTGCCTCCCAGGCCCGTCAGCCGCGCTATTACCAGCCGGTCCGCTGCCACAACAAACCGGTGCGCCGCTGGGATCCCTACTACCGTCAGTATGTGGTCGTTGGCTACCGTCGGGTCTGTTACTAAGATCAAGCGGAAGTCCAAGTCTCCCGAACGAAGGCCCTCCCAAGCGAGGGCCTTTCGTTTTGATTAGGAAAATTGACGAGGAATTGGGCCTCAAAGACCCCTCTTTTGCAAGTTTTTCGGCTGCGATGTCGGGTTTCGTCATTCTGACACATATCCTTCATCTCTCCAGATCCCGAATTTGTTACCAAGCTGCCCAGTTGGAGGCAGCCATGAACGCAATTTCCGTCAGCAAGCTTTCAAAGACCTTTGGCGCTGGAAACCGTGCGCTGGACGATGTCTGTCTGGAGGTTGCCGAAGGCGAATTCGTCGCCCTTATCGGAGCGTCCGGCTCCGGCAAATCCACGCTTATCCGCCACGTCTCCGGCCTGATTGCAGGCGACCGGGAGCCCGGCTGCTGCACGGTCACCGTGTCTGGTGCCAAGGTTCAGGATGCGGGCAAAGTCTCCGGCAATATTGCATCGACGCGCACCTCTGTCGGCGTCGTGTTCCAGCAGTTCAATCTTGTTCCGCGTCTCAGTGTTCTCACGAATGTCCTTGCCGGGTTTTTGGGCAAGGTGCCCACCTGGCGGGGAATGCTCGGCTTGTTTACCGCGGCTGAAAAGCAGCAGGCCATGCGCGCCCTGCACCGGGTAGGGATTGCCCACGCGGCGCGCCAGCGCGCCGTGACACTGTCCGGCGGTCAGCAGCAGCGCGCCGCGATTGCACGCACGCTGGTCCAGGGCGCAAAGATCATCCTGGCCGACGAGCCGATTGCCTCTCTGGATCCGGCGTCCGCAAAGCGGGTCATGGGTATTCTGGCGCGCATCAACGAAGAAGACGGGACAACCATTCTCGTTTCCCTGCATCAGGTCGAATATGCTCGCAGATACTGCAAGCGCACCATCGCGATGCGGGCGGGCAAGATCGTCTATGACGGCCCCAGCCATGCGCTGACGACACAATTTCTCCGTGAGATTTACGGCGAGGCGAGCGAGGAACTTGTTCTGCCCGATGCCGACGACTTCGGGACCACGCCACTGTCGGCAACGGCCTGATACACCCCGTGGGAGACACGACATGAAACTGATTGCGCGTATCGCTGCGTCTGCAGCCCTTCTGGCGAGCCTTGCCGCTCCGGCTCTGGCCGACCGTGAAAACCCGAAAGAACTCCACTTTGGCATTCTGTCGACTGAATCCAGCTCGGCCCAGCGGGAAAAGTGGGGTCCCTTCCTGAAGGCGATGGAAGATTCCATCGGCATGCCGGTGAAGCCGTTTTTTGCCGCCGACTATGCCGGTGTCATCGAAGGCATGCGCTTCGACAAGGTCGACGTTGTCTGGTACGGCAACAAATCCGCTATGGTCGCAGTCGACCGCGCGGGCGCTGAAATCTTCGCGCAGACCACCGAAGCGACCGGTGACCGGGGCTACTGGTCCGTCATGGTGACGCACAAGGATTCCGGTCTGACCTATGAAGATGTCATGAAATGCGGCAAGGATCTGAATTTCGGCATCGGGGATCCGAATTCCACCTCCGGCTTTCTGGTTCCGTCCACCTTCATCTTCGCCAAGGAAGGCGTAAACCCGAAGGACTGTTTCAAGACCGTACGCAATGCCAATCACGAAACCAATTTGATTTCGGTGGCCACGAAACAGGTGGATGCGGCCGTTGCGTCCTCCACCGGCATGTATTCGCGCCTGAAGAACGCCAAGCCGGAACTGTTTGCCGAGCTGAAGGAAATCTGGCGGTCGCCGCTGATCGCCTCCGACCCGATGGCCTGGCGTCCGGAGCTGGACGAAAAGATCAAGGCGCAGATCATGTATTTCTTCATGACCTATGGCCGTCAGGGAACGGATGAAGAAGTGGCGAAAGCCCGCGAAAATCTGGCCATGATCGACATGGGCCCGTTCATTCCCTCTTCCAATGCGCAGCTGTGGCCTTTCTACGAGATGGACCAGATCCGTCAGCGCATGTCCATCGAAGGTGATGACACCTATACCGACGACGAGCGCACCAAAAAGGTCATGGAAATCAACACCAGGATCGAAGAAATCCGCGCCGCTGCCACCGCCCGTCCGCGCAAGTAAGACTGTTTGACACCCGGCCGGCGCGAGGGGGTTCCCTCGCGCCGGTGGGGTCCTCCAACGGAAGCCAAGCCCATGTCCTCTACTGCCGATCTGGTTCCCAAAGCCGAGCCTGAGTTGCGTGTGCCGGGCCGCGACACCCAGGAAAAGATCTTCGATCTTCTGATCTGGGGCGGCCTGATCGTTATGCTTGTCTGGAGCTTCAAGCCAGCGGACATGCACCGGCTGGGCGAGATTCTGACCGGCGGTGGCAACATGGCCTTGCTGCTGGAAGATTTTCTGGAGCCCAATTTCCGCTACTGGCACAGTTATTTTGATCTGATGCTCGAGACAGTCCAGATGGCTGTCTGGGGCTCGTTCCTGTCCGTGCTTCTTGCCATTCCATTCGGCCTGTTGTCGTCGTCCAACATCGCTCCGGTCTGGATCGTGTTTCCGGTCAGGCGGCTTATGGATGCCTTCCGTGCAATCAATGAGCTGGTGTTTGCGCTGATTTTTGTTGCCGCTGTCGGTCTTGGGCCGCTTGCCGGTGTGCTGGCGCTCACGATCCACACGACAGGAACCTTGGCAAAACTTTTTTCCGAGGCGGTCGAGGCGATTGATCCCCGGCCCGTGGAAGGCATCAAGGCGACCGGCGCTCCGGTCATTCAGGAGGTTGTCTATGGGGTCGTTCCGCAGGTTCTGCCACTCTGGATTTCCTATTCGCTCTACCGGTTTGAAGCCAATGTCCGCTCCGCAACGGTTCTCGGCATTGTCGGGGCCGGCGGCATCGGAATGTCCCTGTCCGAGGCGCTGCGGGGGTTCGACTATTCGGCTGGGGCGGCGATCCTGCTGATCATTCTGGCCACTGTTTCAATCCTCGACATTTTCGGGTCCTTGTTGCGCAAGGTGGTGATTGACGGCACGGATCACGGGCGCTTTGCTGGCTACTTTCTGTGTCTTGTGCTGGGCGTCATCGCGCTGGAGCTGCTTTTGGCCGGCACGTGAGGTCTGGCGGGCTTGCTCTTGGTGCCACGCTTTCCGGTCCGGCTTTCAAGCTTGTGTGCATCTGAGCAATAGACTTTCATGAGGCCCGTTCGAATCTCTTTCAACGGGTTATCTCATGCCGACAGCACCACAGTCTCCCGCCCGCGCCCATGACCTTTTATGTGGTGATCTTCAACCGGGCCCGCGCAACGCGCTGAGCGATGTTGCCGGGGTTACTGTTGGTCACAGGACGGTGGTGGAGGGGGCTCTCAGAACCGGGGTTACGGCCATTCTGCCCCATTCCGGCAATCTCTTTTTGGAAAAAGTGCCCGCCGCCGTGGATGTCATCAACGGCTTTGGCAAAAGTGCCGGACTGGTTCAGGTGGAGGAGCTCGGCACGCTGGAAACGCCGATCCTGCTGACAAATACGTTTGGGGTCGGAACCGGCATCAATGCGCTTGTGCGCCGGGAGCTGGCCATAAACCCGGAAATCGACCGCTCGGGGGGCACCGTCAATCCGGTGGTGATGGAATGCAATGACGGCTATTTGAGCGATATTTGCGCGCTCGCCCTGACAGAAGACGATGCCAATGCCGCGCTTGAGGCTGCGGGCCCCGATTTTGAGCAGGGCAGTGTAGGGGCCGGAACCGGCATGAGCGCCTTCGGCTTCAAGGGCGGCATTGGCTCGGCCTCGCGGGTGTTAAAGCTGGACGGGCGCGCTTTCACGCTTGGCACGTTGGTGCAGGCCAATTTTGGCCGGCCCGGAGACCTGATCCTTCCCGATGGACGCAAACCCCATCCCAAATCGCCAGGCCAGACGGAGGAGCGTGGCTCCGTGATTGTCGTGATGGCAACGGATGTGCCTTTGGAAAGCCGGCAGCTGAAACGTGTCGCCCGGCGGGCGGCTGCGGGGCTGGGGCGCCTCGGCGCGTTTTATGGCCATGGCAGCGGCGATATCTCGCTTGCCTTTTCGACGGCGGACCGGCTGCCACATCATTGCGAAAGCGCTTTTATGGCGCGTGAGATCCTGCAGGAAGACCGGATCGACACGCTTTTCAAGGCTGCAGCAGAAACGACCCAGGAAGCGGTGCTCAACGCCATGATTGCCTCCCCGCCCATGCGCGGCCACAAACGCCGCAAACGGCCGTCTCTGGCGGACTGGCTGACGCAATGAGGCGCTCAAACTGCGGCGGAAGGGCTGGAAGGAAACCTTTCAGGCCCAGCCGCCTCTCAACAGTCTTTGCAATCTATGATATAATAGTTGTTATTTTTAACTTTTGGTCGTGGGTTGTCTTTTTAGACGCTTTTGCTGTTTCGGCCGTTTATTCTTGAGGAATGCGCGATGGCGAAAAAAGGGTCCATAGTTTTTGAAACTGTTTTTTCAGATGAGCTCAAAGACGTGGTTGAACGTCGGAAGAATCAAAGTTTGCCTTTTGACGCTGTCTGGAGACCAGGAAAGAACTCTGATGCCGGCAGCGAGGAGGTGCTTCCCTCGGTTGCGCGTGGACTGATCGGCCTGTCTCTTTCTGGCGGTGGGATTCGGTCTGCGGCCTTTTGCCTTGGCGTTCTGCAGGCGCTTGAGGCAAAATGGCAGATCATCAAGCGTTTGGATTACCTTTCAACGGTTTCGGGTGGGGGCTATTTGGGCAGCTCTGTTGCTGTGGGAATGAGTGAGGGCGAAGGAAAGTTTCCGTTTCCAAGTGATTTGGGAGGTGAGGAGGATCCACGCGTTGGGCATTTGAGAGACTATTCAAACTATTTGGTTGCGGGAAAATTTCGCAATATTCTGGAAGCGATTGGTGCGGTTTTTATTGGTTTGATTGCAAATGCTATGCTGGTGCTTCCCTGCTTGCTGATGTTTGCAGCTCTTACTATAGCGCTCAATCCAACTCAGAGGTCTCTTTCTGAACCGTCAGTTGATCTGGGCAGCTGGAACATTTTTGGTCTCTCCGGAAATTTCGTCCTGACGGTCTATGTCGCACTTGCCGCAGCAGTTGCGGCAATCCTGCTGATTGTACTTTGGGCTCTGAATGACAAGGAAAGTGCGGTTTCCAGAGGACAGCGGCGGAAATGGTCTGGAGCGCTCCTGCTGCTGCCGGTCTTTGTCTTTTCCTTTCAGGCGCAGCCGGTGGTGCTCGACTGGTACTGGCAACAGACATCCGATGGCACCCTTGGACTGGCTTGGATGAAGTCAAATCTGACGGCTGCGCTTGGGGCGCTCAGTGCTGTGTTTGCAGCCGGCGGGAGCTGGATCAGCAAACTTGTAAAAGCGGGAGAAGACGGCAGCGGTCGAGGTGCTTTGATTGCCAAGGTGCTTGGAAAGACACTTTATGTTGCAGCCGGGCTTATCGTTCCCGTGTTCTTGTGGCTGGTCTATTTGAACTTGTCAAACTGGGGCATTTTGGATGATCAAGGGCACTACTCTGCGGCGCCTGCATGGCTACAGAGCCTATATTCTCAAATCGCAGAGACGGCCGTTGCACCTGCCTGTTGTGTATCTTTAGCCAATCATGGCGTCTGGATAAGCTACGGTCTTCTGGCGATTCTCCTGATCCCTGTTGCCTTCCTGATCCCACCCAATGCGTATACCCTCTACTTTCTGTATCGGGACCGGTTGGCGAAAGGCTTTATCGGGGCCCATGACGGTGCGGGGGCAGGCGGTGCAAGTCGGCGGAAATTCGCGCTGAGTGCGCTCAGGCACGAGTATTGTCCTGCGCTTCTGATCAACACAGCCCTCAACATTCAGGGCGACAGAAAGCTCAATCAGAGGAGGCGGCATGCGGATTTTTTTACATTCAGTCGAGGGTATTGCGGCAGCACTTCCACTGGATATTGCAAGACCAGCCAGTTGGAACGTTTGGATCGGGAGTTAGATGTTGCCACAGCGATGGCGATATCTGGTGCTGCGGCGTCTGCCAACATGGGCAACAAGACAAAGTGGTATCTGGTTTTCAGCCTTGCAATTCTCAACATCCGTCTTGGGTATTGGCTGCCGAACCCCATGTGGGTGCAAGACATTTTTGAGGCCTCCTTCTGGCAGCGGTTGCTTCTGAAAATACCGGGAAGCTTTGTTTGGTTTTATATTGAGGTGCTGGGTTTGCTGAAAGCAAATTATGCCCGCGTCTATCTGAGTGACGGCGGCCATATTGAGAATCTTGGTGTCTACGAGCTGATCAAGCGCAAGTGCAAGATCATCATTGTAGTTGACGGTGAGGCCGATGGCGCGATGAACATGTCGTCCTTCGTGAAACTCCAGCAATATATTCGGATCGATATGGGCGTTCGCATCGAGATGGATTGGGATCAAATTCGCACGGCTACACTGTCCTACGACGATCGAAAGCCACAGGATGTGGTCCCGCATTGTGCCATTGGCATCATTCATTACTCCGGCGGCGATGAAGACGGTTGTGAGCCCGAGCAAGGCATTCTGATTTATGTAAAATCATCGGTAACCGGCGACGAAAACGATTATATTCGCGACTACAGACGGCGCCATCCCGATTTTCCGCATCAGTCCACTGGCGATCAGTTCTTTTCAGAAGAGCAGTTTGAGGTTTACCGGGCCTTGGGATTTCATGCCGCAGGTGGATTGTTTAACGGCGAGGGCGCTGTCCAAGGACTGAGGAATGGAAACGGGGGGTTCCATACATTCGTGGAGGACGGGTTGAGATCTAGCCTCGGGATAGATCCAAAGATCAATTGGGTATGATGCATTCTTGCGTCTTGAGCGCGATTGGATTGCAGCAAAGCCGGTTGCCGTGGCAGCTTCGCTGATTGCACGGAGGTTTTTGGCGATTCCAGTGCTCTTGGGCAACTATTGAGAACCCAAACAAAAACCCCGGCCGGTTGGCCGGGGTTTCGGTTCGCCTAGGAGCGGAGGCCCTTAGACGGAGTAGTACATGTCGAATTCGACCGGATGCGGGGTCATTTCGTAGCGCTCGACTTCTTCCATTTTCAGCTCGATGTAAGCGTCGATCTGGTCGTCGTCGAAGACACCGCCGGACTTCAGGAACTCCCGGTCCGCATCCAGGCTTTCAAGGGCTTCGCGCAAGGAGCCGCAAACCGTCGGGATCTCGGCCAGCTCTTCCGCCGGCAGATCGTAGAGGTTCTTGTCCATGGCATCGCCCGGATGGATCTTGTTCTTGATACCGTCAAGTCCAGCCATCAGGAGCGCGGAGAAGCACAGATACGGGTTGGCGGTCGGATCCGGGAAGCGGACCTCGATACGCTTCGCCTTCGGAGACGACGTGAACGGAATGCGGCAGGATGCAGACCGGTTGCGCGAGGAATAGGCCAGAAGGACCGGAGCCTCATAGCCCGGCACCAGACGCTTGTAGGAGTTGGTGGACGGGTTGGTGAAGGCGTTCAGGGCCTTGGCGTGCTTCAGGATACCGCCGATATAGTGGAGGCAGGTCTCGGAGAGGTCTGCATACTGGTTGCCGGCAAAGGTCGGCTCGCCGTCTTTCCAGATCGACTGGTGGCAGTGCATGCCGGTGCCGTTGTCACCGAAGACCGGCTTCGGCATGAAGGTGGAGGTTTTGCCGTAGGCGTGGGCCACCTGGTGAACGACGTATTTGTAGACCTGCATATTGTCAGCGCAGCGGGTCAGGGTGTCGAACTTCATGCCAAGCTCGTGCTGGGCAGCTGCCACTTCGTGGTGGTGCTTTTCGGTCGGTACGCCCATTTCGCCCATCACGGACAGCATTTCGGAGCGGATATCCTGCGCGCTGTCGACCGGCGGAACCGGGAAGTAGCCGCCCTTGGTGCGCGGACGGTGACCGAGGTTGCCGGTTTCATATTCGGAGCCCATGTTGGACGGCAGTTCGGAGCTGTCCAGGATGAAGCCGGTGTTGTACGGATCTGCGGTGAAACGCACGTCGTCGAACATGAAGAATTCGGCTTCCGGGCCGAAATAGATGGTGTCACCGAAGCCGCCGGATTTCACATAGGCTTCCGCTTTCTTCGCGGTCATGCGCGGGTCGCGGTTGTAGCCTTCGCCGGTGATCGGGTCGACGATGTCACAGAAGATTGCCATGGTGGACTGGGCGAAGAACGGATCCATGTGGGCCGTTTCCGGGTCCAGGATCAGCATCATGTCGGACTCGTTGATCGCTTTCCAGCCGGCAATGGACGAGCCGTCGAAAGCAACGCCTTCGGCGAACATGTCTTCGTCTACAAGTGCAGAATCCATGGTGACGTGCTGCATCTTGCCGCGCGGGTCAGTAAAGCGCAGGTCGACGAATTTAACGTCCTTTTCCTGAATTTCCTTCAGGACGTCAGCGGCAGTGGTCATTATGTCCATCCCTTTGATTATCTTGTGAACGGTTGGGTTTCAGTCCGGGCCTTCACAGACCAGATCTTTGCTCAGTGATCAAGCCCGGGGTTCTGGTCACCGGCGGATGCCGGAATTGGGTGGGTCAGATTGCGTCGATGCCGGATTCACCGGTCCGGATGCGGACGGCTTCTTCAATGTTTGACACAAAGATCTTGCCGTCGCCAATGCGACCTGTTTGCGCGGCGGAGCGGATGGCGTCAACTGCTTTTTCGACCATCTCGTCACCAAGCACGATTTCGACTTTCACCTTCGGCAGAAAGTCGACGACATATTCAGCGCCGCGATAGAGTTCCGTGTGGCCCTTCTGACGGCCAAAGCCCTTGGCTTCGGTCACGGTGATGCCCTGAAGGCCGACTTCCTGCAAAGCCTCTTTGACCTCATCCAGTTTGAAGGGCTTGATGATCGCTTCGATCTTTTTCATCACCTTGTGTCTCTCTCCACGTAACAGGCCGGAAATCTCGGCAGGCTCTTTTTATGCCGCGGTGCCAGGGTGCACAGACCAGGTCACATGCGGGAATAGATGCTGCCTTATTTGCATGATGCATGCCAAATAGCTGGCGCGGCTTAAAAAATCTCCCGAGGCCGGGAAAGCAGCCAATAAAAGCGGCAGGCGCCGCAGGCTGCTTCGAGCCCGCGCCTCTCCAAATCCAAAATATTGATCAATAAATATGCATATTGCCTAAAAAATGGACATAATTGATGGCCGCCTTGCCGGTGCATGTCCACTGGGCCTAAAACCGTGAAGACATCAGCTGATGGGAAAAGAGGCGGGGTGCGCGCATAAATGGCAAGTGGGGCTGACAAGACGCAAGCGGTTCTTTTGACGCCGGCTGAGATGGGGGAGGCGGACCGGTTGACGATTGCCCGCGGCATTCCCGGCATCGATCTGATGGAGCGGGCGGGCGAAGCTGTCGCGTGCGCGGCGCAGGCGATGGTGCCGGACAAAGGCGCGGTTCTGGTTCTGTGTGGTCCTGGCAACAATGGTGGCGACGGCTTCGTGGCGGCCCGACTTTTGGAGGCTGCCGGCCATCGGGTAGCGCTTGCCCTTTTAAAGGACCCGGCCGGGCTGACGGGCGATGCGCGTTCCGCTTTTGAGCGCATGGGCGCGGATCTGTGCACCCGCAGCTTGCTTGCCCTTTCTGAGGGGGGGGCTCCAGGAGGGGCTGGCGCAGCAGTCGAGGGCGATCTTGTCGCGCGCGCGTGTCATGCAAGCCTGAAGTCGGTAGATCTCGTGATCGACGCCCTGTTTGGTGCCGGGCTTGACCGGCCCCTTGCCGGACCGGTGCGCGCGCTTGCTGAAGCGGTGAATGCGGCCGGTAAGCCGGTTCTGGCGGTCGATTTGCCGTCAGGTCTTCATGGGCAAACCGGTGCGATCCTCGGGGAGGCGGTCAAAGCGTGCGCGACTGTTACCTTTTTCCGGAAAAAACCGGGACATGTGCTTTTCCCGGGACGAAGGCTGTGCGGGACGGTGGAGGTCGCGCAGATCGGAATTCAGCCGGACGTGCTCGATCAGATCGCGCCCGACCAGTTTGAAAATGGTCCGGAGCTTTGGGGGGCGGCCTGGCCGCAACCGGCTGAGGAGGGCCATAAATATCAAAAAGGCCATGCGGTGGTCTTCGGAGGCCCGATGGCCTCTACCGGCGCGGCGCGGCTTGCCGCTGGTGCGGCCTTGCGGGCGGGGGCTGGATTGGTGAGCCTGGCATCGCCGCCGGGTGCCATGATGGTCAATGCCTGTCACCTGACTGCCGTCATGCTGAAAAAGGTCGCGGGCGTGGACGGGATCAGAGACCTTCTTGCTGACCGGCGGCTGAATGCGGTGCTGATTGGACCTGGTTATGGGGTGGGGCCGGACACCTGCGCGGCTGTCCATGCGCTCCTCACGGCCGGGCGGGCCTGTGTCCTGGATGCGGATGCGCTCACGAGTTTTGAGGTGGCGCCGGAGGATCTGTTCTGCCAGATCAAGGCCGCCGCTGCGTCGGTGCTGTTAACGCCCCATGAAGGGGAGTTCGCCCGGCTTTTCCCGGACCTCGGCGCCTCCTGCCATGGCGGGTCCAAGCTGGAAAGGGCCAGGCTTGCTGCAGACCGTTCAGGTGCCTGCGTTGTCTTGAAAGGGCCGGACACTGTGATCGCAGCCCCGGACGGGCGCGCGGCCATCAACACCAATGCGCCGCCCTTTTTGGCAACGGCGGGGTCTGGCGACGTGCTTGCAGGCCTTGCCACGGGGCTGCTTGCCCAGGACGTGCCAGGCTTTGAGGCGGCCTGTCAGGCGGTCTGGCTCCATGGAGAGGCGGGCCGGGAAGCCGGACCGGGCCTGATTGCAGAAGATCTGGCGGAGGCGCTCAGGTCAGTTGTGCGCGCGCTTGTCCGGGCGCTTGTGGACAAGGATGCCGGGGCAGGGGGCTGACGCCGCTTTTTCCTTTGACGGGAAAATCAGCAATGCTATAGAGGCCCCGCTTTGACCGCAGGCTGTTGGGCCTGTTTGATGCGGATGTGGTGAAATTGGCAGACACGCCAGATTTAGGTTCTGGTGCCGCAAGGCGTGGGGGTTCAAGTCCCTCCATCCGCACCATTTTTGATTTCAGCCCCATGTATCCCTGCTTAGGTTTTGAACGGCAGGAATATTTGGGGTGTTCTAGCCCCCTCAAATCGGTGGTATGTGAAGCGCTCTGAGAAGGCCAGTCTGAGGACGGTTCTCTTGAGGGTAATGTTGCCGGTTTCCCATATATTATAAGGGTTTGCGAGGAACTTGAGCGAGAGTTCTAGCATGTTGTCGAAGGTGCCTTTCTCAGGTGCTTTTGTTTCCAGCTTTTCGCGCAGTTTCAGCTTGTCACGCTCCAGAACAGCAATCTTGTCTTCATGGGCTTTGATAACGGTCGGATTGGTTGCGTCCATGATCCGGTCCAGAAGCGTTTCGATCTGTTTATCGGTTTCGCGCAAGCGCCACTGTCCGGACTTGATTGCATCTTCGAGAAGGGCCGAGCGTTCATTCCAGATATCCCGGAACATGTGCGTTACGAGGTCAAAGAGTTTCTGACTTGGCTGCAAGCTGCGAATGGTCTCTGCGAACTCACCCTTGAGCTTGGTATGGCCTCTATTGAAATCGCGACAAAAGTCCGCTTTGAGTCCAAGTTGCGTTCATGATGTATCACAGCCAAGGTTCGCATTTGGGCCGTTTCGCAAGAGTACCGCGCACGATGGACATCTTCAAAGGAGCCGAACGGCTTATGGGTATGGAACAGATGACCTGGGCCAGCCACGCCAATCCGCTGAGCGTTTAT
Organism: Roseibium sp. AWQ4_290; assembly: GCF_056160985.1. Classification (NCBI taxonomy): domain Bacteria; kingdom Pseudomonadati; phylum Pseudomonadota; class Alphaproteobacteria; order Hyphomicrobiales; family Stappiaceae; genus Roseibium; species Roseibium sp. AWQ4_290. The sequence continues at coordinate 233,107 of NZ_JBSWYG010000002.1, forward strand.
TCCAGAGCGGCCGGAGCACCATTGGTCTTCTTCGCGGCGTGGAGCGCTTTTTGGATCGGCTGGTATTCGCTGCTTCCTATCGCGGCCGCGATGCTCTGGATCTGGATGAATCCACGCTTGTTTTCTCCGCCTTCGACGACTTCATCCTGGGCAACAAAAGGCGTGCTCGGGGAGCGAGCGTACATCAATCGAAACGATATCCCGATACCGGAACATCATCGCAAAGCTGTGACGGCTATCATGCTGTTTTCAGGCGTGTTTTTTTCTGTCGGAGCCTATGGCTTCTTCATTCAGGACTTTTGGGCGGCGTTCGGCGGATATCACGGCGTTGTGCTGGCAAAAATCTGGTTCGTCGATCGCATGGTTTGGGTTTGGGAGGATATGAAGAACGCACATTCCGTCTACCAATCTTGGAATGACGCGAATTGGGACGCGACGTTTTCCGAATGACAGGGTAATCATCCCGTTTATAGCGTGTTACTAGGCCGCGTGGACGAATCAACACAGGTATAAGTTTTGGGATTCCGGATTTGATTTCAAAGTGATTCATAGGTTGCCGACGTGATTAGGAGGTCGGCGATGTGCAGCAAGATGACAGAACGGGATTTCGAACTGGCCCTGGAGGTTTTCCGGGCCTGCTTGCCACGGGTTGGCGCGAAGGCAAAGAATGACCGTCTGTTTCTCGAGGCTCTACATTATTTCACGCTTCACAACATCTCCTGGCGCGCTTTGCCCGAGCGGTTCGGCACCTGGAACAGCGTCTGGAAACGCTTCGACCGCCTTGGCAAGGCAGGTGTGTTTAAGGACTATTTTTCCATTCTGGCCGGACTTGATGAAGGGGCGCATCTGATTGCCATGTTCGACAGCACCGTTATTCGGGCCCATGTTTCAGCGGCAGGCGCCAAAGGGGGCAGGAAGGTCAAGCGCTCGGGCATTCGCGCGGCGGCTTCGGCACCAAGATCCATCTGAAAACGGATCGGAACGGCCTGCCGCTTGGCTTTGAACTGACCGGTGGAGCAAGCAGTTTACCGATCTCATGGAAACCGGCCCCGAGATCAAGCACCGGGCCATCGTTGCCGACAAGGGCTATGACAGCAACGCCAATCGAAAGGGAGACTGTCCGGAATTCTGTGCCCTGGCGCTTTGATTACGCCATTAGGAAGCGGTCTTCGAACATGATTGCGAGCTGGCTTTTCACGGCGTGCCATTCTCGGACTGAGCGCTTCCACTCCTGAGAAGTAGCATTCAGCGCGAGATAGATCAATTTTGCGGCCGCGTCATCACTTGGGAAATGGCCGCGGGTTCGTACCGCACGCCGGATTTTCGAGTTGAGCGCCTCAATCGCGTTGGTGGTGTAGATCAGCCTGCGCACCTCGGGCGGGTAGTCCAGAAATGGGATCACCTCGGTCCAGGCGCGCCGCCAGCTTGGGGCGATGGCCGGGTACTTTGCGGCCAGGTCGCTGTCCTCGAACTCGGTCAGCGCGGCCTCAGCGGCGTCGGCGTCCACGGCGGTGTAGACGGCCTTCAGGGCCGCAGCGACGGCCTTGCGGTCCTTGTAGCTGGCAAAGCTCATGGAATGGCGCAGAAGGTGCACGACGCAGGTCTGGACCAGGGTCTGAGGAAAGGCCGCCTCGATGGCTTGGGGAAACCCTTTGAGCCCGTCCACCACCGCGATGAGGATGTCTTGAACCCCACGATTGCGCAGATCGTTCAACACCTTGGCCCAGAACTTGGCGCCCTCGTTGGCCTGGAACCACAGCCCCAGCACGTCCCTGGTGCCGTCCGGCAGGATGGCCAGGGCAACGAAGACCGCCTTGTTCGACACCGCGCCGTCGCTGCGGATGTTGACCCGGATCGCGTCCATGAACACGACGGGGTAACAAGGCTCGAGTGGGCGGTTCTGCCAGGAGGTTACCTCCTCCATGACCGCGTCTGTGATGGCGGAAATCAGGCTCGGGGAGGCCTCAATGCCGTAGATTTCCTCTATGTGCCCCTGGATTTCCCGTGTCGTCATGCCCCGCGCGTACATGCTGATGATCTTGGTATCGAACTCGGGGAAGCGGCGCTGGTACTTGGCGATGAGCACCGGATCGAAGCTGCCGTTGCGGTCGCGGGGGATGTCCAGAACGACCTTGCCGCTGTCGGTGGTCACCGTCTTCTGGCTGCTGCCATTGCGCCGGTTCGGTGGCTTGTTCTGCCCCTCGGGCGGCGGATCGGCCCGCTCCTCGGTCAGATGCGCGTCCAGTTCCGTGCTCAGGGCGCGTTCCGCCAGCGCCTTGGTCAGCTCGGCAAGAACGCCGTCCTTGCCAAAAAGGTCACCGGGCGACCGCCCCTCCATCAGCTGGTCCAAAAGGTCTTTGTCGAGGCTCATACGTGGGTCTCCTCATCTCAGAGCTACCACGCCAGGGCACAGAATTCCGGACAGTCTCTCGAAAGGCTGCGCGAAAGGCCGGGGCTGTCCCAGTCATCCCGTACAAATCAAACCGGCGCGACATTCCCAGGCACTTCGCCAAAGCGCTCTACCGGGGCCGCGCGCGCATCGACCAAATGATGGGCAAGCTCAAACGCTTCAAACGGGTCGCCCTGCGCTGCGAGAAAACCGCCAGAAACTTCCGCTCCATCGTCGCAATCGCAGCCGCCTTCATCTTGATCAAATCCGTCCACACGGCCTAATTTCTGCTCGGAGTGGGCATTTGCTTTGTCACAAGGCAAAACCTGCCTAATCGCCTCCGAAAATGACTAAACCGGTCTATTGCTGTCTGAAGCAGAAGCTTCGATCTTTGCGTTGAGGTAGTCTTTCGACCAGTCCTCCAATTGCTGAAGAATGGGTTTTAGCGCGATACCGTGTTCGCTAAGCGAATATTCGACTTTCGGAGGGACCACAGGGTACACCTTGCGTACAATGATGTCGTAGTTTTCCAAGTCGCGTAGTTGCTTCGTCAGCATACGCTGCGTGATATCAGGGATTGTCCTGTGTAGTTCACCGAACCGCATTGTGCGCTGACACAGGCACCAGAGGATCATTCCCTTCCACTTTCCGCCAATAATTTCGAGGGCGGTCTCGGTCGGACAGAACAGTTGTTCTTCATTGAACAGGTTGGCCATGCCGATCCCTTACTTACATTTTTGTATGTATAGGTCTTTTTTGTGCATTCTTGCTACAAGTGCAAGTTAGAACTATTTCGGCTTCATTCACAACAGGAAGCCAAACCCAATGACACTGAAAAGCGAAATTCATCCTGCTCTCAAACCTGGCTCGATTCAGAAACTGGATCTTGCAAATAGGTATGTTCTTGCCCCGATGTCCCGCGCCAGCGCAACAGCGGACGGAATTCCAACGGTGGAAATGGCCGCGTATTACACGCGCTTTGCGAAAGGCGGATTTGGCCTGCTCATCGCTGAGGGAGCCTATCCTGACACCTCGATCGCTCAAGCCTACGCCCATCAGCCTGGTCTGTGCACGGACGCGCAACAAGAGGGATGGCGGAAAATTGTAGAAGCGGTCCACGCCAATGGCAGCAAGATCATCCTTCAACTCATTCACGCTGGAGCGGTGTCGCAGGTGGTGGATGTTCCGCGCGGGCCATCAGCTGTGCGGCCGCAAGGCCACATGTTGCAAATGTACGGCACAAAACAGGGGCCATATGAAACGCCTGTCGAACTGACTGGACAGGATATAGCGGACATAAAGGCCGGTTTCATTCAGGCGGCCAAACGGGCGGAAGCTGCTGGCTTTGATGGCGTGGAAATCCATTGTGCAAACGGGTATCTGCTGGATCAATTCCTGACACCCGAAACCAATTTGCGCACCGCGCCTTACGGTGGTTCTGTTGAAAACCGGATCCGGTTGACATGCGAGATCATATCGGGGGTTCGCGCTACATGTAGCAGCGACTTTGTCACTGGGGTTCGTCTATCCCAGGCAAAGGCGACGCAGCCCGACTATTTTTGGCCCGGCGGTCTGGATGACGCAGCCATCATCTTCGCGGCAGTCCAGGAGGCCGGGGCGAGCTTCATCCATCTGGCCAGCGAGCGGAAAGGTTACGCATATCACAGCAGCACCAGGGACGGCGCACGACTGACCAAATTCGCGCGTGAAACAACGGGATTGCCCGTGATCGCCAATGGCGGATTGCAAGATGTCGATCTCGCGCGGGAAGTTCTTTGCGAGGGAGAGGCGGATTTTCTCGCTATCGGCAAATCCGCTATGGTCAACCCGGATCTTCCGAACCGGATAGCAGACCGGCAAAAGCCTAAGGACTTCTCTTTTGAATTGTTCACCTACGGCGTTTCAGTTTCCAGCCAGTTCAAGTGGGAAGCCGAACAATCGGCTTAACTAACGAGGTGCCGGGCCGCGAAGATTTGCCTGCAGGTTATAAACATTTGCTCAAACTGCAGCGAGGGCCAGCTTCGAGCCCGACAACGGGAATTTTTGAGTTTCAACGCGCAAATCTTCCCGGTCAACAGTGTCCGTCCGGTGAAGCCGGTCTTCATGGTGGCGACGCGCTCTGTTACGCTGCTTTTGCAGCGTAACACCAAGGCATGAGGTCGTTGATGCAATTGATCTTGTGGTCGGCGATTTGTACCAGAACCCATTTCAGCCGGGCTTGCGGGTCGATGCCGCTGAGTTTGGCGGTTTCGATCAGGGTATAGGCGATAGCCGCGAATTTGCGGCAGCCTTCTGAGCCCATGAAGCGGTCGTTTTTTCGTCCAAGGGCAATCGGTTTCATTGCCCGCTCCGCGCAATTGTTGTCCAGTTCCAGATGCCCGTTGTCGAGATACGGCCGGGCTTTCGGCTGGCGGCTGAGCGCACACGGATAAGGGCCCAGGATTGGTTTGTTACAAGGAGGCTTATGATTTTCGCTGCATTCCCGTCCCCAGGCTGAGCGAGAGCAGCAGGCGAAACTGCGCACTGTATTTGGCTTCGCGGTTTTTCGAACGGCCCCGCGAGATATCGTGTCCGTTGATTGGAGCGGCCAGCATCCGCCCTTCCGGCGGGACGGGGAGATTGGGTGAAACCACCATTTTGACACTCTATGCGTTTATTGTCTTTGCGTAACTCTACAAATGGGAGGCGTTACGATGTCAGACTTTATTGTATTGAGAGACAAGAATAGAACACTCAGAACACTTGATTTGAATATGCGCGGCGCAGTGGCCCGGGCTGGAGCTGGTCTGGCCGGGGGGATGCCGCCGGAGCCGGAAGTCACGACCCACCAGCTCGACCGGCAGCAGCTGAACGAGGTGACCCGTGACCCGGATATCCTGTCTGTGGCGCGGGTGATGCCGACAAAGCTGATTGCGCCGGTGCCCATGGCGGGGGCGGCAGCACAGGCGCAGGACACGGCCACCTGGGGTGTGCAGGCGGTTGGCGCGCTGACCAGTCCTGCCAGCGGTGCCGGGGTGAAGGTTGCCGTGCTTGACACCGGAATTGATGCGGCACATCCGGCCTTTGCAGGCGTCACCCTGGAGCAAAAAGACTTTACGGGCAGCGGCAATGGCGATGTGCAAGGGCATGGAACCCATTGTGCCGGAACCGTGTTCGGGCGGGATGTTGACGGTCTGCGGATCGGGGTTGCGCCCGGCGTTACAAGTGCTTCGATCGGCAAGGTTCTGGGCGATGATGGCTCGGGCAGCACCAACATGTTGTTTGAAGGCATGCAATGGGCCGTCAGTCAGGGCGCGCGTGTCATTTCCATGTCTCTCGGGTTCGACTTTCCCGGTTTGGTCAAGAACCTCATCGATGATGGATTTCCCGAGAAACTGGCCGCGAGCGCAGCTCTTGAAGGCTACCGGATGAATATCCGGATATTCGACCGTCTGATGGACATGTTCCAAGCATCAATCCCCTTTACCGGAGGGGTCGTGGTGGTGGCCGCCTCGGGAAATGAAAGTGAGCGCGATATCAACCCGAATTTTGAAGTGAGTGCATCGATCCCTGCCGCAGCAGAGCGCATGATGTCTGTCGGCGCTCTGGGAGAAAGTCCAGATGGTCTTGTCGTGGCACCGTTCTCGAATACCAATCCTGTTCTGGCAGCCCCGGGGGTCGATGTGATCTCCGCAAAAACCGGCGGCGGTCTGGTCTCCTTTAACGGCACCAGTATGGCCACCCCGCATGTTGCCGGGCTTGCAGCGCTCTGGTGGGAGCAGATGCGGAACATGGACATTCCCACAACCCCGGAGGGGGTGACAGCGCGGCTGCGGGCAAGTTCTGTGACGCATGTCTTTGCGCCGGGTGTCGACGTTCTGGACCGGGGGGCAGGGCTCGCGCAGGCGCCCTTGGCAGCTGTCGTCTGAGTGATCGGCGGGATCTGCCTTGGCCGTGCTGTGCGGTTGGTGAGCAAACCGCGCTCCCTTGGATTTGCCATTCGCTGCGTGAAAACAGAGATTTCGCCGCAACGGACAAAACGTCCGGAAATCCTTTGAACGCGGCACGGCTCACAGCTAAAAAAAGCGCCGGACCTGTGGGATCCGGCGCCGTTTTCGTGAGGCCGTTTGGGGTTCAGGCCTGCGGACCGTCAGTTCTGCAGCCTGCGGGAGAATTCATCATTGTAGTAGGACGTAATTTGGCCATAGACGCCGTTATCAATGATGATCTGGAGTCCTTTGTTGAACGCCTCCAGATAGTCAAAAGCCCCGTCGATATTGTCGTTGTGGGCGATGAGCTCATAGCCGAAGGACACGCCGGTGAAGGACGCCATGTCCACCTTGTCGAGGATGCCCATCTTCGTGGCGCTGGCAATGGCGCTGAGACGTGAGCCGACGACGAAGTCCACATTGCCTTCCAGAAGCAGCCGGAAGCAATCCTGCATGTTGGCGGCTCTGGTCAGATTTGTCAGAGGGATGTCGTTTTCCACGAGCTGAAAGGTCGACCAGCTGGCGGGACGGCACAAGCGGCCTGCCTTGATCTGCTCATAGGTGGCATTTTGCAGATCGGCCCGGCCGATTTCATAAAAGAAGCTGAAGGACATTGGAACGATCGGATCGGACGCCTTGTAGCCGCAGCGGACCTGCATGTCCTGCGGCAGGGCTGAGCACTGTTTCCAATACCCCATGTCTGGCATGTTCCAGCCAAGGCCGAGCTTGTAGCGGCCGGTGGGCAGAAGATATTTGAACTGGGCGTTGGCATCGCCAATATGGTGGATGCGTATCCGGTCACCCAGGCCGACCGCATCAAAAGCGGCGCGCACAATCATGGTTGCCATCCCTCCTTGCGGCCAATCCGGAGAAGCGAACGGCGCATGGTTCTTGCGGGCAGCAATGTAGATCGGCGTCGGGATCAGACTGTCCAGAGCCAGGGATGCCACGTCGAGGCCATCCTGTGGGAGAGCCGTTGATGCGGGCAGGGCCGTCGTTGGGCAAGGCGGGAGTTGTATGGTCGTGCCCGGGTTCAGAGAGGCCGGGTTCCGGCCCACAATACCGGCATTTCCCGGATAGTCGGAAATGAGATGCCAGGCGCCTGCATCGTCATAGACTTTTTCGGCGATTGCAGGCAGCGTGTCGCCTGCCGCTACCTTGTAGCTTTGAACTTGCGCCGTGCAGGTTTCTGCATGGGCGGGCGACAGGCCGATCAGACCTGCAGCCGCAAGCCAGGCTCCAACTGCAAATTTCATTTTCCCCTCCATTGCGTTAGCCCCTTCATGTCGAATGCCCCTTTTTGTCTGCGGATCCTCTTTTTTCCCGTTCCGCTTTAAACATAGCAGCCCATGCACCACGCCGCCCATCCGGGCGGCGCGGCTCCACTCCGGCACACAGGCGGAGCGGACAGTCTGGCAGATAAAAGTGATGCGAAGACTAATTGCTGTTTTCCTGCGTCCGGCGCGCGAATTCGTCGTTGAAATAGGACGAGATCTGGGCGTAGGTGCCATTGTCGATGATGATTTTCAGACCCTTGTTGAACTCATCAAGATAGGCGGTCGTGTTCAGCGGGTTGTCTTTGTAGGCGACCAGGTGGATCGCGTAGGGCACTGTGAAAGGCGCCATCTCGATATTGTCCCGGATCCCCATCTTGGTGGCGATGGCGATGCCGCTTGGCCGGTTCACAACCGCAAAGTCTGCTTCACCGTTGATGATTTTCTCAAAACAGCCTTGCGGGTTGGCTGCGCCGACGAGGTTCTCGAGCGGAATGCCGTTTTCTTCCATCTGGAATGTGGACCAGCCTGTCGGCCGGCAGATCCGCTTGGTCTTCATGTCCTCGATGGTGATGTCTTTCAGATCCGACCGGCTGGTGTCGCTGAAGAAACCGAGCGAGATGGTGAAGACCGGTTCGGACTGGTTGTATTTGCACCGGATCTGCATGGGTTTGGCGACCCGGTCACAGGTCTTCCAATAGGTCATGTCCGGCATGGACCAGCCGAAAGCGAGCTGATACCGGTCGGACGGAACCAGATCATAAAGCTGGGCGTTCCAGTCATTGATATTGTGGATGCGGACGCGGTCGCCCATGCCGACTGCATCAAAAGCGGCCTTCACCAGAAGCGTGCCCATGCCGCCCTGGGGCCAGTCTGAATCCACGTAAGGCGCCCAGTCATCGCCGGTCACGATATAGATCGTGTTGGCATCTGTTCCCGAACCGGTCTGCGTTTCCGCGCGCGCCGGGGCGTCTTGACGCTGTTCCAGTTCATTGGGCAGCTGTGTGACAGCGCCCGGGCAGGGCGGAATGGACAGGGCTGTGCCAATGCTCAGAATGTTCGGATTCCGGCCAATGGACTCTGCGTTGCCCGGATATTCGTAAATCAGAGCCCATTCGTCTGAATCGCCAAACACGGTCAGTGCGATTCTGGAGAGCGTGTCACCGGATGCGACCGTATAGGAGGTCACTTCACTTTTGCAGGTTGCCGCATGACCTGTTGAAGCAGCTGCAACGCAGCTGACCGCAAGGCACAGGGCGGAACTTAAAGCCGGGAACAGCTTCATATCAGATCATCTCCAGTTCTAAGGTTATCGGGCCAGTCGGAAGCCGACATAAGAATAGGGATTGTCAACGGCTCTGCCTGTGCGGAAGGTGAGGGCGGCCGTCTTTTCCGTCGTCTCGCCCGGAGGCGCACCGCGCACAACGCCCCGTCCGCCATAGCAGCTGTTGTCCTTGAGGCGTGTGGTCCAGCAATCGGAGGTGCGCTCTTCCGCGTTGCCGATGGACCCGATCAGGCCATTGACTTCCATGGCTTCGGTAATCGGCACGAGGTCACGCCGCAAGCGGGCATAGACGTTGTCGAAGGCGTTGCCCCATGGATAGACGGTGTTGTCTTCTGTACCACCGCGCACGGCAACGACCCATTCGGCGTCCGTTGGCAGGCGGTATTCCGGAGTGCCTTGCGGCCGCCTCGAGTTCAGCCAGGCAATATATTCCTCGGTCTGGGCGAGCGAAATAGCCGTCATCGGCATCATCAGGTTTTCTTTGGCGAAGAATTCCGGCTCAAGGCTCCCGGTTGAACACGCGCCCCGGGCCACACATTCCAGCCAGTCGCCGCGGGTTACTTCCCGGCGCGCAATCTCGTAAGGCTCCATTGTGATCACCCGGTAAGGGTCCAGAATGTTTTCGCCGCGCATGAGCGGAACCTGATATTCTCCGCCCGGAATGGCGAGCATGTCCGGAAAACCAGGGCCCTTTCCGGAGGCCGGGGGGGCGGATTGAAGCGCAGCGCTCTGGCGCGGCGCGGCTGCCGGAGCCTGCGGCTTGGTCTGTGCTGCAGACGGGCGTGCCTGAACCGCTGGCGCCGGCTTGGAGGCTGCAGAGCGGGCCGGGCTCGCCGGGCTGGTTTTCGGAGCGGCTGTCCGGGCAATGGTTGTCTGCTGGCTGGGAGCTGCCTTGTTTGCTGCTGCCGGTTTGGCGGCTACCGCAACAGGTTCATCCGCCTCAGACTGCTCGTTTGTGGCCTTGTTCTGCATCGCAGCCTTGAGCGCTTCGCGCGCCTTGAGCAAGTCCCCGGTCGGAGAGCGTTCCGCCTGCGGGGCGGACTGGAGTGCAGGCTCGTCGCCGCTGATGCCGTCAAAGCCCTTGAACAGGGATTGGGTCAGGCCGCCGAGCTCGTCGTGGAAATAGCCGATCGGAAAGCCTACGGCTGCAATCACAGCCAGGAATTTGAGCACGGACAGGGTGGTTTGCACCACAGGGCCCCGGTTCGACCGTCCGCCATTCTGGTCCTGTCTCTTGAAGATCTCCGGAATCTGCTGGACATCATCTTCGTCTTCCGCCCAGCGGATTTTAGGCGAGCGTGCCATATTGCCCCGGTCATTTGCCCCATACTGGTCCGGCGCCTGGTTTTCGTTGGTGGGCCCCTCAGACATATGCGCCAAATTGCGCTCAAGCCATTTGTCCAAATTTTTGGAGTTTTCCCGCAACTCCTCAAATGGAGAATAATCAGGATTGACGCGGCCCCGACCGCCCGACGCAGATGAGTTACTCATTTTATGCTCACACCCGACTTCACTAAAACAGCACTACTTTAACGCCGTTTACGCATAAATATCAGTGACAATTTTATTCAACGCATATTTTTCTTGGCGAGTATGAATGATTTATGGCACAAATGTGGCGTCGTTCGCTAAGTGTGCCTAATTCTGGTCTTAAACCTAAGTGTTCAGCCTTCATTTGAACATCAAAACGCATGGCGAATCTTGGCAATAGTCGGAGCAATATTTTTTTCAAATCGCTCCAAATTTGTTCATCTTTGTGTTGAATGAGATTTAATTTATCAATTCTTACCTTTGGGTGGAAAGCCTTTTAAATATCTATAAAATCAAGACATTCTGGATCTATATCCCCAAAGGAAATCCGTCCCGTTACCTATCCACAGGGGTGAAGGTGAACCAGATGTCATGTTTGTCTCTTTCAAAAATGGCAAGTATTAATTTAATCACGTTAACCATGACCATATTTAAATTGAAATAATTTCGATCACAAATTAATTTACGCGACGGCATTTTGTGTCCGGGCGGCGTCGTTTTTGACACCGCCCTTGGGACAGGCCGGGAACAGACGGGTGGAGACGCTGTCCGGCCGCGCATATATGCGTTGAAACGGGGGGCGGGAACGGGGTTCGCAGGCCTTTGAAAGGGCATGGCCCTTGACACTTTCCGGCCTAGCCTTTATCGCGCTCCCATCGTGCGTCCCGGGAACCGTTTCGGGGCGGGGCGCTGCTTTTGAACGCTTCCGGAAAAAGGGAAGCGCTTGCGGCGCGGCACACGGGATGAAAAACGAAACCTCCGGGGCGTATTGCCGCTCAGGACCGAGGACGACAAAACCCATGCAGGTAACCGAAACCCTCTCCGAGGGCCTTAAGCGAGAGCTCAAAATCGACATTCCGGCAGGCGATCTTGCCGCCAAGCTCGACGATTACATGGCCGAGATGAAATCTAAGGCCAACATCAAGGGCTTCCGTCCGGGCAAGGTGCCGGTTGCGCATCTCAAGAAAATGTACGGCCGTCAGGCCATGGCGGAAATCCTGTCGAACACCATCCAGGAAACCACCCAGAAGGCCGTCGAAGAGCGCTCCGAGCGCCCGGCGCTGACCCCGGAGATCGACCTGCCGGAAGATGAGGCGGAAAAAATCCTGGCCGGGGATGCGGACCTGTCCTTCAAAATGACCTATGACATTCTGCCTGAGTTCGAAATCGTCGATTTCGCCGGGTTTGAAATCGAGCGCCCGGTTGTCGAGATCGCCGATGAAGAAGTCGGCACGCAGGTTGCCGAGATCGCCAAGAACAATGCGCCGTTCGATACCAAGGATGGGGCGGCTGAAAACGGCGACCGGGTCACCATGTCCTATCTGGGCAAGATTGACGGAGAGCCTTTTGAAGGCGGTGCTGACGAAAACGGTCAGCTTGTTCTCGGCTCCGGCCAGTTTATCCCGGGCTTTGAAGACCAGCTGATCGGTGTCAAGGCAGGCGACAAGAAACTCGTGGAAGTGAGCTTCCCGGACGACTACCCGGCCGCGCACCTGGCTGGCAAAGCCGCGACCTTCGACGTTGAGGTCAAAGAGGTGGCTGCAGCGGGGGAAGTCGTTGTTGATGACGAATTTGCCAAAGGCCTTGGCCTTGAATCCCTCGACAAGCTGAAGGAAATCGTCCGCGGCCAGATCGAGAGCCAGTTCGGTCAGATGACCCGCCAGCGGGTCAAGCGCCAGCTTCTGGACAAGCTCGATGAGCACTACACGTTCGAGCTTCCGGAAAAGCTGCTTGAATCAGAGTTCGACATCGTTTGGCGTCAGGTCGAAGAAGACATGAAGCGGAATGAGAAGAGCTTTGAGGATGAGGACACAACGGAAGACGAGGCGAAAGCGGAATACCGCAAGATCGCCGAGCGCCGTGTCCGCCTTGGACTGGTTCTGTCCGAAATCGGCGAGAAGAACGACATCCAGGTGACCGACGAGGAAATGCAGCGTGCGCTTTACGACCGCGTGCGCCAGTTCCCGGGTCAGGAACAGGAAGTGTTCGAATTCTACAAGAGCAACCAGCAGGCCCTCGCGTCCCTGCGGGCGCCGATCTATGAGGAAAAAGTCGTCGATTTCATGCTCGAGCTTGCCAAGGTGTCTGACAAGACGGTGACCAAGGAAGAGCTGGAAAAGCTGGTTGCAGATGACGAGGACGACGCTTAAGCGTCTCAGAAAATCCCCAGGCGCGGTCGCGGGCTTTAACTTTGCCTTCACACCGCGTCTGTCATGACTTTGCGTTGAGGGCGACATCCCATATATACGGGGTGTCGCTTTTTTCGAGTCAGGCCCCTGATGTGGCGCGTTTCACCGGAATTTCTGCCGGTGCAGGCTGTCTCTGCGGTTTGGGGGGCTGTGGTTTGTCCGGCAATGCCGGGCATCATCTCAAGCATATGGATGAGGTATGAAGGATCCTGTCGATATCTACATGAACACTCTCGTGCCGATGGTTGTCGAGCAGACGAACCGGGGCGAGCGGGCCTTCGATATCTACTCGCGCCTTTTGAAGGAGCGCATCATTTTCCTGACCGGTCCGGTCGAGGATCACATGGCAACCCTGGTGAGCGCGCAGCTTCTTTATCTGGAAGCGGAGAATCCCTCCAAAGAAATTGCGATCTACATCAATTCGCCCGGCGGGCTTGTGACCTCCGGTCTGGCAATTTACGACACGATGCAGTTCATCCGCCCGGCGGTGTCGACCCTGTGCATCGGCCAGGCTGCGTCCATGGGCTCTCTGCTTCTGGCGGCCGGCCAGAAGGATATGCGCTTCATTTTGCCGAATGCGCGGGTGATGGTGCACCAGCCGTCCGGCGGCTTCCGCGGGCAGGCTGCCGATATAATGCTTCATGCACAGGAAATCCTGGCCATGAAACGCCGGCTCAACGAGATCTATGTCAAGCATACCGGCCAGGGCCTTGATCAGGTCGAGGAAGCGCTGGAGCGCGATAATTTCATGACGGCAGAAAGGGCCAAGGAATTCGGTATCGTGGACAATGTTATCACTGACCGTTCGACCCTTGGGGGCGAAGCCGAAGGCTGATCGGGCTTACCCGGTCTTAAGGAAGGAAACACTTTCCTGCCAAAAGACCGGTTATTCCCCCATTGAAACCGGGTTTTCCTCTTCACCTTAAACCTATATTGATTTTTAATGGTGAAGCATGATGACATTATATTGTGGGGTGGCGCAGATCCGCGCGGCCTCTAGACCGGGAAGGCCATATTTTAGCCTCACCTGGAAAGATAAGGGGAAAGGCCCCATAAACGCGAGGTTGACTACATGACCAAGGCCAGCGGCAGCGATTCTAAGAATACGCTTTACTGCTCCTTCTGCGGCAAGAGCCAGCACGAGGTTCGCAAGCTGATCGCCGGCCCGACTGTTTTCATTTGCGATGAATGTGTCGAGCTGTGCATGGATATCATCCGCGAGGAAAACAAGTCTTCGCTGGTGAAGTCGCGGGACGGAATCCCGACCCCTCAGGAAATTCGCGATGTGCTCGATGACTATGTCATCGGTCAGGGCAGTGCGAAAAAGGTTCTGTCGGTCGCCGTTCACAACCACTACAAACGCCTCAATCACGCGTCGAAGAACAACGACGTGGAACTGGCGAAATCCAACATTCTTCTGGTTGGGCCAACCGGGTGCGGCAAGACACTTCTGGCGCAAACTCTGGCGCGCATTCTGGATGTGCCTTTCACCATGGCCGATGCGACCACGCTGACGGAAGCTGGCTATGTCGGGGAAGATGTCGAGAACATCATCCTGAAGCTGCTCCAGTCCGCCGATTACAATGTCGAGCGCGCGCAACGCGGTATTGTCTATATCGATGAGGTCGACAAGATCAGCCGCAAGGCCGACAATCCGTCGATTACACGGGACGTGTCCGGGGAGGGCGTGCAGCAGGCCCTTTTGAAAATCATGGAAGGCACCGTCGCTTCCGTTCCGCCCCAGGGCGGGCGTAAGCATCCGCAGCAGGAATTCCTGCAGGTGGACACGACCAACATCCTGTTCATCTGCGGCGGCGCCTTTGCTGGTCTCGACAAGATCATCTCCGACCGGGGCACCCAGACCTCCATTGGCTTCCAGGCCCGCGTCGAGGCACCGGAAGACCGGCGGGTGGGCGAGCTGTTCGCAGAGCTGGAACCGGAAGATCTGCTGAAGTTCGGCCTGATCCCGGAGTTTGTCGGCCGTCTGCCGGTCATCGCGACCCTGGAAGACCTTGACGAAGATGCGCTTGTCACGATCCTGACCGAGCCGAAAAACGCTCTGGTCAAGCAGTATCAGCGTCTCTTTGAGATGGAACAGGTGGAACTGTCCTTCCACGATGAAGCGCTTAAAGCGATTGCCCGCAAGGCGATTGAACGCAAGACCGGGGCCCGCGGCCTCCGTTCCATTCTGGAATCGATCCTGCTCGACACAATGTACGAGTTGCCGGGTCTGAAGGGCGTCAAGGAAGTGGTGATTTCACCGGAAGTGGTCAAAGGCGAAGCACGGCCCCTCTATATCTATGAGGACCGTGAGGAAAGCTCTGCGACCAGTGCCTGATGTCTTCGCCCTGAGCTGTCTCAGGGCTGGGCCTTGCACTTTTGAAAAGAAGTGAATAAATGCCGCTCTTGAAGAGCGGCATTTTGTTTTTTGAAGGGGGATGTGAAACCGCCCTGCGGTTTTCCACCGGCCGTGTGAGTCGTCAACAGATAGACCTGAATGACCGGAACGCCCGCCTTGACAGGGGCAGGTGAGGTGTCCACCTAATAGACCTAAAGAATGGCTTGTGCGGACTGCAAGCGCGCCCGGCCGGGGTGCTGCGGTTCGGCCAGTCGGGTGAGGCCCGGAAGCCGTTTCCCAGTGTTCCGGTTGCTTTTTGTCAATGGGGCTGGAACACGCTGAGAAAGGATAAAAAATGAGCGACGCAGAAATCCGCGCCACTGATCCGGACAGCACCGCTGTCTATCCCGTTCTGCCCTTGCGCGACATCGTCGTCTTCCCCCACATGATCGTGCCGCTGTTTGTTGGCCGCGAAAAGTCGATCAAGGCGCTGGAAGAGGTGATGACCACCGACAAGCACATTCTTCTGGCCACCCAGATGAATGCGGCTGATGACGATCCCAATCCGGACCAGATCTACAATGTGGGCACGCTGGCAACGGTTCTTCAGCTTTTGAAACTGCCGGACAACACCGTGAAGGTGTTGGTGGAAGGCGGCGCACGGGCGCAGATCGGCCAGTATTCCGACCGGACTGACTATTTCGAGGCGTCTGCAACCGTTCTGCCCGAGCGCGATGGCGAGAATATCGAAGTGGAGGCTCTGGCCCGCTCCGTCGTTTCCGAGTTCGAGAACTATGTGAAACTGAACAAGAAGGTTTCTCCCGAGGTTCTGGGCGCGGTCAACCAGATTGACGATTATTCCAAGCTGGCCGACACGATTGCGTCGCATCTGGCGATCAAGATTCCGGAAAAGCAGGAAATCCTCGGCGTTGTCTCCGTGGCCGAGCGCCTGGAGCGTGTGCTTGGCATGATGGAGAGTGAGATCTCCGTCCTGCAGGTGGAAAAGCGCATCCGCTCGCGCGTGAAGCGCCAGATGGAGAAGACCCAGCGTGAATATTATCTGAATGAGCAGATGAAGGCGATTCAGAAGGAGCTGGGTGACAGCGAGGACGGCCGCGACGAGCTGGCCGAACTTGAGGAAAAGATCAAGAAGACCAAGCTGACCAAGGAAGCGCGGGAACGGGCGGCTGCGGAGGTCAAAAAGCTCAAGCAGATGAGCCCGATGTCGGCGGAAGCCACCGTCGTGCGCAACTACCTGGACTGGCTGATCGGTATCCCATGGAGCAAGAAGTCCAAGGTCAAGCATGATCTGGCCCTGGCGGAAAAGGTGCTCGACACGGATCACTATGGCCTGGAAAAGGTCAAGGAGCGGATCGTGGAGTATCTGGCGGTCCAGAGCCGGGCGAACAAGCTGCGCGGACCGATCCTGTGCCTCGTCGGTCCTCCGGGTGTCGGCAAGACCTCGCTGGGCAAGTCAATCGCCAAGGCAACGGGGCGTGAATTCGTGCGCATGTCCCTGGGCGGCGTGCGTGACGAAGCGGAGATCCGCGGTCACCGGCGGACCTATATCGGCTCCATGCCGGGCAAGGTCATCCAGTCGATGAAGAAGGCAAAGAAGTCAAACCCGCTCTTCCTGCTCGATGAAATCGACAAGATGGGCATGGACTTCCGTGGGGATCCGTCCTCGGCGCTTCTGGAAGTGCTGGATCCGGAACAGAATTCCTCGTTCATGGACCATTATCTGGAGGTCGAATACGATCTTTCCGATGTTATGTTCGTGACGACCGCCAATACGCTGAACATTCCAGGCCCCCTGATGGATCGTATGGAAGTGATCCGCATTGCTGGCTACACGGAAGAGGAAAAGGTGGAGATTTGCCGCCGTCACCTCATTCCGAAGGCTGAAAAGGACCACGGTCTGCGGGACGGTGAATTCAAGATCGAGGATGATGCCCTGCAATTCGTCGTGCGCCGTTACACCCGTGAAGCCGGTGTGCGGAACCTTGAACGTGAAATGGCGACCCTGGCCCGGAAAGCGGTCAAGGAAATCCTCATGAGCGACAAGGAAAGCATCACGGTGACGCCTGAAGTGGTCGAAGACTATCTCGGGGTTCCGCGCTACCGCTACGGCGAAGCCGAGCTGGAAGACCAGGTCGGCGTTGTCACCGGTCTGGCCTGGACGGAAGTGGGCGGCGAGTTGCTGACCATTGAAGGCGTGATGATGCCGGGCAAGGGCAAGATGACCGTGACGGGCAACCTGAAGGACGTGATGAAGGAATCGATCTCCGCAGCCGCTTCCTATGTGCGCTCGCGGGCTGTTGATTTCGGCATTGAACCGCCGAAATTCGACAAGACCGATATCCACGTCCACGTTCCGGAAGGGGCGACCCCGAAAGATGGCCCGTCCGCGGGGATCGGCATGGCAACGGCCGTGATCTCGACCATGACCGGCATTCCGGTTCGCCGGGATGTGGCGATGACGGGAGAAATCACCCTGCGCGGTCGGGTGCTTCCGATTGGCGGCTTGAAGGAGAAACTTCTGGCGGCGCTGCGCGGCGGCATCAAGCTGGTGATGATCCCGGAAGACAATGCCAAGGATCTGGCGGATATTCCGGATTCGGTGAAGAACTCGCTGGAAATTGTGCCGGTGACCGGGATGGAAGACGTCCTGAAAAACGCGCTCGTGCGTTTGCCGGAGCGGATCGAATGGGACGAAAGCGCTGCTGAGGCTGCAGCCAAGGCGGGTGAGTCGGAAAAGGACAAGTCCGGACTTCTGGCGCACTGAGGACCCTTTTTTGCCCGATAAAAACCAAAGCCCCGGACCTTCCGGGGCTTTTCTTTTGAATAATCGGTCAAAATGGCGGTTTTCTGCGAAAAAACCACTTGCGTTTCATGTCAATTCGCACGAATTTCGCGCAACGGCGCTGACAGGAATCGTCGGCACTCTGCCGTTTCTTAGAAAGGTATCTGCTATGAATAAGAACGATCTGATCGCAGCTGTTGCAGAAAAGACTGGCCTCACCAAAGCGCAGGCAGGCGAAGCAGTTGACGCAACTTTTGATGCAGTCACGCAAACGCTGAAAAGCGGTGACGAAGTCCGCATCATCGGTTTTGGGAACTTCACGGTCTCTGAGCGTGCAGCCACCGAAGGCCGGAACCCGCGGACTGGCGAAACGATCCAGATCCCGGCTTCTAAGACGCCGAAATTCAAGGCTGGCAAAGGCCTGAAGGACGCTGTGAACGCCTAAGCTCACGCGTTCGGGACAATTTGTCTCGAAAACCCCGTTTCTGCACTGGCAGAAGCGGGGTTTTCTTGTTTTGAGCTTCAGCGGGGGGCGGAACCGCGTGATTACACCGGTGCGCATGGGGCATGGCTTGCCGTCATAGTCTGGAGCACAGCGCATTCTCCCGGTTCAGTTTTTGCAGCCTGAACTCAAAGATCTCAGCGCAAGAGACGACAAACCGGTCTGGTGCCCGGTGACCGTGCCGCGCTCTGGAGCGATTGCGAGAGTTATTCAAAAGTGTTTGCAGTCTTTCCCGGGACATAGTTGCCCTTAGAATGGGGTGTTTCTTTTATCCTTTTGGAGACGCGAGACCCCATGTCGTTGCAAACCATTATCCGCAACCGCCAGAACGCACTCTTTGTCGCCTGGAAAAATGATCCCTTTCAACAGGTGCAGGTCGAGACGATTGAAGAGCTGCAACGCCATGCGTTTTTGGATGATCTGGATCTTGAGGTGGAAACCGGCCAATCGGGCCGCAGAAGCTTGCGCAATGCGGTGATTGTGCGCCGTGACGGCAATCCAGATACCAATGCAAGCGTCTGGGTGCGGGCGGGCTATTCCGGCTATCGCAATGCCTGGCTCGGCTTCGTCCGGCAGGTTTATCAGGTCAGCGCCACACCAGCCGACCTGGCCGGCTACAATATTGACCACCTCTTGAACCGGGCGCGCAGCCCGGGCGGGGCGGGGCTGATCCGGATCGAGGCAATCAACGATCAGGTGAATCAGGCCTGGGGGCGGCTCTTTGAAAAGGCGGCCAGCAACCCGGATTTCTACGCCAATCAGGCCCGCTATGGGCGCAAACTCTCCTGGCTGATTGCCGCCAAGCTCATGGGCCAGATGCCGCCCAGAGGCCCGGACGATCAGGCGGGCATTGACCGGCTTGTCCGCTTCTTCCAGGCCAAGGGGCTGGCGGAGGATGACCCGCGCGGCGGACTGATCAACATGCTGAATTTTGCCTATGGGCTCAGGTGGTGATGCGGCCGTTGCAAGCGCAAACTCGTTGGGCGCCCCGGTCTGAGGTGAAAATGGTCAGGACGCCAGCCCGTGAGACCGTCCAAGCGGGACGGGCTCCAAAACGCGGCGTGGAGACCCGTCATCCACAGGCAGGTGCGTGATGGGCGGACGGACGCGTTTTACTCTTGCCAAGCGTCTCCAGAGCCCCTAAAAGGCGTCTCACCTCGTTGAGGGCGATTAGCTCAGTTGGTAGAGCGCTTCGTTTACACCGAAGATGTCGGGAGTTCGAGTCTCTCATCGCCCACCATTCCCTCTCCTTTTTCATGATATCTTGATCGGATGACCGTCCGGGAATTCCGTTGCGTGCGTTTTTGATTTAGAATGCCTGGTCCGTCTGTCTGAGCATGTTGAGGCGGGCAGCGTTTTGCCACGAACGAGACTAATCATCTGAACCTATTTGCTAAATCACGGTTCTCCTACCTTCTTTTCACAAGGAACACACATGGGGAACGGACAAATTATCCACAATGATTGCGAGGGGCAGGAGGGCGGTGGGCCGCGCTTTTGGCTGGCTTTTAAAAAAACGACATATTTGACAGGCTTGGGCGCTTGACTTCCCCATCCAGCCGCCGTACATCAGCGCCACTTCACGGCGACAGAGCGTTGCCGGACGAAGCGGGTGTAGCTCAGTTGGTTAGAGTGCCGGCCTGTCACGCCGGAGGTCGCGGGTTCGAGCCCCGTCACTCGCGCCACTCCTTGTCGGATCGAGATCCGGTTGGGGAGGGCGCAAAAACCGTGAATGTGCGGGTGTAGCTCAGTTGGTTAGAGTGCCGGCCTGTCACGCCGGAGGTCGCGGGTTCGAGCCCCGTCACTCGCGCCACTCACGGTTTTCTTGAAGGCTGTCCGTCGTACGGCCTGCCCATTTCCCAAGATGTAAGACGTGCCTTGGTGCGATTTCCCGGCCTGTGTGGCTTTACGGTCAGCCCCGAAGCTTTGTGCCTGCTCCTTTAGCGCCTCAAGAGCTGCTTTCTCCCTTGCAATCCTGCAGTCACGCCGCCGATGCGCCGGTGCGGACCGGCTCGGGAACGTCGGGGAATCCGCCAAAGTCCGTTTCACGGAGCAGGTTGGTCATTTTGCGCAAGTGCGGCATATGCGCCCGAAGTCTTGCAAAGTTTTCAACGGGGCACACAACTGCAGAAAACGTAAGGGATCATTGGTCATTTTGATCAAGTGTGACAAGTGTTTGACCATGGTAGGGTCTTGCGTTGCACCAAACGGTAAGTTAAGCGTGCGGACGCATGTTGGTTAAGATGGCCGACGGGCTGTACGCACTCTTCCGGATTTTAGAGGGATGCGGGCAAGGGGTCCTGGCTCCGGATCGTGTTCTGGTCCGCCCTGCAAATGCAAGGACGCGAAAGACATGGAAGAACTCTTGCGGGAATATGTCCCGATTGTGGTGTTCGTTGGCATTGCGTTGGTAATAGGCCTCGCGCTGCTGATTTCCCCGTTCCTGCTGGCCTACAAGAACCCGGATCCGGAAAAACTTTCAGCATATGAGTGCGGTTTCAACGCCTTTGATGACGCGCGCATGAAGTTCGACGTCCGGTTTTATCTTGTCGCAATCCTGTTCATCATTTTCGATCTGGAAGTAGCCTTTCTGTTTCCCTGGTCGGCTGTCTTTGGGGAACTCGGCTGGTACGGCTTCTGGTCCATGATGGTTTTCCTGGGCGTTTTGACCGTCGGCTTTATTTATGAGTGGAAGAAGGGAGCGCTGGAATGGGATTAACCACCACAGAGCCGCTTGTTGCTCCTCAGCCCAAGGGCATTCTTGATCCGAAGACCGGCAGACCTGCCGGAGAAGATGACGCGTTTTTCATGGACGTGAACAACGAGCTTGCCGACAAGGGTTTTCTCGTCACGTCCACGGACAACCTGATCCAGTGGGCGCGGACCGGCTCGCTCATGTGGATGACCTTTGGCTTGGCCTGCTGCGCCGTAGAGATGATGCAGGTGTCGATGCCGCGTTATGATGCCGAACGGTTCGGCTTTGCCCCGCGCGCATCCCCCCGCCAGTCCGACGTGATGATTGTGGCGGGAACGCTGACCAACAAAATGGCCCCGGCCTTGCGCAAGGTCTATGACCAGATGCCGGAGCCACGCTATGTGATCTCCATGGGATCCTGCGCCAATGGCGGGGGGTATTACCACTATTCCTATTCCGTGGTGCGCGGGTGTGACCGGGTTGTGCCCGTGGATATTTATGTGCCCGGATGCCCGCCAACGGCCGAAGCGCTGCTTTACGGCATCTTGCTGCTGCAAAAGAAGATCCGGCGGACAGGAACGATTGAACGATAGGGGACCTGCCGCTGAAAGGTGGCCGGTTTGGAGAGGGCGGGCGCCTTTGCGTCCAGAAAATAACTCCTGTGGAGTGAGGTCGGGCTGATGGATGAGACGCTGAAGGAACTCGCTGAGCATATCGAGCTTGGGCTGGGTGGCTCTCTTGTCTCCTGGAAAGTGGCCTATGGCGAACTGACCCTGACCGTCAATGCGACCGATATTCTGGAAACGGTCCGGTTCCTTCGCGACAACAGCTCGTGCAAGTTCATCAATCTCACGGACATTTGCGGCGTCGATTATCCGGAGCGGGAAAAACGCTTCGATGTGGTCTACCACTTCCTGTCGCCGGTTCAGAACCAGCGCATCCGGGTGAAGCTGGAAACGGATGAAACCACGCCGGTGGCCTCGCTGACACCGCTGTTCCCCGGGGCAGAATGGTTCGAGCGGGAAGCCTATGACATGTATGGCATTCTGTTTACCGGTCATCCGGATCTGCGTCGTCTGCTGACCGATTACGGATTTGACGGCCATCCGCTGCGCAAGGATTTCCCGGTCACGGGGTTTGTGGAAGTTCGTTATGACGACGAAAAAAAGCGGGTTGTCTATGAACCGGTGCGCCTGAACCAGGAAATGCGCTCCTTTGATTTCCTCTCGCCCTGGGAAGGCACGGACTACGTGCTGCCCGGCGATGAAAAAGCATCGGCAACGTGAGGAGCAGCGCGATGGGCGAGAAACTGGCAGGTGGATGTCTGTGCGGTGCGGTCCGCTTTACCGCGGTTCCCGACAAGATGGAAATGGGCGTGTGCCATTGTTCCATGTGCCGCCGCTGGAGCGGCGGGGCGTTCATGGAAGTCAATTGCAGCGCCATCGAGGTGGAAGACGACACTCAGCTCGGCACGTTCGAATCCTCGGACTGGGGTGGTCGGCAATTCTGCAAGACCTGCGGCAGCACCTTGTTCTGGCAGATGAAGGATGGCTCCCATGCGGGTGTCGCCGTTGGCGCGTTTGACGATCCGGGGGCGTTCGACTTCACCACGGAGATCTTCATTGACGAAAAACCCGGCAATTTCGCCTATTCCAACAAGACCAGGCAATTGACCGGGGCTGAGGTGATGGAGCTCTTTGCGTCTCAACAAGGGCCTCAAAATGGCTGAAGCTCAGGTTCGCAATTTCAACATCAATTTTGGTCCCCAGCATCCGGCGGCCCACGGCGTTCTGCGTCTCGTGCTGGAACTGGACGGCGAGGTTGTGACCCGGGTTGATCCGCATATCGGTTTGCTGCACCGGGGCACGGAAAAGCTGATCGAGCAGAAGACCTATCTGCAGGCGGTGCCCTATTTCGACCGTCTCGACTATGTGGCGCCGATGAACCAGGAGCATGCCTATGCTCTGGCCGTCGAGCGCCTTCTTGGCATCACCGTGCCCAAGCGGGGGCAGCTGATCCGGGTGCTCTATTCGGAAATCGGCCGGCTCCTGTCACATCTGCTGAATGTCACCACCCAGGCTATGGATGTGGGGGCCTTGACACCGCCGCTATGGGGGTTTGAGCCCCGTGAAGAACTGATGGTCTTTTATGAGCGCGCCTGCGGCGCCCGTATGCACTCAGCCTATGTGCGTCCCGGCGGGGTTCATCAGGATCTGCCGCGCGATCTGCTGGACGATATCTGGGATTTCTGCGACCCGTTCCTGCAGACACTGGACGATATTGAAGGCCTTTTGACCGACAATCGTATCTTCAAGCAGCGCAATGTCGACATTGGCGTTGTCGATCTGGAAGACGCCTGGGCCTGGGGCTTTTCCGGGGTCATGGTGCGCGGCTCTGGCGCGCCGTGGGATCTGCGCAAATCCCAGCCTTATGAATGTTATTCGGAGCTCGAATTTGACATTCCCGTCGGCAAGAACGGCGATTGTTATGACCGATATCTGATCCGCGTTGAGGAAATGCGCCAGTCGGTCCGGATCATGAAACAGTGCCTGGAAAAGCTAACCGTGGAAACCGGGCCGATTTCGGCGGTGGATGGCAAGATCGTGCCGCCCAAACGTGGTGAGATGAAGCGCTCAATGGAAGCGCTGATCCATCATTTCAAGCTTTATACCGAAGGCTATCACGTTCCGGCCGGGGAAGTGTATGCGGCGGTCGAAGCGCCCAAGGGCGAGTTCGGGGTCTATCTGGTCGCCGATGGAACGAACAAACCCTATCGCTGCAAGATCAAGGCACCTGGATATGCCCATCTGCAGGCGATGGACTTCCTGTGCCAGGGGCACCTGCTGGCCGATGTCTCGGCCGTGCTTGGCTCCTTGGACATCGTGTTCGGCGAGGTTGACCGCTGATGAGGGAACTGTGCCGCCAAATTCCGACCCTGGAAGCCGCCCGTCCGGCTCCGGTCAGTGTGACAGAACGGGGATAACACCATGGCAGTTCGCCGGCTTGCCGCGGAACAACCAGACAGCTTTGTTTTCACCGAGGCCAATCTTGCCTGGGCGAAAAAGCTGATCGACCGCTATCCGGCGGGCCGGCAGGCTTCTGCGGTGATCCCGTTGCTATGGCGGGCCCAGGAGCAGAATGACGGCTGGGTCAGCGAACCGGCCATCCGCTATCTCGCGGACCTGCTGGACATGCCCAAGATCCGTGTTCTGGAAGTCGCGACCTTCTACACCATGTTCCAGCTGCAGCCTGTGGGCAAAAAAGCCCATATTCAGGTCTGCGGCACGACCCCCTGCCAGTTGCGCGGCTCGGAAGACCTGATCCGGATCTGCAAGTCCCGGATCGCCAAGCACATGCACGAAATTTCCGAGGATGGCCTGTTTTCCTGGGAAGAGGTCGAATGCCTTGGCGCCTGCGTGAATGCGCCGATGGTCCAGATTTTCAAGGATACGTATGAGGATCTGACCCCGGAAAGCTTTGAAAAGCTGATCGATGACATTTCGGCAGGCCGCGCTGTGACACCGGGCCCGCAAAATGGCCGCCGCTTCGCCATGGCCGAAGGCGGCCAGACAACCCTGACTGAGATGGCCGATGACACAAACGGCACCGGGCCGGAGCCCCATATTGTGGACGGCGCGGAAAAGGCATCACACCATTTTGCCGGCGCTGCGATCAACACCGGCGGGGCCGACTTTGGCGGCGTGCCAACCCCGGCTGAAGACGCGGTGGCCAAGGTGAGGGCTGCCTTCGCCGAAAAGTCGGAAAAGACAGCTACTGCCCCTCAGAGCGCCCCCAACAAGGAAGCCGCGCCAGCGGCCGGGAAAGACGCGGCCCCGGCCTCCAAGGCGGCGCCCGCCGCAAAGACTGAAGCTCCTGCAGCGTCTGTGGCCAAGGCCTCTGAGGCGCCGCACAAACCGGTGGAGACAGGACAGGACACGGTGGCTGACGCACCAGCTGAGACGGAAAAGCCTGCCTCGAAAAGGGCTGCGGCAAAGAAGTCAGCGGCAAGGAAACCGGCTGCCAAGAAACCCGCTGCGGCCAAGGCGTCTGCCCCTGCGGTGGACGAAAAGGCGCCCGAGGTTCTGGACGGTCCGCGCGGCGGCAAGGCGGATGATCTGAAAAAGCTGAAAGGGGTCGGCCCCAAGCTGGAAGCCACGCTGCACGGCCTCGGCTTTTATCATTTCGACCAGGTGGCCAGCTGGGGCCCGGCGGAAGTGGCCTGGGTGGATAGCCGGCTGAAATTCAAGGGCCGGATCGAGCGGGATGGCTGGATCGCGCAGGCGAAGATCCTGGCCTCCGGCGAAGCAACCGAATTTTCCAAGCGTGTGGAGGCCGGTGACGTGGCATCCTCCAAGAGCGAAGACTAGGGGGAAGAGATGCTGAAGGATCAGGATCGGATCTTCACCAATATCTACGGTCTGCATGACTGGGGTCTGGAAGGCGCGAAGAAGCGCGGCCAGTGGGACAATACCAAAGCGCTGCTCGGCAAGGGCCGGGACTGGATCATACAGGAGATGAAGGACAGCGGCCTGCGCGGGCGCGGCGGCGCAGGCTTTCCGACCGGGCTGAAATGGTCGTTCATGCCCAAGGAAAGCGACGGCCGTCCCGCCTATCTGGTCGTCAATGCGGATGAATCGGAGCCGGGCACTTGCAAGGACCGGGAAATTCTGCGCCACGATCCGCACACACTTGTGGAAGGTTGCCTTGTGGCGGGCTTCGCCATGGGCGCGGTGGCGGCCTATATCTATGTGCGCGGCGAGTTCATCCGCGAGCGCGAGCGCCTGCAGGCCGCCATCGATCAGGCCTATGATGCGGGCCTGATCGGAAAGAACAACAAGAACGGCTACGATTTCGACATTTATGTCCACCACGGCGCGGGCGCCTATATTTGCGGTGAGGAAACCGCTCTTCTGGAAAGCCTGGAAGGCAAAAAGGGCCAGCCGCGCCTGAAGCCGCCATTCCCGGCAAATGTCGGCCTCTATGGCTGCCCGACCACAGTGAATAACGTGGAATCCATTGCCGTTGCCCCGACGATCCTGCGCCGTGGAGCGGCCTGGTTCTCCGCGCTGGGGCGGCCGAACAATACCGGCACCAAGCTTTTCTGCGTGTCCGGCCATGTGAACCAGCCTGCGACCTTTGAAGAGGAACTCGGGGTTCCGTTCTCCGAAATGATCGACAAGCATTGCGGTGGCATCCGTGGTGGCTGGGACAATCTGCTGGCGGTGATCCCGGGCGGGTCGTCCGTGCCGTGCTGCACCGGTGAGGAGATCAAGGACGCGCCGATGGATTTCGACACGCTGCGGGAAATGGGCTCCGGCCTTGGCACAGCGGCGGTGATTGTGATGGATAAGTCCACCGACATCATCAAGGCGATTGCCCGGTTGAGCTATTTCTACAAGCATGAAAGCTGTGGCCAGTGCACGCCCTGCCGGGAAGGCACTGGCTGGATGTGGCGGGTGATGGAGCGCATGGTGAAGGGCGAATCCTCCTATGAGGAGATCGACATGCTGTTCAAAGTCACCAAACAGGTCGAAGGCCACACGATTTGCGCGCTCGGAGATGCGGCCGCCTGGCCGATCCAGGGTTTGATCAAGAATTTCCGGCCGGTCATCGAGCAGCGAATCGATGATTATGTCGCCAAGTCGAAATCGTCTTCGGCGATGGTGGCGGCTGAGTAAGCGGAACGGGATTTGGAGAGCAACGGATGACGAAGCTCATCATCGACGGCAATGAAGTGGACGTTCCTGCGGACTATACACTGCTGCAGGCTTGTGAAGAGGTGGGCGCCGAGGTGCCGCGCTTTTGCTATCACGACCGCCTGTCGATTGCAGGCAACTGCCGCATGTGCCTCGTTGAAGTGAAGGGCGGGCCGCCCAAGCCGACCGCCTCCTGTGCTATGGGCGTCAAGGACTTGCGGCCCGGACCGAACGGGGAACCTCCTGTCGTTGAGACCAAGTCCGAAATGGTCAAGAAGGCCCGCGAAGGGGTGATGGAGTTCCTGCTCATCAACCATCCGCTGGATTGCCCGATCTGTGACCAGGGTGGAGAATGCGACCTGCAGGATCAGGCCATGGCCTATGGGGTGGACGGGTCCCGGTTCTATGAAAACAAGCGTGCGGTGGAGAACAAGGATATCGGGCCCCTGATCAAAACGATCATGACCCGCTGCATCCATTGCACCCGCTGCGTCCGGTTCACCACGGAAGTGTGCGGTGTCACCGATATGGGACTGGTGGGGCGCGGTGAAAACGCCGAGATCACCACCTATCTGGAAGCGGCCCTGTCCTCTGAATTGCAGGGCAATGCGGCGGACCTGTGCCCCGTTGGCGCGCTCACCCATAAGCCGTACGAGTTCCATGCCCGTCCGTGGGAGTTGACAAAGACCGAAAGCGTCGACGTGATGGACGCAGTCGGCAGCGCGATACGGGTTGATACACGCGGCAAGGAAGTCATGCGGGTGATGCCGCGGCTGAATGAAGAGGTCAACGAGGAGTGGATTTCCGACAAGTCCCGCTATATCTGGGACGGTCTGAAGACCCAGCGGCTCGACCGGCCTTATGCCCGCAAGGACGGCAAGCTGCGGCCAGTGTCCTGGCCGGAGGCGTTCGGGATTATTGCCGAAAAGGTGAAGGCAGCACCGGCAGAGCGCGTTGGGGCGCTTGCAGGCCAGCTGGCTGGCGTGGAAGACATGTTCGCGCTCAAGAGCCTGATGGAAAAGCTTGACTGCGCCAATCTGGACAGCCGGTATCCGGGCTCTCCGCTGCATCCGAAGAATGGCCGGGCCAGTTATCTCTTCAATTCCACCATCGAAGGCATTGAAGAAGCGGATGCGATCATGTTGATCGGCACCAATCCGCGCCAGGAAGCTCCGGTTCTGAACGCCCGGATCCGCAAGCGCTGGTCCCAGGGCGATCTGCAGATTGGTCTGATCGGCGAAAACGCGGATCTGACCTATCCGGTGACCTATCTCGGTGCCGGTCCAGACAGCCTGAAACAGTTTACCGGTCATGCGCCGGCCAAGGCGGACAAGCCGATGTTCATCATCGGGCAGGGCGCCTTGAATCGCCCGGACGGGGCGGCGGTTTTGGCTACTCTGGCTGCTGCCGCCAAATCGCTCGGCGTGATCAAGGAGGGCTGGAACGGTTTCAACATCCTGCACACGGAAGCGGCCCAGGTTGGCGCGCTGGATCTTGGCTTCGTGCCGGGTGAAGGCGGCAAGGACACTGCCGCCATGCTGGCGCCGGGCGCGCTTGATGTGCTGTTCCTTCTGGGGGTTGATGAGGTTGAGGTCCCGGATGGGGCCTTTGTCATTTATCAGGGCACCCATGGGGATCGGGGCGCGCACCGCGCCGATGTGATTTTGCCGGGGGCGGCTTATACGGAAAAAACTGCGCTCTATGTGAATACGGAAGGCCGGGTCCAGATGGCCGACCGGGCGGCGTTCCCGCCGGGCGAAGCACGCGAAGACTGGGCGATCCTGCGGGCCTTGTCCGCAAGCCTTGGCCAGACCTTGCCGTTTGATTCCTTGGGCGAGCTGCGCGCCAAGCTGTTTGAAGCCCATCCGCACATGACCGGAATTGATGCGATTGAAGCAGGCAACAGCGCCGATATTGAAAAGCTTGCCAAAGCGCCAGCGAAAATGGACGGGGCCGGATTTGCAAATGTGATCAGGGACTTTTACCTGACGAATCCGATTGCGCGGGCCTCCAAAACGATGGCCGAATGTTCGGTGCTGGCCAAAACGCGGACAGCAGAAGCTGCCGAATAGGGGTAGGGGACAGGAAATGGCTGAGTTCATGACGACCTACGGCTGGCCGTTCCTCTGGATGGCCTTCCAGAGCATTTTGCTGATGGTCGTGCTTCTGGTGATCGTCGCCTATGTTCTTTATGCGGACCGCAAGATCTGGGCGGCTGTTCAGATCCGGCGCGGCCCGAATGTGGTCGGCCCCTTTGGGCTGCTGCAAAGTTTTGCCGACCTTTTGAAATTCGTGCTGAAGGAACCGGTGATCCCGTCCGGGGCGAACAAGATCCTGTTCCTGCTGGCGCCGCTGGTTTCCGTGCTTCTTGCGCTGGCGGCCTGGTCGGTGATCCCGGTGGCCGACGGCTGGGTCATCGCCAACATCAATGTGGGTGTTCTGTTTGTTTTTGCGGTGTCCTCGCTGGAAGTCTATGGTGTGATCATTGGCGGTTGGGCGTCCAACTCGAAATACCCGTTCCTGTCGGCCCTGCGCTCCGCCGCCCAGATGGTGTCCTATGAGGTGTCCATCGGCTTCGTGATCGTCACCGTGCTGTTGTGCGCGGGCACATTGAACCTCTCCGGCATTGTAGAATCCCAGCAGACCGGCCTGGCGACTATGCTTGGAGTGCCCTGGCTGTCTTTCCTGAACTGGTACTGGCTGCCGCTGTTCCCCATGTTCGTGGTGTTCTTTGTTTCAGCCTTGGCGGAAACCAACCGCCCGCCCTTCGATCTGGCGGAAGCGGAATCGGAGCTGGTGGCCGGCTTCATGGTGGAATACGGCTCGACCCCCTACATGATGTTCATGCTGGGCGAATATGTCGCCATCTGCCTGATGTGCGCGCTGATGACCATCTTCTTCATGGGGGGATGGTTGCCACCGTTCGACTTCGCGCCGTTTACCTGGGTGCCGGGCATTGTCTGGTTCATTCTAAAATGTCTGCTTGGCTTTTTCATGTTCGCCATGGTCAAGGCCATGGTGCCGCGCTACCGCTATGACCAGCTGATGCGCCTGGGCTGGAAAGTTTTTCTGCCCCTGTCGCTGGCCATGGTCGTTGTTGTTGCCGCTGTGCTGATGGCCACTGGCTGGGCGCCGGGCGCTGCATGAGCGTCTCGCTTGCCGGGGTGGTCGGGGCGTGTGTGGGCCTCTATGTGGGCTGGCTGGACTACAAGATCCTGAAGGGGTTGCTTCAGGCATCTGAGACGGCAAACAGGCAGGCCGGCGGAGACGGAGGCCGGTCTGCGCGATACGGAACGCTCTTGCGCGGTCTGTTTTTTGGAGTTTCGATGATCGGCTGTCCGGTTGTCGGGTATTGGGCCGCCAGCCAGCTGGCTGGCTGAGGAAGGAAAGGCAAGACGCGATGGGACTTAGTCAAGCCGTCAGATCGCTGTTTCTGCAGGAGTTCGTATCGGCATTCTTTCTGGCGATGCGGTATTTCTTCAAGCCGAAGCCAACGGTCAACTATCCGTTCGAGAAAGGTCCGGTGAGCCCGCGCTTCCGGGGCGAACATGCTTTGCGCCGCTATCCGAACGGGGAAGAGCGCTGCATTGCCTGCAAACTCTGTGAAGCCATCTGCCCGGCCCAGGCGATCACGATTGAAGCCGGGCCGCGCCGCAATGACGGCACCCGCCGCACAACCCGCTATGACATCGACATGGTGAAGTGCATCTATTGCGGTTTCTGTCAGGAAGCCTGCCCGGTGGATGCGATTGTGGAAGGGCCGAATTTCGAGTTCGCAACGGAGACCCGGGAAGAACTCTACTATGACAAGGACAAGCTGCTCGCCAACGGAGACCGCTGGGAGCGCGAAATCGCCCGCAACATTGAAATGGATGCTCCTTACCGTTAGGAGCTTTATGTGAACAGGTCCGACACTTCAGCCCGGCAATCCGGCCGGGCACCGACATTCCGGCCCGATCAGGCCACACCACAGGCAGGTCTTTGATATGATCCTGAAAGCCCTTTTTTTCTACCTGTTTGCCGGTGTCACGCTGGCCTCAGGGTTCATGGTGATCGCGGCCCGCAACCCGGTGACATCCGTCCTTTTCCTGATCCTGGCTTTTGTGAATTGCGCTGGCCTGTTCGTTCTGCTGGGCGCCGAGTATCTGGCGATGTTGCTGGTGGTTGTCTATGTTGGCGCGGTCGCGGTCCTGTTCCTGTTTGTCGTGATGATGCTGGATGTCGATTTTGTCGAGCTGCGTCAGGGCTTGCTGCAATACCTGCCCATTGGCGGACTTGTCGGGTTGATCTTGATGATCGAGCTGCTGATGGGGCTCGGGGCCTGGGTGATGGTGCCCGAGCTTGTTGCGCATACCGCAGAGCCGACACCGGATCTTGCGCAGGTTAGCAATATCGAGGCCATCGGCTCGGTCCTCTATACGAAATACATCTATTTCTTCCAGATTTCCGGTCTTGTGCTGCTGGTGGCCATGATAGGCGCGATTGTGCTGACGCTGCGCCATAAGCCCAACGTCAAGCGCCAGAATATTTCGGAGCAGGTTGCCAGATCCCGGGAGACGGCAATTGAGGTCCGGAAGGTGGGAACCGGCAAGGGAATTTGACGCGGCAGGCTTGCGTCATATCGGGAAAGTCCGGGCCAAGGCACACTCCTCTGTGCAGGGCCGGGTAGGGGTAAACGAGGGGAGCACGGCGAGGCGCCCATGGAAATCGGTTTGTCGCACTATCTTTCGGTCGCGGCCATCCTGTTCACGATCGGGATCTTTGGGATCTTTTTGAACCGGAAAAACGTGATTGTTATCCTGATGTCGATTGAGCTGCTGCTGCTGTCGGTCAATATCAATTTCGTCGCTTTTTCTTCTTTCATGGGCGATCTGATGGGGCAGATCTTCACTTTGCTGGTTCTGACCGTGGCGGCTGCCGAAGCGGCCATCGGGCTGGCCATTCTGGTGGTCTTCCACCGGAACCGCGGCTCTATCGCCGTGGAAGACGTCAACGTGATGAAAGGGTAGGGGCCGATGTATTCTGCAATCCTGTTCCTGCCGCTGATCGGCTTCCTGATCGCCGGTCTATTCGGCCGCGCCATCGGCGACAAGGCCAGCGAATTTGTGACCAGCGGCCTGGTCATCCTGGCCGCCCTCTTGTCCTGGATCACGTTTGTCGGGTTCTGGCTCGGCGGCTCGGAAGCCCAGACCGTGGAACTGTTCCGCTGGATAACCCTGGGCGATTTGAAGGTCTCCTGGGCGCTGCGGGTGGACACCCTGACGGCGGTGATGCTCATTGTTGTGACCACCGTCTCGGCGCTGGTACATGTCTATTCCATTGGTTACATGCACCATGACCCGCACCGCCCGCGTTTTTTCGCCTATCTGTCGCTCTTCACCTTCGCCATGCTGTGCCTGGTGACAGCAGACAATCTCCTGCAGATGTTCTTCGGCTGGGAAGGGGTGGGCCTTGCCTCCTATCTCCTGATCGGGTTCTGGTACAAGAAGCCGTCTGCCAATGCGGCGGCCATGAAAGCCTTCGTTGTCAACCGGGTGGGGGATTTCGGCTTTGCGCTTGGGATCTTCGGCGTCTTCTACGTGTTCCAGAGCATTGAGTTCACGACCATTTTCAACGATGCGCCGTCCTTCATAGAGGGCACCGAACCGGTGATGAGCTTTCTCGGCTTTCACCTGCATCCGCATATGGCGATGACGGTAATCTGCCTGCTGCTGTTCATGGGAGCCATGGGCAAGTCCGCGCAGTTTCTGCTGCACACGTGGCTGCCGGATGCGATGGAGGGGCCGACACCCGTCTCCGCGCTCATTCACGCTGCCACCATGGTGACCGCTGGGGTCTTCATGGTCGCGCGCCTGTCGCCGCTGATGGAATTGTCCCATACGGCGCTGGCCGTGATCGTCTTCTTCGGAGCGACAACGGCCTTTTTTGCAGCAACAATCGGTCTGGTTCAGAACGATATCAAGCGGGTGATTGCCTATTCCACCTGTTCCCAGCTCGGCTACATGTTCGTTGCGCTCGGGGTGGGGGCCTATTCTATCGGCATTTTCCACCTGTTCACCCATGCCTTCTTCAAGGCGCTGCTGTTCCTGTGCGCGGGCTCAGTGATCCATGCGGTGTCCGATGAGCAGGACATGCGCAAGATGGGCGGCCTGCGCAAACATATTCCGGTCACCTACTGGACCATGATGATCGGCACACTGGCCCTGACAGGTGTCGGCATTCCGTTCATTCACATCGGCTTTGCCGGATTCATATCCAAGGATGCGATCATTGAGGCCGCCTATGCGGCTGCGGGCGGCGACCATGACAGACCGATAGCGCTCTACGGCTTCTGGTTGACAGTGGCCGCAGCGGCCCTGACCTCGTTCTATTCCTGGCGGCTCACCTTCATGACCTTCCATGGCAAGCCGCGCGCGCCGGTTGATGTCATGAAACACGTCCATGAATCGCCGCTTGTGATGACGGTCCCCCTGTTCATCCTGTCCATCGGGGCGGTCCTGGCCGGTATGGTTTTTGGCGGCGCCTTTTACGGGGACGGCTATGACGCCTTCTGGAAGGGGGCCCTGTTCACCTCCGAGACCAACCATGTGCTGCATGACATGCACCATGTGCCCGCCTGGGTGAAGGTGTCGCCCTTCGTGATGATGGTGCTCGGTTTCCTGGTTGCCTATCTCTTTTACATCCGTTCTCCGGAGCTGCCGAAGAAGCTCGCCGACCGCCACCAGGGGCTCTACAAGTTTCTGCTCAACAAGTGGTATTTCGACGAGCTTTACGATTTCCTGTTTGTGCGCCCGGCCATGTGGCTGGGCCGGATTCTTTGGAAGAAGGGGGATGGCACGATCATTGATGGCCTCGGTCCGGACGGCGTTGCCGCGCGGGTTCAGAATGTCACGTCCTGGGTCGTGCGCCTGCAGACCGGATATCTTTATCACTATGCCTTTGCGATGCTGATCGGCCTGGCTGCGCTGATCACATGGTCCATGTTCACCGGTGCAGGCACCGGCGGGGGTGCTCACTGATGATTGACTGGCCCATACTGTCGCTCACCACGTTCTTGCCGCTGCTTGGGGTGCTGTTCATTCTGCTCGTGCCCGGCGAGGATGAAGACAGCAAACGCAACATTCGCATGGTTGCCCTGGTGACCACGGGCGTCACGTTTCTCCTGTCCCTGTTCATCTGGGGCAGCTTTGACTACGACAATCCGGGGTTCCAGTTTGTCGAAAGCCGTGAATGGCTCGGCGGGAACATCAACTACCGGATGGGCGTGGACGGCATTTCGGTCCTGTTCGTGATCCTGAGCACCTTCCTGATGCCGTTCTGTGTTCTTGCTTCTTGGGAGAGTGTCCAGAAACGGGTCAAGGAATACATGATTGCGTTTCTGGTGCTGGAAACGCTCCTGATCGGTGTCTTCTGTGCGCTTGACTTGTTCGTGTTCTACATTTTCTTCGAAGCCTGCCTGATCCCGATGTTTCTGATCATCGGCGTGTGGGGCGGCAAGCGCCGGGTCTATGCGTCCTACAAGTTTTTCCTCTACACGCTGCTCGGGTCGATGCTGATGCTGGTCGCGATCATGACCATGTACTGGAGCGCCGGCACGACCGATATTGAAGCGCTGATGGCGTATGGGTTTCCCGCTGGCATTCAAACGTGGCTATGGCTGGCCCTTTTTGCGTCCTTTGCTGTGAAAATGCCCATGTGGCCGCTGCACACCTGGCTGGCGGATGCCCACGTGGAAGCGCCAACTGCTGGCTCGGTCATTCTGGCGGGCGTTCTGCTGAAGCTGGGCGGCTACGGCTTCCTGCGCTTTTCGCTGCCCATGTTTCCGCTGGCCTCGGACATGTTCGCACCTTTCGTGTTCACCCTGTCGGTGGTGGCAATTATCTATACCTCCCTGGTGGCGCTGGCCCAGGAGGACATCAAGAAGCTGATTGCCTATTCCTCCGTTGCCCATATGGGCTATGTGACCATGGGCATCTTCACCATGAACGAGCAGGGGCTGCAGGGCGGCATCTTCCAGATGCTGTCCCATGGCATTGTCTCGGCGGCGCTGTTCCTGTGTGTCGGCGTGATTTATGACCGCATGCATACCCGCGAGATTGCGGCCTATGGGGGGCTCGTCAACCGGATGCCCAAATATGCGGTGGTCTTCCTGATCTTCACCATGGCCAATGTGGGCCTGCCGGGCACGTCCGGTTTTGTGGGGGAGATCCTGACATTGATGGGGGCATTCCAGGTGAACACCTGGGTTGCGTTTTTTGCCACGACCGGCGTGATCCTGTCGGCCGCCTATGCGCTGTACCTCTACAGGCGGGTCGTTTTTGGGGCCATGGAAAAGGAAAGCCTGAAATCGATCCTGGATCTGGATCTGCGGGAAAAGGTGATCCTGTTCCCGATGATTGTCCTGACCATTTTTTTCGGTTTCTATCCGATGGCGATCCTGGATGTGACCCAGGGGTCGGTGGACCATCTCATCACCCAGTATACTGCAGCGCTTGATGCGGCCGGGGCGTCTTCCCAGCAAGCCGCCGCCGCTGCGGCGGCGCAGTAAGGTTTGAAGGACGAGACACAGCCATGTCAGATGTGACCCAATTGCCAGACCTTCTGCCGGTGGTGCCGGAAATCATCATGGCCATCGGCGCCATGGTGCTTTTGATGATCGGAGCATTCGGTGGGCGGGATGTCAGCTATGCTGTGTTTGGCGGGGCCATGGGGCTCTTGGGCACAGCGTTCCTGATCCTCCTGTTCGTTCCGGTCTTTGGTCAGACTTTCGGCGGGTCCTTTATTCTGGATCATTTTGCCTATGTCTTGAAGCTGCTGGTGTTGACAGGTTCGTTCTTTGCGATTGCCATGTCCTGGGCCTATGCGAAGAGCCAATCTTTTGACCATTTCGAATATCCGATCCTGATTGTTCTGGCGACGCTTGGCATGATGCTGATGCTGTCAGCCAATGACATGATTGCGCTTTATCTCGGTCTGGAGCTGCAGAGTCTGGCGCTCTATGTGGTTGCGGCGATCAACCGGGACAGTGTGCGTTCCACGGAGGCGGGCCTGAAATATTTTGTGCTTGGGGCTTTGTCCTCCGGGATGTTGCTGTATGGCATGTCACTGGTCTACGGCTTTACCGGTCAGATTTCCTTTGCCGGCATCGCAGACATTCTGGCCCATCAGGAGGCAAGCATTGGCCTTGTGATCGGACTGACCTTCATTCTGGCGGGCCTTGCCTTCAAGATTTCGGCGGTACCGTTCCATATGTGGACCCCTGATGTCTATGAAGGCGCGCCGACGCCGGTCACTGCTTTCCTGGCGGCTGCGCCGAAAGTGGCGGCCATGGGCATTCTGGTGCGCATTGTGATCGACGCCTTTCAGCCGGTCACCGGCGACTGGCAGCAGGTCGTGGTGTTTATTTCCATTGCCTCCATGGCGCTTGGGTCCTTTGCCGCCATCGGGCAGCGCAACCTGAAACGTCTGATGGCCTATTCCTCCATAGGTCACATGGGGTTTGCGCTTGTCGGGCTTGCCGCCGGGACCCAGGCCGGGGTCGCAGGGGTGATCTTCTACATGATGGCCTATCTCGGCATGATCCTTGGCGTGTTTGCCTGCATTTTGTCTATGCGGCGCAAGGATGGCATGGTCGAGGAGGTTGATGATCTGGCAGGCCTGTCCCAGTCCAACCTGCCCATGGCGGTTCTGCTGGGTTTGTTGATGTTCTCGTTTGCCGGCATTCCGCCCATGGTCGGCTTTTTCGGCAAGTGGTACGCGTTTTCAGCGGCTGTAGAGGCAGGGCTTTATCCGCTGGCAATTATCGCGGTTCTGATGTCGGTGATCGCAGCCTTCTATTATTTGCGGGTCATCAAGGTGATGTTCTTCGATGAGCCGGTGGAAGGGTTTGAGGCAATGCCAGCCGAACTGAAAGTGGTTCTGGGCCTCTCAAGCGTCTTTGTCGTCCTGTTCTGGCTGGCGCCGGGGCAGGTGGTGAATGCGGCCAGCGCGGCCGCCCAGTCGCTGTTCTGACCGCTCATGTCCCAGAACAGGTCTGAACGTCCGGTGCCGGGGGCGCCGGACTTTCTCTTTGAAGAGCATGACACCGTCAGTTCCACAAATGCGCTGTGCTTCGAACGGGCGCGTCAGGGGCACCGTGGCAATCTGTGGATCCGTGCAGGAGCCCAGTCGGCGGGGCGTGGCCGGAGAGGCCGGGAATGGGCGTCGCCGACCGGTAATATGTTCGCCAGCCTGCTGTTGATCGCCCCGCAACCGGCTGACAGGGTCGGGGAATTGCCCCTTCTGACGGCGGTCGCTCTGGCCGATGCCGTTGACAAAGCGGCTGGAACCCTTCATCTGGTGGCACTGAAATGGCCCAACGACCTTCTGGTCGGCGGGGCCAAGCTGTCAGGCATTCTTCTGGAAGCCGAAATCCTTGCCGATGGCCGGCAGGCGATTGTCATCGGCATCGGAGTGAATTGCGTCTCTCATCCACCGCTTTCGATGTATCAGGCGACTGATCTCAGAAGCCTGGGATATCTGGTGTCTGCTGAACAGATGTTCGGCGCGCTGACCGCTTCTTTTACCGGCCATCTTGCGCGGTGGCAGCAACCGGGCGGGTTTGAGGAGATCAGGACCGGCTGGCTGAAACGGGCAGCCCATCTCGGTCAGGAGATCACGGTCCGAACAGCTCAGGAAGACATTCACGGCATTTTTGCCGATCTGGACTCACGCGGGCATCTGGTGCTCAAACAACCGGATGGCCGGGTCCGGACCATTTATGCAGGCGATGTGTTTTTCCCGGCGGCAAGCCGCCGGTAACCGCCTTGCGAACATGCTTTAAGGGAGCACTCCATGGCTTCGGCCAATAACAAGAAAAATGAAATCGTATTCCTGCCTTTGGGTGGTGTTGGCGAAATCGGAATGAATCTCGGACTGTACGGCTTTGGCCCTGCGGACAACCGGACCTGGCTGATCGTCGATTGCGGCGTCAGTTTTGCTGGCCCCGAGCTGCCGGGAATTGATCTGGTGCTGCCGGATATCAAGTTTCTGGAAGATGAGGTCGACAATATCGCGGGCATGGTCATTACGCATGCCCATGAGGATCACTATGGCGGTATCTTGCACCTGTGGCCGTTCCTGAAGGTGCCGGTCTATGCGACGGCGTTCACCGCCGGACTGCTGGCGGCCAAAGCCGAGAGCGAGCCGGGCGCCGAAGAGGTGCCTGTAACGGTGGTGAATCAGGGGGAACGGCATCAGATTGGTCCGTTCGAGGTGGAATTCGTGGCTATGGCCCATTCCATCCCCGAGCCGTGTGCTCTTGCGATCCGCACACCGGCGGGCCTTGTGCTGCACACTGGCGACTGGAAGATCGACCCGACCCCGGGCGTCGGCCGTCCCATTGACATGGAGCGTCTTGCCGAACTGGGCCGGGAAGGGGTGATGGCGCTTGTCTGTGACAGCACCAATGCGGTGCGGGACGGTGTCAGCCCGAGCGAGGCCGATGTGGCTGAAGAGCTGAAAAAGGTCATGGCCGGAGCAAAACACCGGATCGCCGTGACCACATTTGCCTCCAATGTGGCCCGTATCCGGGCGATCGCTGAAGCCGCAGCCGCCAATGAGCGGGATGTGGTTGTTGTCGGCCGGTCCATGCACCGGGTGATAGAGGTTGCCGGTGAACTAGGTTATCTGGACGGCCTGCCGCCGTTTCACGATGAAGAGGCGTTTGGCTATCTGCCGCGGGAAAAGGCGGTGCTGCTGTGCACCGGCTCCCAGGGGGAAAACCGGGCCGCGCTGGCACGGATTGCGGCCGGAGACCATCGCAACATCGCGCTTTCCAAGGGCGATATGGTGATCTTTTCCTCGCGCACGATTCCGGGCAACGAAAAAGCGGTGGGCGAGGTTCTGAACAATCTGGCCGGTAGCGACGTGCACATCGTGACGGACCGGGATGCGCTGGTGCATGTGTCCGGACACCCGCGCCGGGGCGAACTGGAGCAATTATACAAATTGCTCACACCGAAAGTCGTGCTTCCCGTGCATGGGGAACCGTTGCATCTTTCGGCCCACGCTGCCTTTGCAAAACAGCTGGGCGTTCCGGAAGTGGTGCGCGGCAAGAACGGCGACATCGTCCGTTTGAGCGCGGGCTCGGCCGGGATCATTGATGAGGCACCGTCTGGAATCCTGGTCAAGGATGGCGATATTCTGGACGACCCGGAGGTGACCGGTGTGAAGGAGCGGCGCAAGCTTTCCTATGCCGGAGCGGCAGTCGTTGCGCTGGTGGTCAACCGGGCCGGGGAGCTTTTGACCGACCCGGATGTCACGCTGATGGGGCTTCCGGATACGGATGATGAAGGCGAGCCGATGGAGGATATTGTCATCAAGGCTGTGACCGGGGCGGTCACCAGTATTCCCAAGGCCCGGCGCAAGGACAAGGCCCTGGTCGGGGAAGCCGCGCGCAGGGCCGCCCGGTCCGAGATCCTGAGCGTGTGGGGCAAAAAGACGCTCTGTAAGGTCATGGTGACGCAACTATAATTGCGGGAGGCTGCCGAAGGGCAGCTTTTCCTGGTGGAGGAGTTCAAATGATAGGCCGGCTCAATCATGTTGCGATTGCCGTTTCTGATATCGAAGCGGCGGCGGCAGTGTACAGGGATACGCTTGGCGCAGACGTTTCTGCCCGGGAAGAACAGCCCGACCACGGGGTGAGCACGGTGTTCATCACGCTGCCCAACACCAAGATCGAATTGCTGGAGCCGCTGGGGGAAAATTCCCCCATCGCCAAGTTTCTGGAAAAGAATCCATCCGGTGGCATTCACCACGTCTGTTATGAGGTGGAGGACATTCTGGCGGCCCGGGATAAGCTTCTGGCCGATGGCGCCCGGGTCCTGGGGGATGGCGAGCCGAAGATCGGGGCCCATGGCAAGCCTGTTCTCTTTCTGCATCCGAAGGATTTTCTCGGCACCTTGACCGAGCTGGAAGAGGCTTGATCCCATGTCCGTCGCCTTCAGCCTGGCCATCTATTTCATGATGTGGTGGATCATTCTGTTTGCGATCCTGCCCTTCGGGCTGCATCGCACCCAGGAGGAGGCGGGGAATGTGCAGCCCGGGTCCGAGCCAAGCGCGCCTGAAAAGCCAAGATTTCTGAAGGTGCTGGTTCTGACGACATTTGTCACGACCGTGCTGTTCTCGATCTTTTTTGGCCTTCGCTCTGCCGGCTACGGTCTGGACGATATTCCCTTTCTTTTTCCGCCCGACACTCCCTATAGCCAGACGCAATAGACTGGCGATAATGTGGAGGGGCCGAGGGCAAAAGCGGCCCCGTAGGGCCGCCTTTCTTTCCGGGGCTGTCTATCGCAAATGACCAGCCACCGGATGTGCCGTTCGCCGTCTGGCGGCGGAGAGGATTGCGCAAAAGGCAGACCGCTTTCAAGGCGCCCGCATAAGCGCGTTCCGTTCAACCCAGCACAGCCGTCAGAGTGGTCAGGCCGATTTGCGCTGTCTGCGCCAGCTGGCAACTCCGAGAAGTCCGAGCCCCCCGGCCAGAAGCGGCAGGGCGGCAGGCAGAGGAACCGGTACGGCACCATACTGAATGTCGATAGAGGTCGAAGCGAGAGTCTTGCCCGAGAGTATGGCGCTCAGATTGATGGTGTAGAGCCCTTCTGCTTGCGGGTTGATCCCGCCGGGGAAGAAAAAGCCAAGATTCCAGGATTGCTGGGCAACGGAGCTGGAGGTCAGCAGAGCAGCGGCATAGGTTGACGGACTACCGGCCACGGTGCCGCCGCCATTGCCCGTTGAATTGTCGCCAAGCGCATGGTCCGCGTAAAGTGTGTTGATTGGATCAAAGGACAGAAAATGGGTTGCGCCGGTCGGATCCAGATCGATCTCCAGAATATAGGTCAGACCGTTCAGCATCCGGTTGGCAAGGCCTGACAGATCAACATTTATGCTCCATTCAAAATTGAAGGCCGACCGGTTGGCCGGGGCGTTGCTGTCCGCAGGCAAAAACGTGTAGGTGCGGTCGCCGTCATAGTTGAACGTGTTTTCCGGCACACCGGATGCGTTGTAGCGCTGCTTGCCGCGAAGGCCCAGCTCCACGTTGTTTTGTTGGACCCCGGTGAAAGATCCGTTGGCATTGCCGGAGCCGAAAATGACATCCGGGGTGACCAGGCCTGTGCCACCGACGGGGCCGGCCAATGCGGAGCCAGAGAAAACCGGCACGGCGAGCGTGATTGTGGCCGCGCAAAAGGCGGTCCGGGTAAGCTGAAACATCGATAAATCCTCCCTGTAATCTGCATTCAGTATTATTTGCGCCGTTATAAATGCGAAATGCGAAAGGAAGATCAACCTTGGGTAAGTGTTTTGGTTGCGTGCTCTTGATGCGTTTTCTTACGTAAGGGATGTGCTGGTGTCTGAAAGTCTTGTGATTTAATTTGACTTGAAAGGGGTCGAAAAGAGCTTTTCGGGAGCTTCAGATTGACCGTGCAGTCAAAGAAAAAGGCAGGGTGTGCCCTGCCTTTCAAAGTTCCGCGTCTAAATTGACCCTTTTCCCTTGCCGGCTAATGTTTCAACCTGGCTGGGCGGCTGCTGATCCTAAGATGCGCCTGAGGGACCATCCTCCCAAGACTCAGACCGCGATGTTCTTGAGTAACATGGCATTTCTACCGTGGCACCTTTTTGTTATGGGATAGGAACGTAGCGGAACAAATTTCACTTGTCACCTGTTTGTCGTAAAGAGCCTAACTTTTTTGCCTGCCTAATTTGCCTGCATATTTTAACCACTCATGAAGACTGTAGGTTGCGATTAAGTAAGAGTGGCGAATTAATTTTTTTATTTTTTAAATGTACCGGTGCAACGAATACTCTGGCTGCCAGGGAGGGCTTGTGTCTTTCAGTCCGTGCCACAGCCGTTGCATAAAGTCCGAAAACAATCGGTTGTGTTTGCAAAAGGCTTGTTTTTGGGCGCCGCATGCGGTTTGACTGCGCATAAATAAACAAGGCTATGCGCAACCCGAGAGTAAATTCATGCGTCTTTCCCGATACTTTCTGCCTATCTTGAAGGAGACTCCCAAGGAGGCCGAGATCGTCTCTCACAGGCTCATGCTGCGCGCCGGCATGATCCGCCAGCAATCGGCTGGTATCTATTCCTGGCTGCCGCTCGGGCTCAAGGTTTTGCGCAAGATCGAACGCATCGTTGAAGAAGAGCAGGCTCGGGCTGGCGCGATCCAGCTGTTGATGCCGACCATTCAGTCCGCCGAACTGTGGCGCGAAAGCGGGCGCTATGACGCTTATGGCAAGGAAATGCTGCGCATCACGGATCGGTCCGAGCGCGACATGCTGTATGGGCCGACAAATGAGGAAATGATCACGGACATTTTCCGGTCCTATGTGCGCTCCTACAAGGATCTGCCGCTGAACCTTTATCACATCCAGTGGAAATTCCGCGATGAAGTGCGTCCGCGCTTCGGAATCATGCGCGGCCGCGAATTCCTGATGAAGGATGCTTATTCCTTCGATCTGGACAAGGAGCGGGCGATTGAATCGTATAACCGCATGTTCGTGGCCTATTTGCGGACCTATCAGCGCATGGGGCTCACGGCGATCCCCATGCGGGCCGAGACTGGCCCGATTGGCGGTGACCTCAGCCACGAATTCATCGTTCTGGCGGAGACCGGCGAGAGCGAAGTCTATTGCCATTCGGATTATCTGACCAAAGCAACGCCGGGAGCAGATGTTGATTTCCAGAGCGATCTGAGCGGGATCGTCAACGACTGGACCTCCCACTATGCGGCCACGGAAGATGTGGTCGACAAGGCGGCTTTCGAGGCAGCGGTTCCCGAAGACAAGCGCATCGTTGCGCGCGGCATCGAAGTTGGCCAGACTTTCTATTTCGGCACCAAGTATTCCGAGCCGATGGGTGCGAAAGTGGCAACAGCGGAAGGCTCCGAGGTGACCGTGCATATGGGGTCCTACGGGGTTGGAGTGTCTCGCCTTCTTGGGGCCTTGATTGAAGCCAATCATGATGAAAATGGAATCATCTGGCCGAAATCGGTTGCCCCGTTCCATGTCGGGCTGGTCAACCTCAAGCCGGGCGATGCAGTGACCGATGCTGCCTCCGAAGATCTTTATGCCAAGCTGGAAGCGGCCGGTATCGAGGTGCTGTACGACGATACGGATACTCGGGCCGGGGCGAAGTTCGCGACCATGGATCTGATAGGGTTGCCGTTCCAGGTGGTCGCTGGTCCCCGAGGGCTGAAAGATGGTGTTTTGGAAGTCAAGGACCGTTCAACTGGGGAAAAGGAAATGCTCACCCCGGAGGCAACCTTGAACAAACTCACGGCAGCATTGACGGACTGATCAGCTGCGGTGATCCTCGGGGCGGGGATTCG
The DNA here is from genome assembly GCF_056160985.1 of Roseibium sp. AWQ4_290. Classification (NCBI taxonomy): domain Bacteria; kingdom Pseudomonadati; phylum Pseudomonadota; class Alphaproteobacteria; order Hyphomicrobiales; family Stappiaceae; genus Roseibium; species Roseibium sp. AWQ4_290. Next base: position 276,140 of record NZ_JBSWYG010000002.1, read on the forward strand.
GGTGCCTTTGGGGCATCCGGTTTTGGGCAGTGCTGAAGTGGATTGACAATGACGGCAACAGACACGGTGGACGCAGGCGAGGACCGGGGACCGGCCGCGCCCACACGCCCCTTTTCCGCCTTTGAATGGATGATCGCCAGCCGCTATCTGCGCTCGCGCCGCCGGGAGACCTTTATCTCGGTGATCGCGGGCTTTTCCTTCGCCGGAATCATGCTGGGAGTGGCGACACTCATCATCGTTATGGCGGTGATGAACGGGTTCCGCTCCGAACTCCTTGGCAAGATCCTCGGCATCAATGGCCACATGCTGGTCCAGCCCATCGATCAGCCCCTCAACGACTATGACGCGGTGGCCGGGCGGCTGGAAGCCGTTCCGGACGTGGTTGCGGCGATTCCCTTCATTGAAGGTCAGGCGCTCGTTTCGGGTCCTGCGGGCAATCTCGGTGCCCTGGTGCGCGGTGTTTATGAGAGCGACCTGCGGCGGGTGCCGCTGATTGCCGGCAACATTGAGTCCGGATCGATTGATGATTTCGATGCGGGGCAGGGGGTGGCTATCGGCGCCCGCATGGCCCAGCAGCTCGGGGTGACGGTCGGCGACAACATCACCATCATTTCCCCGCGCGGCAGCGTTACGCCCATGGGCGTCACCCCCCGGGTCAAGGCCTATCCCGTTTCGGCGATCTTCGAGATCGGCATGAGCGAATATGACAGCACCTTCCTGTTCATGCCGCTGGAAGAAGCGCAGGCCTATTTCAACATGGGCGACAAGGCGACCGGGATCGAGGTCTATGTGAGCGACCCGGACAATGTCGGCGTCATGACCCACGCAATCGAAGATGCGGCCAACAGGCCCACTTTCGTAACCGACTGGCGCCAGCGCAATGTCACGTTCTTTTCCGCCCTGGAGGTGGAACGCAATGTGATGTTCATCATCCTGACGCTGATTGTTCTGGTGGCCGCCCTCAATATCATTGCCGGCCTGATCATGCTGGTGAAGGACAAGGGCCGTGACATTGCCATCTTGCGCACCATGGGGGCGACACGGGGGGCGGTCATGCGCATCTTTTTGATCACCGGCGCCAGCATCGGCTGTGTCGGCACCTTGGCTGGGTTCTTTCTGGGGTTGATCGTCTGCCTCAACATTGAGAGCATCCGCCAGTTTGTGTCCTGGCTCACGTCTACGCAGCTTTTCGATCCGACGCTTTATTTCCTGTCGAAACTGCCGGCCGATATCGATAGCGGCGAGACAATCACCGTGCTGGTGATGGCTTTGGTGCTGTCACTGCTTGCAACTCTGTATCCGGCCTGGCGGGCGGCCCGCCTCGATCCGGTCGAAGCGCTCAGATACGAGTGAGGGCGGGAGATGAACATGGCCGTTGACCCACGCCGGGCGCCGGGAATTGCCCCCGCAGCGCTCGAACTTTCCGGAATTACCCGCTGTTTTGATGAGGGGGAGCGCCAGCTCCATATTCTCAGTGGGGCCAATTTAAGGATTGATGCCGGAGAGATGGTTGCACTTGTTGCCCCGTCCGGCACCGGAAAGTCCACCTTGCTGCATATTGCCGGGCTGCTGGAGCGTCCCGACGCTGGCGATGTGTTTCTGGGGCCGGTCAATTGCTCGGAGCTCACCGATGATGAGCGCACGGCTCTGCGGCGCAATGACATCGGCTTTGTCTACCAGTTCCACCATCTGCTGCCGGAGTTCACCGCTCAGGAAAACATCATGATGCCGCAGATGATCCGGGGATTGCCGCGCAAGGTGGCCGCTGAGCGGGCGGACGAGCTTTTAGCCTATATGCGCCTTGGCGAGCGCGGCAGTCATCATCCCTCAGAATTATCGGGTGGCGAGCAGCAACGGGTTGCTGTTGCGCGGGCCGTCGCCAATGCGCCGCGCATCCTGCTTCTGGATGAGCCGACCGGCAATCTTGATCCGAATACGGCAAGTTATGTGTTTGATGCGCTCGCGGCGCTGGTGCGGGCGTCCGGGGTTGCGACCTTGTTCGCCACGCACAATCTGGAACTTGCCGCGCGCATGGACAGGGCGATCACCCTGGAAGACGGACTGGTCAAACCCCTGAAAGCCTGAGGCTGGCATGGCGGGGCTGGGCCCGGACAGGGCTCCTGTCCGGGCGCTGCGTCTTTCAGGATGGAGCCAAAGAGAACAAAGCAAATACGAGATGTTTAAGAAGCGCTTGATCTTGGTTAAAGCAAGGGGAACAAAAAGTGCTTGCAATACGAACAAAAATAGAACATGCTTCTTTTCAACGTAAGAGTTGACCGTTGGAGGATGACATGATCCATATCGCTCGTGATTTTGCAGCCCTTGCTTCTTTGGTTTGTTTTTGCACCACGCTGACCGTTTGGGGCGATGTTCTTCTGGCGGTTGGCTGACGGCTGATTTGAAAAATGGCGCGAGGCTTGGGGCTGATGGCCGCTGCGCGCCGGGCCGGGTCTGACGTGCTGGCATGGGGCGCGCTTTATCCGCGATTGCTCCCCCGGGCCGTTTGATGCAAAGGCTCCCAAGAACAACGGGTACAAGTCGGCAGATGGCTCGACAGGCCGGGCAAGACAGGCTTCACTGGAGTGCTGATTCTTCAACAGGCGGTACCCTCCATGACGGCGATCGACACAGTTTCCCAAGGAGCCTCCAGGGCGCCAAGTGATGTGGTCCCGGCGGGCACTGCGCTTTCGGAAGGCGGCCCGGGCTTTGTCCATCTGCGTGTCCACTCGGCGCTGTCGCTCCTTGAAGGGGCGCTGCCCATCAAGAAACTCCTGGATCTTGCCAAGGAGGATGGTCAGCCTGCGCTCGCCATTGCCGACACCAACAATTTGTTCGGAGCGCAGGAATTTTCCGCCAAGGCCTGGGGGGCTGGCATTCAGCCGGTCACCGGTTGCCAGATGTCGGTTTTCTTTGACGATGGGCTGGAGAGCGGGCGCAGGGGCGAACCGGCGCTGGCCGATGTGGTCCTGATTGCTATGACCGAGGCCGGGTATGGCAACCTGATGGAACTGACATCCCGCGCCTTTCTAGATACGGAAACCGGTCTGAAGCCGCATGTGTCTGCGGACTATCTCCTGTCGAAATCCGAAGATGTGATCCTGTTGACCGGCGGCCATCTCGGGCCGGTGGGGGCGGCCCTGCTGGCAGGGCAGAAGGATCTTGCCCGGGGGCGGCTGAGACGTTTGGCAGACGGGTTTCCCGGCCGCTGTTATGTAGAGCTTCAGCGCCATGGCATGGAGGGCGAGCGGCGCACCGAAGAGGCATTCCTGGCTTTGGCCTATGAACTTGGGCTGCCTCTGGTGGCGACCAATGAAGCGTTTTTTCCAAAACGTGAGGATTACGAGGCCCATGACGCTCTGATCTGCATTTCCGAAGGCCGGGTGCTGATTGAAGATGACCGCCGCCGCCTGACCCCGGAACATTATTTCAAGAGCCGGCAAGAGATGTGTTCGCTCTTTTGTGATCTTCCCGAGGCGCTGGCTTCTTCGGTGGAGATTGCCCGGCGCTGCAGCTTCCGGCCCCTGCGCCGGGCTCCGATCCTGCCCCGTTTTGCCGGGGCGGATGCGGATCCGGAGGAGGCGGAACAGGCGGAGGCTGAAGAACTCAAGCGCCAGGCAAGGGAAGGCCTGCAGGCGCGCCTTGAGGCCCACGGGCTGGCGCCGGGTCTGGAAGAAAAAGACTATTGGGAACGGCTGGACTACGAGACCGGCATCATCGAGCGGATGAAATTCCCGGGATACTTCCTGATTGTTGCCGACTTCATCAAATGGGCTAAGGCGAACGACATCCCGGTCGGGCCGGGCCGTGGCTCCGGGGCAGGCTCTCTGGTGGCTTGGTCTCTAACGATTACCGATCTCGACCCGATGCGCTTTTCCCTCCTGTTCGAGCGCTTCCTCAATCCGGAACGCGTCTCCATGCCGGATTTCGATATCGATTTCTGCCAGACGCGCCGGGAAGAGGTGATCCGGTACGTTCAGGAGAAATATGGCCGCCAGCAAGTGGCCCAGATCATCACTTTCGGATCGCTGCAGGCCAGGGCTGTGCTGCGCGATGTGGGCCGGGTGCTGCAAATGCCCTATGGCCAGGTCGACCGGCTCTGCAAGCTGGTACCGGCGAACCCGGCCAATCCGGTCACGCTGGGTCAGGCGCTGGAAGATGAGCCGCGCCTGCGCGAAGCGGCAAGGGAAGAGGAGATTGTCGAGCGGCTGCTGTCCATGGCGCAGAAGCTGGAAGGCCTCTACCGGCATGCGTCCACCCACGCGGCCGGTGTCGTGATTGGCGACCGGCCGCTGGAACAGCTTGTGCCGCTCTACCGCGACCCGCGCTCCGATATGCCGGTGGCGCAGTTCAACATGAAGATGGTGGAAGATGCGGGTCTGGTGAAGTTTGACTTTCTCGGCCTGAAGACGCTCACTGTCATCGACACGGCGGTCAAGCTGATCGAGCGGCGCGGGATCGGCGTGGATGTGGCAGCCTTGCCCATTGACGATCTCAAAACCTACGAGCTTCTGGCGCGGGGTGAAACCTTCGGCGTGTTCCAGCTGGAAAGTCAGGGCATGCGCCGGGCGATTGCGGGCATGAAACCGGACCGGTTCGAGGACATTATTGCGCTTGTGGCGCTCTACCGTCCGGGCCCGATGGAAAACATTCCCGTCTACAACGCGGTGAAACACGGCGAACAGGATCCCGACTGCCTGCATCCGCTGCTGGAGCCGATCCTGATGGAGACCAACGGCATCATCGTCTACCAGGAGCAGGTGATGCAGATTGCGCAGGTCCTGTCCGGCTATTCCCTTGGTGAAGCAGACCTTCTGCGCCGCGCCATGGGCAAGAAGATTGCCGCAGAGATGGAAGTTCAGCGGGCCCGTTTCGTGGATGGAGCGGTGGAGCGGGGCATCAACAAGAACCAGGCCGGGACGATTTTTGATCTCGTGGCGAAATTTGCCAACTATGGCTTCAACAAGTCCCACGCGGCCGCCTATGCGCTGGTTTCCTATCACACCGCCTGGCTGAAGGCGAACCACCCGGTGGAATTCATGGCCGCGTCCATGACACTCGATCTGGGCAACACGGATAAGCTCGGCGATTTCCGCCAGGAGGCCCGGCGCATGGGCATTGAGATCGTGCCGCCCTCGATCAACCGTGGGCAGGTCTATTTCGATGTGGCGGATGGCAAGATCCTCTACGCCATGGGTGCCATCAAGGGTGTGGGCGAGCAGGCGGTGGAGCATATTGTTGAGGTGCGCGGCAATGAGCCGTTCAAGAGCCTGGGCGATTTCGCCCGCCGTATTTCTCCCGGGGCGCTGAACAAGCGGACTTTGGAAAACCTGGTGGCCGCCGGAGCTTTTGACGAACTTGAGCCCAACCGGGCCCGCGTCTTTGAAGGGCTGGACCGGATCATGGGGCTGGCGCAGCGCACCGAGGAAAACCGCACACTGGGCCAGGACGAACTCTTTGGCGGCAGCGACAGTGAAGAGCCGCTGCAGCTGGACGAGGTCCATGGCTGGACCAATGAGGAGAAGCTGCAGCGCGAGCACGCGGCCATCGGCTTCTATCTCTCCGCCCACCCGATTGATGAATATGCCAGTGTTCTGGAAAAGATGCGGGTGCAGCCCTGGACCCAATTCGCCGAAGCGGTGAAACGCGGGGCCTCCCATGGCCGGCTGGCCGGAACCGTGGTGTCGATGCAGGAGCGCAAAACCAAGACGGGTACGCGCATGGGCATTGCCCGCCTGTCCGATGCGACGGGACAATATGAGGCACTGCTGTTCCGGGAAAAGCTGGAACAGTTCCGGGACTTGCTGCAAACGGGCCGGTCCGTTGTGGTGCTGGTCGGAGCGGATATGCGCGACGAGGAGCCGTCGCTGCGGATTGAGCAGGTTGATCCCATCGACCAGATGGCTGCCCGGCTTCAGAAAAGCATGCGGGTCTTTGTGCGCGATGAGCGCCCGATCGCGAGCCTTGCCAAGCATCTTCAGGTGCGCGGGGAAGGGGATGTGACCGTGATTGTGCTTCTGGAAAACGGGGCGCGTGAGGTTGAGGTCAAGCTTCCCGGCCGGTTCCGCCTGTCGCCGGAGATTGGCGGTGCGCTGAAAGCGGTGCCTGGCGTCACCGATGTGCAAATGGCCTGAAACCAGGAGCGGCGTGTAAGCGCGGCCGAATGGCTGTTCATTCCCGAATTTTTCTGAATTGTTATTGTATCTTGATATTTCCTGTTTTCAGTCTACTGTTCCAGTTTACATGCGATTTTAGAATTAAGGAATGTAAAAAAATATAATAAAATTGTATTTTTAAAATTATCTTGGTCAGATCAAATGTAAAAATTTGACGATTTGTTAATCGTGACCGTGTTTTGTTGTTTGCGGTATTTAAGTCTTCATGGGTTCTCCTGTATTGTTAGCGTGACAAGGAATGTGTGTTGGGGAAAACGCAAATTGTGGACGAAGATTGCTCGAATTTTTGTGCTTCTGGTCTCCCTTGGGGCGGGGTATGAGACCTTCCGGTTCGTGATGGCGTCTGAAGAAACGTCCGCCGCACCTGCGCCGGTTCAGATCGTGCGCGAGCCGCAGGCCGAAGTGCTGGTGGCTTCAAGAGATATTCCCCTGGGCGGCAAGCTCACCGATCAGGATGTCACTTGGGCCGAGTGGCCGGAAAATGGGGTTCCGAACGGCGCGGTGACCAAGAAAGCAGGCGGCGGAGTTGAGTTGGTCAACTTTATGGGCAGCATTGCACGCTCTCCGATCTATTCCGGCGAGCCGATCCGCAGTGAGCGTCTGATCCAGTCGGACAAGGGCTATATGGCCACCATGCTGCCCAAGGGCAAACGGGCAATTGCGGTGCGGGTTGAGCAGGAAACCTCCGCAGGCGGATTCATTCTTCCAGGTGACAAGGTGGATTTGATCCTTTCCCGGGAGGTGGAAGGGGTTGGGGTCGCCAGCGAGACCATTCTTGAGAACATCCGCGTCCTGGCAATCGACAGCACCACGGCCGGAGAGCAGGAGCAGAAGAACCTGTCGCCAAAGCGCACGGCAACCCTCGAGCTGACACTGTTTCAGTCGGAAGTCGTGGTTCAGGCCCAGCAGGTGGGCTCGATTGCCCTGGCTCTGCGCAGCGCCGAAGATTCGGCCGACAATGCGGAAGTTGCCGAGCGGCACCGGTCGCAGGTGTTTGTCCGCGTGCAGCCCGATCACTGGTCCGTCGGCTCCAGCCAGGGCGGCAATGTGCTCGATTGACCCTGGCTGGTCTTATCCATCTCTTTCCAATAGACTTGGAACCGCCTTTGACCGGCGTTCTTGACCTCGTGCTGCGCGTCGTCTGTCAGATTTGACACGTCCGCATGCGGGCAGTGCGGCTGGCGCCAGCCCCTTGCGCGGCAGATCTGGCAGTTTTCCTCCACCACCGGAGCACTTGTGTCCTTGAAAACGGACGACAAAACCGGGTTTTGGGTCTTGAAATAAAATTCTCTGCCCACTATAAGGCGCCCATTCCACACGCAAGGGGCGGAACCTGAGCTTATCGGGGTCCATCCGGTGGCCGACAGGAGTGATCCTCCGGCCCACATCCTCTTGCGGAGGTTAAACCGGAAAAATCAGGAGATTAAGGGCCATGGCATTGCCCGATTTCACCATGCGTCAGCTGCTCGAGGCTGGCGTTCACTTTGGTCACCAGAAACACCGTTGGAACCCGCGCATGGGTCAGTACATCTTTGGTGTACGCAACGATGTTCACATCATGGACCTGTCCCAGACCGTTCCGCTTCTTCATCAGGCGCTCAAAGCTGTGTCTGATACGGTTGCCGGCGGTGGCCGCGTTCTGATCGTCGGCACCAAGCGTCAGGCTCAGGAAGCCGTGGCGTCTTCTGCCCGCAACTCCGCTCAGTATTTCGTCAACGCACGCTGGCTCGGCGGCATGCTGACCAACTGGAAAACCATTTCCCAGTCCATTCAGCGTCTGCGCAAGCTGGAAGAGACCCTGTCTTCGGATGCGGCCAACGCCCTGACGAAAAAAGAGCGTCTCTTCATGGACCGCGAGCGTGAGAAGCTTGAGCGGAACCTGGGCGGTATCAAGGATATGGGCGGTATCCCGGACCTGATCTTCGTGATCGACACCAACCGGGAAGCCATTGCCATTCAGGAAGCACGCCGTCTGGGAATTCCGGTGGCTGCGATCCTCGATTCCAACTCCAATCCGGATGGCATCACCTATCCGGTGCCGGGCAACGACGATGCCGGCCGTGCGCTTTCGCTCTACTGCGACCTGATCGCACGTGCTGCCATTGACGGTATTTCCCGCGCCCAGGGCGCTGCCGGCATGGACATTGGCGAATCGGAAGAGGCTCCGGTGGAAGAAGCCCTGGCTGAGACAACCGAAGAAGCTGCTCCGGTGGCGGAAGACGCTCCGGTTGAAGCCGAAGCGGTTGCTGCCGAAGCCTGAGCTAAGGCTGCCGCGGGTTTACGCGGCAGTTTGTTGTTGAATTCGCAAGACGGGCCGCAGTTTGTTGCGGTCCCGTCATAAAGGCGCGGAAAGCCATCGGCTAAACCGTGTCTCATCTGAAACCCCCATCCACGAGGCAATCGATGAGCATTACCGCTGCGATGGTAAAAGAGCTCCGCGAGAAATCCGGCGCTGGCATGATGGACTGCAAGACCGCACTGAATGAATCAGGCGGCGACATGGAAGCGGCTGTTGACTGGCTGCGGACCAAGGGCCTGGCAAAGGCCGCCAAAAAGGCTGGCCGCGTTGCGGCAGAAGGCCTGGTTGGTGTTGCTTCTGGCGGCACCAAAGCGGCTGTGATCGAGCTGAACTCTGAGACCGACTTCGTTGCCCGCAACGAAGGGTTCCAGGAGCTCGTGGCCAAGGTCGCCAAGGTTGCCGTGGCAACCGACGGGTCCGTTGAAGCTTTGGCTGCGGCTGATCTTGACGGCAAGCCGGTTGCTGATGCAATCACCGAAGCGATTGCGACCATTGGCGAGAACATGACCCTGCGCCGCTCTGCGCTGTTGTCTGTCTCTGCTGGCGTCGTGTCCACCTATGTTCATGGCAAGGTGGCCGACGATCTCGGCAAGATCGGCGTTCTGGTCGCGCTGGAATCCTCCGGCGATGCGGCCAAACTCGATGCTCTTGGCCGTCAGATCGCCATGCATGTTGCGGCCACCAGCCCGCTGGCCTTGAATACGGACGCGCTTGACCCTGCTGTTGTGGAACGCGAAAAGACCGTGTTCTCCGAGCAGGCCCGCGAGTCCGGCAAGCCGGAAAACATCATTGAAAAAATGGTGGAAGGCCGTTTGCGCAAATTCTACGAGGAAGTTACCCTCGTTAAGCAGGCCTTTGTGATCAATCCGGATCAAACGGTTGAACAGGCTGTCGAAGCGCTTTCGAAAGAATTGGGGACTGAAGTCAAACTCTCCGGCTTTGTCCGCTTCGCCTTGGGCGAGGGGATCGAGAAAGAGGAGCAGGACTTTGCCGCAGAGGTGGCGGCAGCCACCGGGCAGTAAGCTCAAGGAAAAGCGCCGGCAAGACCGGCGCTTTTTTTTTAGAAAGACAATTCTAAAACGGGTGAACTCATGTCGAATTCTTTGCGTTGGAAACGGATCCTCCTGAAACTCTCCGGTGAGGCCCTGATGGGGTCACAGGCATTCGGGATCGATCCGGCCATTGTGCAAAGAATTGCCAAGGAAATCGCTGATGCGGTGGCGCTTGGCGCCCAGGTCGGCGTGGTTGTCGGCGGCGGTAACATCTTCCGTGGCGTGGCGGTTGCGGCCAAGGGCGGCAACCGGGTCACTGGCGACCATATGGGCATGCTGGCCACTATCATGAACAGCCTGACCCTGGCTGACGCGCTGCGTCGGCTGAAAGTGAATGCGCGGGTGCTTTCCGCCGTTGCGGTGCCCTCGATCTGCGAGACGTTTTCCCAGCGTGTGGCCGACCGTTACATGGAAGACGGGGACGTCATCATCTTCGCCGGCGGCACAGGCAATCCCTTCTTCACCACCGACAGCGGCGCAGCCTTGCGCGCAGCTGAAATGAAGTGCGATGCCTTCTTGAAGGGCACGCAGGTGGACGGTGTCTATTCGGAAGATCCGAAAGAGAACCCGGACGCGGAGCGCTATGAAACGCTCGGCTATGAAGAGGTTATCACGCGCAACTTGAAGGTCATGGATACGACCGCGATTGCGCTCGCGCGGGACAACTCGATCCCGGTGATCGTCTTTTCCATTCACACCCCTGGAGCCCTGGTAAGTGTCCTGCAGGAAACAGGTACTTATACAGTCGTGGGCGACTGAAACTTTTAAAGACTGATCGTCCGTCAAGCTCTTGTGTTTCAGCGCGTTTGTGCCATGTTGGCGCGCGCTGGGACTCTATTTTGCCAATTACAAAACAAAAGTGAGGTCAAGATGTCGGTTGAAGGTGTCGATTTGGATGATTTGAAGCGCCGGATGCAGGGAGCCCTGTCGGTGCTGAAAACCGATTTCGCCGGACTTCGTACCGGCCGCGCCTCTGCTTCCATGCTTGATCCGATCTCCGTGGATGCCTATGGCCAGGCCATGCCGATCAACCAGGTTGCCACTGTGTCCGTGCCGGAGCCGCGTATGGTGGCGGTGCAGGTGTGGGACAAGGGCATGGTGGCTGCCGTCGAAAAGGCGATCCGCGAATCAAGCCTTGGGCTCAACCCGGTTGTGGATGGACAGCTTCTGCGCTTGCCGATCCCCGAACTCAACCAGGAACGCCGCCAGGAACTGATAAAGGTGGCCCACAAATACGCCGAACAGGCCAAGGTGGCTATCCGCCATGTGCGCCGTGATGGCATGGATGACGCCAAAAAGGCAGAAAAAGACGGCGAAATTTCCCAGGATGACAGCCGTGTCGCCTCCGATGAGGTCCAGAAACTGACCGATCAGATGATCAATGAAGTGGACAGCATGCTGGAGAAGAAAGAACAGGAAATTTCGCAGGTCTAGGGGCCTCGGATCCGAGACGTGGGGAAGCCGATGAGCGTCAGCCCGAATCCGCACTCACCTGCCGGGGATGAAACCTTCTCCAAGCCGCCGCACCACGTTGCTTTCATCATGGACGGCAATGGCCGGTGGGCGACCGCCCGGGGGCTGCCGCGTACCGAAGGGCACCGGCAGGGACTGGAGGCGTTGCGGCGGACCATCCGCCATGCCGGCAAGCTCGGGGTCAAGATCGTTACGATCTATAGTTTTTCCTCGGAGAACTGGAGCCGGCCGGCAACGGAAGTCTCCTTTCTCATGGGGCTTTTGCGGCGGTTCGTGCAACGGGACCTGAGCGAGCTTCATGAGGCCAATGTCCGGATCAGGATCATTGGAGGCCGCGCCGATCTGGAGCCGGGCATCCTAAAACTGCTGGAAGAAGCTGAAGAGCTGACCCGGGACAATACGGGCCTGGATCTGGTGGTGGCCTTCAACTATGGCTCGCGCTCGGAAATCGTGCGGGCCGTTCAGCATCTCGCGCAGCGGGTGCAGGACGCGGAAATGCGGGTGGAAGAGATCAGCGAAGAGATGATCACCCGTTCGCTTGACACGGGTGGTCTGCCGGATCCGGATCTGATTGTTCGCACCAGCGGCGAATTGCGCCTGTCCAACTTTCTTTTGTGGCAGGCAGCCTATTCGGAATTCTATTTTTGCGACCTGAACTGGCCGGATTTTGATGAAACGGCGCTTGAACAGGCGCTCCAGTGCTACAGCAATCGCCAGCGGCGATATGGCGGCCTTGATGCCAAGGCGCTCTGACGTGGCGCCCTTGTGATGGCGGATACCGGACCAATCGAAAAGAAGACGGCGGACTTGAAGCTGCGCCTGATCTCGGCGGCAATTCTCGGACCGCTGGTGCTTGCGGTCACGTATTGGGGCGGCACTGCCTATGCGTTGCTGATCCTGGTGGCCGCGACGCTTTTCTTATGGGAATGGCGCACCATTACCGGGTGCCGGGAGGCGCTTGCCGGCACTCTGATCAGCCTGATCAGCCTGGTTGTGCTTGCGCTTCTCGGCAGTCTCGGCAGGCCGGGGGCAGGACTGGCCGTGCTGCTGCTGGGCGCATTGCTGACCCTGGCTCTCGGGCGGTTTGGCAGGGTTGGGCGCTGGGGCGCTGAAGGCTTGCTCTATAGCGGCTTTGCCCTGTTTGGCCTTCTGGCGGCGCGCAATGGCAGCAATGGCCTGATCTTCACTTTCTTTCTGCTGTTCGTGGTGTGGGCAACGGATATCTTTGCCTATTTTACCGGACGGGCCCTGGGCGGGCCGAAGCTGTGGCAGAGCGTATCACCCAAGAAAACCTGGTCCGGGGCCCTGGGCGGCCTTCTGTGCGCGGTGTTGTTCGGCACGGGGCTGGTGATGCTGCTTGGCGGAACGGCGCTTCTCGCCTGGGCAGGGCTCGCGGTTGTCCTGTCCGTCGTCTCCCAGGCGGGGGACTTGCTGGAATCGGCTATCAAGCGCCGCTTTGATGTCAAGGATTCCAGCCGCTTGATTCCCGGGCATGGCGGCATCATGGACAGGATCGACGGGCTGGTGGCCGCTGCGATCTTTGCCGTTTTCCTGGGGCTGGCCGCCGGAGGGTCCCTGGCGGACCCGATTGCGGGCCTGGGGCTGAGGTGATTTGGAGACATGGGTATGCCGGCTGAGGCGAGGGGAGCGGGCAGCGACGCCCCGGTGAAAATCACGGTGCTTGGGGCAACCGGTTCCATCGGCCAAAGCCTTGCGGATCTGATCGAGCGCAATCCTGGCCGCTTCGATGTGGTGGCGGTGGTTGCCAATCAGAATGCGGCTTCTCTTGCCAAGACCGCCCTGCGGCTCAAAGCCGATTCGGCCGTGCTCGCATGTGCCGAGAACCATGGTGAGCTTGCCGGACATCTCTCCGGCTCTGGGATTATGGTGTCTTCCGGCTCCGCTGCGGTTCTGGAGGCGGTCGACCGGGAGACGGATCTGGTGGTGGGCGCCATTGTCGGGTCTGCGGGACTGGAGCCGACCTTCCGGGCTATCCGCAAAGGGCGGCGTCTTGCGCTTGCAAACAAGGAATGCCTGGTCTGTGCCGGTGATCTGTTCATGTCCCGGATCCGGGAAACCGGCGCTGAGATGCTGCCTGTGGACAGTGAGCATAATGCGATTTTCCAGGTCCTTGAAACGGACAAGGCCGATCTTGTCGAAAAGGTCATCCTTACTGCGTCGGGCGGACCGTTCCGCACCTTCTCGCTGGAACAGATGGCCGGGGTAACGCCGCGCCAGGCCCTGAAACACCCCAATTGGGAGATGGGGGCCCGCATCACCATCGACAGCGCCTCAATGATGAATAAGGGCCTTGAGGTGATCGAGGCGGCGCATCTGTTTCCCGTGGCCCATGATCAGCTGGAGGTGTTGGTGCATCCGCAATCTGCGGTGCATGGGCTGGTTCAATATAAGGACGGTTCGCTTCTGGCTCAGCTTGGCAGCCCGGACATGCGCACACCGATCGCCCATTGCCTCGCCTTTCCAAGGCGCATGGAGGTTCCGGTGACGCGGCTCAACCTTGCGGAGCTCGGTTCCCTGACCTTTGAGGCCCCGGACCCGGTGCGCTTTCCCGCACTCCGGCTGGCGCTTGAGGCCTTGCAAGCGGGCGGTGGAGCTCCGGCCGCGCTGAATGCGGCCGACGAGGTCGCTATCGATGCGTTTTTGGCGCAGAAAATCGGCTTTCTCGATATTCCAAGGGCAATCGAAACGGTTTTGGAACAATTATCCGCCTCAGGAGTGCTCGGTCCGTCAAAAAGTGTTGACGACGTGCTCGCTCTGGATGTTGAAGCCCGCCAAAAGACAGTAGAATGGATCCAGTCGCAGTCTTGATGACAGGGATGCCGCTGTAAAAATTGCACCCATCATTAACGCGCCGTAATTCTCCTGTTAATAGAGTGCTGAGATAGTGCTCAAAAATGTGTCAGGTCGGATCCGTTCATGGAATTTCTTGGTTTTGCTTATTCCCTCGTTGTCGGAACAATTGTCCCGTTCCTGTTTGTTCTGACAATCGTCGTTTTTTTCCATGAGCTTGGTCATTTTGCCGTTGCACGCTGGTGCAGCGTGAAAGTGGATGCGTTTGCCGTCGGATTCGGCAAGGAGATCTTCGGCTGGAACGACAGGAAGGGCACCCGCTGGAAGCTCTGCATGATTCCCTTGGGTGGCTATGTGAAGTTTGCCGGGGATGAAAATGCGGCCAGCGTGCCGAACCGCGAGCTGATCGAAAAGATGAGCCCGGAAGAGCGCAAAACCGCTTTCATTGCCAAACCTGTCTGGCAGCGTGCGGCAATTGTGGCTGCGGGCCCAATCGCCAACTTCCTTCTCGCCATCGTGATTTTCGCGACGCTTTTCGTCTCGGCTGGCAAGCAGGGGCTTGTTCCGGTTGTGGACGAGGTGTTCCCGGGCGGAGCTGCCGAACGGGGCGGGATTGTGGCCGGGGATATTGTGAAGGAAATCGACGGCCGTGCCATCCACACGTTTGGTGACCTGCGCCAGGTGGTTCTGATGAGCGCCAATGTCCCGCTTGTGTTTGAAGTCGAGCGGGATGGCAAGCTGGTCACGTTAACCGTGACCCCGGATGCCAAGGAAAAAGAAGTTTTCCTCGGCGAGCGGCAGATGGCAGGGGATATCGGCCTGCGCGGGCGGGCTGATCCCGACAATATCGTACGCATCAAATACGGGCCGCTTGAGGCTGTTGCAGAGGGCACTCGGGAAACCTACCGGATCATGGAAGGCACGGTCAGCTATATCTGGGGGGTGATTACCCTCCGGCAATCGGCGGACCAGCTTGGCGGTCCGATCCGGGTCGCGGAAATTTCCGGCAAGGTGGCCGAGCAGGGCCTGATTCCCCTGATTTCACTCGCGGCCGTGCTGTCTGTCAGTATCGGCCTTATCAATCTCGCTCCAGTTCCGGTTCTGGATGGCGGGCATCTGGTGTATTTCGCGGCGGAGGCCCTGCGCGGCAAACCGCTTAGCGAGCGCGTTCAGGATGTCGGATTCCGCATCGGATTGGGCTTGGTACTTATGCTGATGGTCTTTGTTACCTGGAAGGATATCCTGCGACATGTGTCGAGTGATTCCTGATGGCCGTGACATTGACGCAACGTCCTCAGGCTAAATCGATTTCGGCCGCCAAGGGCAGTTGCGTTATCAGCAAAAACCTATACAACGTTCGTCGGTTCTGAGAATCTGCCGGGGTGATCGTGGGTTCTCAGATTGCGTATTTAAAAAAAAGGCATAGCGCGAATATGCAGCGATTGCAGAAACTTACACGGGCCGTGTTGTTGGCGGTGGCCGTGCTTTCGATCGGGTCGGTTTTGCCTGCGTCTCATGGGGAATGGTCCTTTGCAAGGTCCGCTGAGGCTGCAGTAGCCAGGTCCATTCAGGTGCAGGGAAATACCCGCATCGAGGATGAAACCGTCATCAGCTACATGACCATCGTTCCGGGGCGGTCCTACTCCGCCTTCGATGTCGATGAATCGCTCAAAGCGCTCTATGCAACAGGCCTGTTTTCCACTGTTGACATCACCCCGCGCGGCAGCACGATCATCGTGACAGTATCGGAAAATCCGATCATCAATCGCGTGTCTTTTGAAGGCAACAAGAAGATCAAGGATGACGCGCTTGGAACTGCTGTCCGGTCCCAGCCGCGTTCGACTTTGTCCCGTGCAAAGGTTCAGGCTGACGTTCAGAATATTCTGGAAGCCTATCGCCGCTCCGGCCGCTTCGGCGCATCCGTTGAGCCTCAGATCATTGACCGTGGCCAGAACCGGGTTGATCTCGTTTTTGAAATCAATGAAGGCGCCAAGACTGGTGTGGAGCGCATCAGCTTCATCGGCAATAAGGCCTTCAGTGACGGCCGCCTGCGGGACGTGATCCGGACCCGTGAAAGCGGCCTGCTCAGCTTCCTGCGCAGCACGGATACCTATGACCCGGACCGCCTGTCCGCGGACGAGGAACTGCTGCGCCAGTATTACAACAAGAAGGGCTATGCGGATTTCCGGATCGTCTCCGTGAGCGCTGATCTGGACCGCGAGCAGAACATCTTTTATGTCACCTTCACGGTTGATGAAGGTGAAAAATACGAAATTGGCGATGTGGAAGTGGTCTCAACCATTCCCGAAGTTGATCCGGAGGACCTGCGCAAACTCCTCCGCACGCGCAGCGGCCAGACCTTCAATTCCCTGCGGATTGAGCAGACCGTTGAAGACATGACTCTGCGTGTCTCCGAAGAAGGCTACGCCTTTGCCCGGGTCCGCCCGCGCGGCGCGCGCAACTATGACGACAATACGATTTCCCTGATCTACTATGTCGAAGAAGGCCCGCGTGCCTATATCGAGCGGATCAATGTGATCGGCAACGACCGAACCCGGGAATATGTCATCCGCCGTGAATTCGATATCGTTGAAGGCGATGCGTTCAACCGGGCGCTGATCGACAAGGCCGAGCGTCGGTTGAACAATCTTGGTTTCTTCGAGAAAGTTTCGATCACGACCCAGCAGGGCAGCTCGCAGGACCGCGTGATTGTTAATGTGCGGGTCGAAGAAAAGCCGACTGGCGAAATCTCCTTCGGTGTCGGCTACTCGACCGTGGATGGGGTGATCGGCGATGTCTCGGTCACAGAGAAGAACTTCCTTGGCCGCGGCCAGTTCGTGAAGCTTTCTGTCGGCGGTGGAACGGATACCCAGTCCTACGAGTTCCGCTTTGTAGAGCCGTTCTTCATGGGCCGCCGGGTTGCCTTTGATGTCGATCTGTACCGGAAGGTGGATGATGCCAACGACTACCGGTCCTTCGATCAGGAAAAGACGGGTGGCGGCTTCGGCTTCACTTTGCCGCTCCGGGAAGAAGAGATCACGCTCCGGCTGTTCTACAACATCTTCCAGGAGAAGAACTCCGATCCGGACAGCGAGTCCACGGACATCAATAACTGTAACACCTCGGATCTGTCCCTCGCGGTGTGTGACTCCCTCGGTACCTATCTGACCTCTTTGGTTGGCTATGACCTGCGCTACAACACGCTGGACCGCAACGTGGATCCGACCGATGGCATCTTTGCCTCTTTCGGTCAGCAATTCGCGGGTCTCGGTGGCGACAGCTACTATGTCAAAACCGAAGTTCAGGCCCGTGCCTACAAGGAGCTTCTGGCTGACTATGGTGTTGTCGGAAGCCTGCGGGTGCGCGGCGGAAACATCATGGCCCTTGGCGACGAACGCCTGCGGGTATCCGAGCAGTTCATGCTGGGCGGCAATCTGGTCCGCGGTTTCGAAAACCAGGGGATTGGTCCGCGGGACGCTTCGACCGAGGATGCTATCGGTGGCCGCTTCTACTTCGCCGCCACTGCAGAAGGCACGTTCCCGTTCCCGGTCATTCCGAAGGAATTCGGCCTGAGCGGCGCCGTCTTTGCCGATGCCGGGTCCCTGTGGGATGCGGACAGCGATTTGGTCAATCTGGTTGAAAGCAATGGTGGCAAGATCGACTCCGATGATCTGTCGATCAGAGCCTCTGTTGGCGCCGGGATCCGGTGGAACTCGCCCTTTGGCCCGCTGCGCGCCGACTTCGCGTACCCGGTCGTCAAGGAAGACTCAGACAAGACGCAGATCTTCCGCTTGAGCGGGGGGACCCGCTTCTAAAGCGCGGTCTGATAGGTTAGAAAACGGCCGCCGGATCCTTTCGGCGGCCTTTTTGTTGTCTTGTAATCAGGATTCGATATGTCCGAGCCCACGTTCTTCCAACGTCCTGCCCCTGTCTCCCTTCAGACGCTCGCAGAGTGGGCTGAAGCGGAAATCTACCGGGGGGAGGCGTCGCTTGAATTGTCAAAGGTGGCGCCTTTGGAAGATGCCGGACCAGGCGCGCTGGTCTTTTTTGACAACACGGCCTATCTCAAACAGCTGGAAACCACCGAGGCGGCGGCCTGTCTGGTCAATACTCGCCACAAGGACAAGGTGCCCGAAGGGGTTGCGGTGCTGGTCTGTGCAGATGCCTACCGGTCCTGGGCAAAGATCCTTGCAAAGCTTTATCCGGAGGCGATGGTGCCCCGGGATGTGGCGGGCGCTGACATCTCAGAGCGGGCCCATGTCGACCCGGCAGCGCGTCTGGAAGACGGCGTGAGGGTTGAGCCGGGTGCGGTGATCGGCGCGAAGGCCGAGATCGGGGCCGGCACGGTGATCCGGGCCAATGCGGTCATCGGGCGCGGTGTCCGGATCGGCCGGGATTGTGTGATTGGTGCAAATTGCACCGTGCAGCATAGTGTTTTGGGCAATCGGGTTTTCCTGCATCCGGGTGTGTGCTGCGGACAGGACGGGTTCGGCTATGCCATGGGACCTCAAGGGCATTTGAAAGTTCCGCAAATTGGCCGTGTCGTGATTCAGGATGACGTGGAAATCGGCGCCAACACAACCATTGACCGGGGGGCGAACCGGGATACGGTGATCGGTGAGGGCACCAAAATCGACAACCAGGTGCAGATTGGCCATAACGTGGTGGTTGGGCGCCACTGTGTTCTGGTCTCTCAGGTTGGGCTTTCAGGCAGTTGTACGCTGGAAGATTTTGTTGCCATCGGCGGACAGAGCGGCGTGCGGGGACATGTCACCATTGGCATGGGCGCGCAGGTTGCAGCAGTCAGCGTGGTCAATGACGATCTGGCACCTGGGGGGCGGTATGGGGGCACACCGGCAAAGCCCGTGAAACAATGGTTCCGGGAAGTGGCTGCGTTAAGAAAACTTGCAGAACGCGGCAGCGGCTCGTAAAGGGAACCCATCGCTAAAAACACAACGGAGTTAATCCGCCAAGGGGCACTACATGGAAGACGCAGAAAAAAAGACTCTTGCCAGCGCAGATATCATGAAAATCATGAAGCTTCTGCCGCACCGCTATCCTTTTCTTTTGATCGACAAGATCATCGAAATGGACGGCGATGACAGCTGTATTGGCATCAAGAACGTCACCATCAACGAGCCGCATTTCACCGGCCATTTTCCAGAACGGCCGGTGTTTCCCGGCGTTTTGCTGATTGAAGCTATGGCCCAGACCGCCGGAGCGCTGTGTGTTCACGCGCGCGGGGATGACGCGCCGCCGCAGCTTGTCTATTTCATGACTATCGACAAGGCCAAGTTCCGCAAACCTGTCGAGCCGGGCGATCAGGTTCATTTCCATGTGAAGAAGATCAAGCAGCGTTCAAACATCTGGAAATTCGATGCAGTTGCCATGGTGGACGGAACCAAGGTTGCGGAAGCGGAAGTCAGCGCCATGCTGATAGATGCGTGAGGACACATGACTGACATCCATGCAACGGCGATTGTGGAAGACGGGGCTGTCATCGGAGACGGGGTGCGGATTGGCCCTTATTCCATCGTTGGCTCCAATGTGGAACTGGCGGAAGGGGTCACGCTCGAGGCTCATGTTGCGGTGGCTGGTCACACGCGGGTGGGGGCGCGGACCCATATCTTTCCATTTGCCAGCATTGGCCACAAGCCGCAGGACCTGAAATTCGGCGGAGAGGAAACGCGTCTTGAAATCGGTGCGGACAACCAGATCCGCGAACATGTCACCATGAATCCGGGCACTGAAGGCGGGGGCGGCCTGACCCGCGTCGGGGACAACTGCCTGTTCATGATGGGCTCGCATGTGGGGCATGACTGCCAGGTGGGTAATCATGCCATTCTGGCCAACAATGCGACGCTTGCCGGCCATGTGGAGCTGGACGATTTTGTCATTCTGGGCGGCCTCAGCGCGGTGCGCCAATGGTCCCGGATTGGCACCGGCGCTATTGTCGGCGGCATGACCGGTGTGGAATTCGACGTTATTCCCTATGGGTCGGTGATCGGAGACAGAGCGCGTCTCGCCGGGCTTAATCTCGTCGGGCTGAAGCGAAAAGGTGTGCCCCGGGATCAAATTCATGCCCTGCGAGCGGCCTACCGGGCCTTGTTTGACAGCGAAGAGGGTACCTTGCGCAGCCGGGCGGAAGCTGTTGCCGGTGACAGCGCCGATCAGCCGCTGGTCAAGACAGTGACCGATTTCATTTTGGCCAAGGACGACCGCCGTTTCTGCACGCCGCGCAGCGAAGACTAAGCCATGAGGAAGCCGGAAGGCGGAGCCGGGGGGCGCCTGGCGTTGATCGCTGGCAATGGCAGCTTGCCCGGACAAATCGCCGATGCGCTTTTGGAGACGGGACGGGACTTTCGCATTGTTGCCATCAAGGGCGAAGCGGATGAGCTGACCCGCAAAAGGGCCAGTGCGGAGCTTGGTTGGGGCGAGATCGGGCGTCTCTACAGGTTCTTGAGCGCATCTGATTGCGACCAGGTTCTGTTGATCGGCGGCGTGTCGGCGCGTCCGGACTTTACGTCGATTTTCGGTGACTTTGGCACCTTGAAGCGGCTGCCGACCATTTTGCGGGCACTGGCAGGCGGGGATGACAGCCTGCTGACCAAGGTCATCCGTTTGTTCGAAGTCGAGGGGTACAAGGTTGTGGGGATCAGGGATGTTGCACCCCACTTGCTGGCGGCAAGCGGTGTCCTTGGCAAGGTGCAGCCGAAAAAGACCGACTGGCGCGATCTGGAACTGGCTCTGAAAGCCACGGAGAAGCTTGGGGAACTTGATATTGGGCAGGCCGCTGTCGCTGTGGGCGGGCGCGTGATCGCGCTGGAAGGGGCCGAAGGCACAGATGCGATGCTGGAGCGTTGCGCGGAGCTGAAACGCAGCGGCCGGGTCCGCTCCAAAGGCAAGGCCGGGGTGCTCGTCAAAACGGCCAAACCCAATCAGGATCTGCGGGTCGATCTGCCAACAGTCGGTCCGCGCACGATCGAGCTTGCGGTTGCTGCTGGCCTGGCCGGGATTGCCGTTGAAGCACAAGGAGCGCTGATCGCCGAAAAGGAAGAAACGCTTCAAAAGGCGAATGCTGCAGGGCTTTATCTGATCGGCATTGATCAGGACACGCTTGCGCTCGGTCCGGACCAATGACCGGACAGATGCCTTCGATTTGCCTGGTTGCCGGGGAGGAGTCCGGCGACCAGCTCGGCTCCGAACTCATGAAAGCTTTGAATGGCAGGCTCGGCGCTGGGGTGCGCTATTGCGGCGTTGGCGGCGAAAGGATGACCGGGCTTGGATTGACCAGTTTCTTTGACATGTCTGATGTGTCCGTCATGGGCATCAGCGCGGTGCTGAAGCGGCTGCCGCTGATTGTCCGGCGTGTCTACCAGACGGTCGATGCCGTTGTTGCTGCGGATCCGGATGTTTTGGTGATCATCGACAGCCCGGACTTCACCCACAATGTTGCCCGCCGGGTGCGCAAACGGGCTCCGCATGTCCCGATTGTCGGCTATGTTTCTCCGTCGGTCTGGGCTTGGCGGTCCGGGCGCGCGCGGAAAATGAGTGCCTATGTTGATGACTTGCTGGCTCTTCTGCCCTTTGAACCGGAGGTGCACCGGAGCCTGGGCGGACCGCGGACCCACTATGTTGGTCATCCCCTGAGTGAGAAGCTGGAGGATCTGCGGCCTTTTGGCGGCGAACGCACATCCCTTGGAGATGGCGCGCCGGTGCTGGTCGTTCTGCCAGGAAGCCGCAGCAGCGAGGTTGACCGGCTGCTTTCTGTTTTCGGCGAAACGGTGGCCCGCGTGAAGGCTGATATGCCCGAATTGACCGTGCTGCTGCCAGCCGTCAGTCACCTGGAAGAGCGGATCCGCAAGGAGGTCTCTGTCTGGCCATATGTGCCTGAGATCGTGACCGGGCTGGATGCCAAGCAACTGGCGTTCCGACGGGCTCACGCCGCCTTGGCAGCGTCTGGAACCGTCTCTCTGGAACTCGCCCTGTCCGGGGTTCCCATGGTGGTCGCTTACAAGGTGGACTGGTTCTTCCGACGCCTGAAAGAACTCAATCGCCTGTTCAGATTTTCCAGCGTGGAGTCCTTTGTTCTGCCGAATATCATCCTCGGCAAAAAGGCGATTCCCGAGTTTCTGGATGAGGAAGTCCGCCCAGACGTTCTGGCCAGGCATTTGAAAGCACTCTTGTCACCGGGCGAAGCTCGGGAGGAGCAGCTGGTAGACCTTGCCGAACTGGAGGGTCTGATGCGGCTTCCCGGCGGTCATAGCCAGAGCGAGGCGGCAGCGGAGGTTGTCCTCAACGCCCTTTCGGGCAAAACCGCCACACCGGCCTGAATGCTCCCGGTCTCCCTGGTTTCAGAACCACCATCCGGTTTGATAGGGAGCCGGGAATCTTGGAGCAAATCCGCATTCTATCGGATTTCTCTTTTGCTGCCCTGATGCCACGCTCATTCAGTTGAGGCTGGTACAGCTGTCTCAGGCCTGGGCCACATTGGTCAGGAAACGGGCAACCTCCTGATTGAGGTCTTCGGTCTTTTGAGACAGTTCCGTTGAGGAGGTCAGGACCAGATTGGCCGACTGGCTGGTCTGGGAGACAGCCTCGGAGAGGTTGGACATATTGGCCTTCACAGACCCGGTCCGCTCCGCTGCCCGTTGCACATTTACGGAAATCTCTTTTGTGGCCGTGCCTTGCTGTTCCACCGCCGAGGCGATGTTGGCAGTATATTTGTTCACCTCTTCCATCGTGTCCGTGATGTCCTGAATGGCGGAGACGGCATCATTGGTGGCCTGCTGGATTTCGGAAATCTGCGAGCTAATGTCCTCGGTCGCTTTGGAGGTCTGGGTGGCAAGTTCCTTGACCTCTGCAGCCACGACCGCAAATCCTTTGCCGGATTCGCCCGCCCGGGCCGCTTCGATGGTGGCGTTCAAGGCCAGCAGGTTGGTCTGTTCGGCAATTGCCTGGATGAGAGTGACCACTTCACCGATCTTGGTGGCGGCGCTGGACAGGCTCTTGACCTTGTCATTGGTCACATGAGTGCCTTTGGTCGCCCGGCCGACAACCTGGGTTGTCAGACTGACCTGACGGGCGATCTCTCCAATGGAAGTTGCCAGTTCTTCCGCCGCGCTTGCGACCGTCTGCACGTTCTGGGTGGCTTCATCGGTAATGCCGAATGTTGTGTCGGCCAGGCTGGAATTCTCCGTCGCAATCGTGCTCAGGTCCCGGGCCGTGCTGTCAAGAGTGGTGGCGGTCTCACCGACCGTGCCCAGAACCCTCGAAACGGTCCTGCGGAACTCCGTGACAAGCTGTTCGGTCTTCTGGGCCCGTTCTGAGCGCATATGCTGATCCTGTTCGGTTTCAGCCTGAAGGCGCAGCCGGTCGCGGGCATTGTCCAGGAAGACCTGCAAGGTGCGGTTCATGTCACCGATCTCATCGCCGCGGTCCGTTCCAGTGATCTCGATATCGGTGTTGCCTTGCGCCAGATGAGACATGGTCTGTGTCGTCCGGCGGAGCGGGCGGTTCACCGCGTAATTGAGAGCAAAGGCAAGTCCGGCCCCGGCACTGACCGCCGCCAGAAGCGCTACAATGATGATGCTGAGCGCGTTTTTGCTGCTGGTCTGGGCTGTTTCATTTTGTTCTTTGGAGATACCGGAAATCCGTGTGCTGACCGTTGCGGCCAGGGCTTTCATGTCTGAAATCTCTGACATGAGTTCGAATCTGTTTTGCGCCAAGCCCCGGAATGCGGTTCCGAACACTGACAGAGAGCTCTGTATGTCCGATACTTTCTTGGCAATGTCTGGAAAGCTGCTGGCGCTCTTTTCCAGCCGTGTTGTCAGGCCGGTCAGATCGGCCAGGCCTTTGGAGACAACTTGCTGCGCATGCCTGTCCGGTGAGATGATGAAGTGGAAGGCGGACGCCTTGACCGCGTTGGCATTGGTTTCAAGGCGCATAACCGTGTTTGCGACGTCATCAGCCACATAGAAGTGGCGGTTGATGTCATCTGCCTGTTTGTTGACAGTCTGGATCGCCACTGAGAGCTTTGTGCCGATTTTCTTGAGGCTTTTCACCAGATCGCTGAGTTGCAGTTTGGCAGCATCGGTCAGATCAAAGATCTCGATATAGTCTTTGGAGGCCATAAGCTTGGTCACTGTGCCGATGGCCGCCTCTGTATCGGTGCGCAGTTTTTCAAAATCGGCCTTATCAATTCCATCCACAGAGGTGGCGGTCATGCTGACTGCATCCGGCAGCAACGCCTTCAGGCCTGCCTCTATCTTGGCTAGCTCCGCCTTGTTGTTCTTGGCATCGGCAAATTGGTTCTGTAATTGAAGCACTTCTTCCAGGTAGTCTGATGTGGCTTCTCCGGCCTTGTTGGCGGACAGAATTGTCTTGCGGGCTTTCGCGTCCCGGTCACTAACCTTGTGCCGTGCGTCACTGGCTTTTGCCAGAATCGCGGTGGCCACCTTTTCCAGGTCTTTCAAGGAGCTTTCCAGCTCCTCCCGTTTTTCGGTCTGGGTCCGGGCAAGAGAAACGACTTTTTGAAAAGCGTCACGGAAATGCGCAACAGCCTTTGCTGCGTCCCTGACCTTGCTCGTGTCCGATCCGGAGGAGGACAGCTGACCCTCAAGCTGCACAAGCTCAAGGTCAAGCCGGTCGAGATCCTGCAGCGCTGCTTTGGCTGCGGCAGGCGTCCGGAGCGTGAGAAACTCTTCCCGCTTGCCAGCAAGGCTTTGAAGCTGGGCGATCACGGAGGTCGATTGTTTGGCGACCTGCATCCGGTCCGACAACGTCATCACACCATAGGCACCGACACCACCGACAATGCCGGTCAGAGCCACTATAGTTGCAAATCCTCCTCCGACCTTGATACCGAATTTGACGTCCGTTGCATATTTCCAAAAAGCCATATCGCCCTCGTGAAGTTTATATCACTTCTAATCGTCATAAATGCGGATACGAGGATAGGATTTAACTTGTTATTATTCCGTATACTTTGTGTTTTTGCTGTTAATTTGTGCAGAAAATAGTCGCTTCCGTTGAATGGAATCTAGATATTATATTGTTTTATTTAAATTGAAACAAATTTTTACTTTGCTCTTCGAGCGGGTTTTTGCGTATTCGTGATGTATTCGACTTGCTTTTGTTTTCAGCCTCATCCTGGTCGAAGTTTGGTGGCGTATTTTCGGAGGTGCTCTTCCGGTCTACGGCAGCTCTGATTGGAAAGTGTTTTCCATTCCCTTAAGGCAAAACGCCCTCCGGAAGCACCGAAGGGCGTTTGAATTTTGCGTCAGACTGTTCTCAAAACTTTTCGTTTGAAAGATTAGCGGCGCTGATCGATCGGCGTGTAGTCCCGCTTGGTCGCCCCGGTGTAAAGCTGGCGCGGACGGCCGATGCGCTGGGACGGATCTTCCACCATTTCCTTCCACTGGGCGATCCAGCCGACGGTGCGGGCCAGAGCGAACAGTACGGTGAACATCGTTGTCGGGAAGCCGAGCGCGCGCAATGTGATACCGGAATAGAAGTCGATATTCGGGTAGAGCTTTTTCTCGATGAAATACTCATCGTTGAGCGCGATTTTTTCCAGCTCGATGGCAACGTCCAGAAGAGGGTCGTCCTTGATACCAAGCTCGCCCAACACCTCATGGGTGGTTTTCTGCATGATGCGCGCGCGTGGGTCATAGTTTTTGTAGACCCGGTGGCCGAAGCCCATCAGACGGAACGGATCGTCCTTGTCCTTGGCGCGGGCGACAAATTCCGGGATGCGATCAACGGACCCGATCTCCGACAGCATGTTGAGTGCCGCCTCGTTGGCGCCGCCATGGGCCGGTCCCCACAGGCAGGCAATGCCGGCTGCGATACAGGCAAACGGGTTGGCACCGGAGGAGCCGGCAAGGCGCACGGTGGAGGTTGACGCGTTCTGCTCATGGTCCGCATGCAGGATGAAGATCCGGTCCATGGCGCGGGCCAGTACCGGATTGACCTTGTACTCCTCGCACGGCACCGCAAAACACATATGCAAGAAATTGGCGGCGTAGCCGAGATCATTGCGCGGATAAACGAAGGGCTGGCCGATATGATATTTATAGGCCATGGCTGCAATGGTTGGCATCTTGGCGATCATGCGCAGGGACGCCACCATGCGCTGATGCGGGTCGGTGATGTCTGTGGAGTCGTGGTAGAACGCGGACAGGGCGCCAACGGTTCCGACCATGATGGCCATCGGGTGCGCGTCCCGGCGGAACCCGGAGAAGAACCGGTTCATCTGCTCGTGGATCATGGTGTGATAGGTCACACGCTGAACGAAATCGTCCTTTTGGACCTTGGTCGGCAGTTCGCCGTAAAGCAGCAAGTAGCAGGATTCCAGAAAGTCGCCATGATCGGCAAGCTGTTCGATCGGGTATCCGCGGTAAAGAAGGGTGCCTTCGTCGCCGTCGATATAGGTGATCTTGGATTCGCAAGATGCGGTTGAGGTAAAGCCCGGGTCGTAGGTGAACATGCCAGTGTCCTTGTACAAGGACGAGATGTTCACGACCGACGGTCCGATGGATCCGTCAAAAACGTCGAAATCGTGGTCGGCGCCACCGACGTTGAGCTTGGCGTTGTTGTCGGCCATACAGAAACCCCTTCATTTATCCTGGTTTGCCCTCCAGAGTGTGTCCCGCAAACCGCGTTTGCCAGGATCCTGCCGGACGGCTCTTTAGAAAATTCGCGTCTTGCGTAGCCCATTTGCCGCAGTGCCGCAAGCAGGCCCGTGTAACGCTTTGGTCAAAGACCAGTTTTACGCGTGCCGCCAGGTGTGAAGGCGGCACCGCGTTGAAAAGGCTTTCGCTTCGGAAAGCCTTAGGCCGCCTGATCCTGGATCCGGTCGAGCGATTCCTGCCGGCCGAGGGCAATCAGAACGTCATAGATTCCCGGTGACGTGCCCCGGCCTGTCAGGGCTGCGCGCAGTGGCTGGGCAACTTTCCCGAGTTTAAGGTCTTTTTGCTCCGCATAAGCTTTTACGGTTGATTCCAGGGCTTCGGCCGTCCAGTCAGACACGTCCTTGAGCGCAGCGCCGAGCTCGCCCAAAAGGGTGCGGGCGTCATCGGTGAGAATTTTGTCAGCCTTTTCATCTGTCTCCAGCGGCCTCTGCCGCCATAGATAAGAAGCGCTTTCTGTCAATTCAACCAGCGTCTTGGCACGTTCTTTCAATCCGGGCAACGCAGCAAGGGCGGTGGCCCGGTTGGCCTCCAGCGCCATCCAGTCCAGTACGGCAGCGCCATCTTCAGCATGCTGGAGATAGACCCTCCAATGGTCCAGAAGCTCCGTATCCGGTGTTGCGCGCATATAATGCCCGTTCAGGTTTTCCAGCTTCTTGAAATCAAAGCGGGCGGCGGACTGGCCGACAGCGTCCATCCCGAACCAGCGGATCATGTCGTCCAGTGCCATGATTTCTTCATCCCCGTGGCTCCAGCCGAGGCGCGCAAGGTAGTTGCGCATCGCCTGCGGCAGATACCCCATGACGCGGTAGGCTTCGGCGCCTGTGGCCCCATGGCGCTTTGAAAGCTTGGCCCCGTCCGGGCCATGGATCAATGGAATATGGGCCATGGCGGGTACGGTCCAGCCCAGGGCCTGAAAGATCAGTGTTTGACGGGCCGCATTGGTCAGATGATCGACGCCGCGGATAATGTGAGTGATACCCATGTCATGGTCATCCACGACAACTGCCAACATGTAGGTGGGGGTTCCGTCCGAGCGCATGAGCACAAGATCGTCGAGATCCTTGTTCGGAATGACCACGCGGCCCTGCACCAGATCCTCAACGACCGTTTCGCCGTCCTGGGGAGCCTTGAGGCGGATCACCGGATCGATTCCGTCCGGCGCTTCTGAGGCTGGCCGGTCGCGCCAGGTGCCGTCATAGCGGGGCGGGCGGCCTTCAGCGCGGGCCTTTTCCCGCATCGCCTCGACCTCTTCGGGGGTCGAGTAGCATCGGTAGGCGGTGCCATTAGCCAGCATCTGCTCCACCGCTTCCTTGTGGCGACCGGCACGCGAATACTGGGAAATCGCGTCGCCGTCCCAGTCAAGGCCAAGCCAGGTGAGGCCATCGACCAAAGCGTCCACGGCCTCCTGGGTCGAGCGGGCCCGATCGGTGTCCTCGATCCGGAGCAGCATCTTGCCGCCATGATGTTTGGCGAACAGCCAGTTGAACAGGGCCGTGCGGGCGCCCCCAATGTGAAGGAACCCGGTCGGGGACGGTGCGAAGCGCGTGACGATCTCTTGTGCCATGGTGCTTTTTTTGAAAATCTCATCAATAAGGTGAGCGCGCGGGGCGCACTGCGTGTGTGGCGCGGTCTTATCACAGGCTTTGGCGCGGCTAAATAGGCTTGTCGGTTTTTCGAAGCCAGGCTGAAGGGGAGCGGAGCAGTGGCGGACGAGAACGCACCGCACGAAGACCTCAAAAGTCTTTCCGGGACGCCGAAAGCTCATACGTCTGTAGCTGCAGGTGCGCGCCAGAAAGAGACGGCCACTGGCAAGGCAGCTGATCCCGGTGCCGATCTGTGGATTTGGCTCGCGCGTTTTACGGCGAAACGGCCGGCCCAGTCCGGTTCTTATTGGCAGGAGCGTGGGCTGCTCTGGACCGCTTTTGCCTTCGCGGCCGGCATAGCGGTCTATATGGGACTGCCTCAAGAACCCTTCTGGCCCGCGCTTGCGGGTGTCCTCGCCCTGGCGTGTCTTGCGGCATTCAAAATGCAACGCACACGGGGGCTTGGGCCTATTATGGTGCTGCTTGTGTCTTTTCTGGCCGGTGCGACCAGCGGAGCCGTGCGGACAGCCTTTGTCGCAGCGCCGCGCCTTGGAGAACCCATGATTGCGACGCTCACAGGGACCGTTGTCTCCCGTGAAACGCGGGCCTCTGGAGTGCGGGTTGTGCTTGAGGTGACGTCTGTCAACGGCAAATCGTCCGGGGCGGTCGTCTTTCCGAAAAAGGTAAGGGTCCGGATACCGGCAGCGAGCCCGGCGCGAACCGGAACTTTGGTCCGTCTCAAAGCCCGTCTGTTTCCTCCGGCTGGGCCGGTTGTGCCGGGAGGATATGACTTTTCCCTCCGGGCCTATTTTTCGCAGATCGGGGCTACCGGGTTCAGTTTTGGCGTGCCGGAGGTTCTGGAGGCGCAATCCCTGCCTGCGGGGCTGCGTCTAACCGCCGTTGTCGGGGAGATGCGCAGCTGGTTTGCAAACAGGATCACAAAAATCCTGGGGGGCAGGCCGGAGGCGGGTCTTGTTGTGGCGCTGCTTGTGGGCGACAGGAGCGGTATTTCGGATCCGCAGGAAGAGAACCTTCGCGCGGCGGGGCTTGCCCATATTCTTGCAATTTCGGGATTGCATATGGCGCTCTTTGCTGGTGGCACCTATGGCGCGGTGCTTTTTCTTCTGGCCCTTTTCCCGCCAGTTGCCCTGCGCTGGCCAATTCACAAGATCGCCGCAGTGCTGGCGCTGGCGGCAGCGGTCTTTTATCTGGTTCTGTCCGGGGCATCGATTGCTACCCAGCGGTCGTTTTTGATGATCGGTCTCGTCTTTCTGGGCGTTCTGACCGGCCGCCGGGGGCTAACCTTGCGCAGTGTCGCGCTGGCTGCGCTTTTCCTGCTGGGTCTGGCGCCTGAGAGGCTGCTTTTTCCAGGTTTTCAAATGTCCTTTGCCGCGGTGATCTGCCTCGTGGCGGTTTACGAGCTCTGGCGGAACCGACCGGATCCGCTGATTCGCCAGACCCACAATGGGGGCAGGCCTTTGCTGCAGCTTGCCCGGTCTACCCTGCGCTGGTCGTTGGGGCTGGCTGTCACAGCGCTGGTGGCCGGACTGGCAACCGGGATCATTGCCGCCCATCATTTTGGGCGCATAGCCCCCCTGGGGCTTCTGGGAAACGTGCTCGGCATGCCGATCTTCACCTTGCTGGTCATGCCCATGGGGGTTCTGTCGCTTGTTCTGATGCCGTTTGGCTTGGCCTCTGTGCCCCTCAGCCTTATGGCCTTTGGTGTCAGGTTGCTTCTTGATGTGGCGGGCTTCGTGTCTGATCTTAGTGGAGCTGCAGGCGCCATTGGCCGGATTGGTCTGCCGGAGATGCTGGCTTTTTCAGCTGCCCTGTTCGGCGTGCTGCTGCTGCCGGGCCGGTGGCGCAGCCTGGCCTTTGGGCCCCTGATCCTTGGCCTGGTGCTTGTGCAGGTCAGCCGGCCGCCGGACATCCAGATTGCCGCTTCCGGAAACAAGCTCGCAGCCCGGGACCGGATTGGGGATTTGCGCTGGTTTGCCCGCCGGGACAGTTTTGCTGGTGATATCTGGTTTCAGACGGAGGGAGTTCCAGAGGGCGAAATTAAATCGCGCAGGATGAAAGCGCCTCAAATCGCCTGTGATCCCGGCGGCTGCGTGATACGCGCTTATCAAGTGGCCGGGGCGCACGTGCCTGACGGCTTCGAGCACAGGCCTCTCAAACTGGCTCTCACAAAGAGGCCTGAGGCATTTGAAATGGATTGCCGATGGGCTGATTTGATCGTGAGCGATCTGATTGCGCCCAAATCCTGTTCTGCTCCCCTTGTGATTGACAAATCCCTGCGCCATGCGCGCGGTGCTGTTTCGATCTGGCTGGCGCGCGCCGCTTCCCCGGCCATGGAAGAGGCTGTGCCGGAAGGGCAGGGAACCCGGAAACGGGAAAGAGAGGATCAGGCATCTGCCCCCAATGCGCTGAAAACACGGGTGCTGGCTGTCACGGACATCCAGTTTGCGCTTCAAAAGGAGCCCCGTCCGTGGAACCGGGCGGGGGAGGTGACGCGTACCAGCCTGCGCCAGGGAGGTGGCTAAACGGTCAATATTGGCGGAAGAGGGCGACAAGCCGTCCTTGAACACGCACCCGGCCGGGGCCGAAAATGCGGGTTTCGTAAGCGGGATTGGCAGCTTCCAGGGCAATTGAGGCGCCTTTCTTGCGCAGCCGCTTCAAGGTGGCCTCTTCATCATCCACCAGCGCTACCACGATATCGCCGCTATCGGCGCTTTCCGTACGGCGGATCAGCACGGTGTCGCCGTCCAGAATACCGGCCTCGATCATGGAATCGCCGCGCACTTCCAGAGCATAATGTTCGCCCTTGCCGAGAAGTTCCGGCGGCACTGTGATGGAATGGCTGTGGGTCTGGATCGCTTCGATCGGCACCCCGGCGGCAATGCGCCCCATGACCGGAATCTCCGTTCCCGCCACTTCAGGCTCCGGTGCAGGGCGAGCCGGTTCCGCCTTGCCAAGAGACCCTTCGATGACTTCGGGGGAAAAGCTGCCACGCTGGCGGGGGGCGCCGAGGCCCGGTGCAATGGAATCCGGCAGCCGGACCACTTCCATGGCGCGGGCCCGGTTCGGCAGGCGGCGGATGAAGCCGCGTTCTTCCAGAGCCGTGATCAGCCGGTGAATACCGGACTTCGACCTGAGGTCGAGAGCGTCCTTCATTTCATCAAAGGACGGCGGAACACCGGTTTCTTTCAGTCTTTCATGAATGAACATGAGCAGTTCATACTGCTTGCGCGTCAGCATATCGGCATTCCTTGACCATGAGAAGGTTCTGGTACAAATCAAGAACACATTACCTGTTCTCATTGTGTTCCGCAAGCGTAAATGTTCTCTTACTGTTCTGCCGGGCCACTTGTGGATCTGTCAGAGTAAAACGGCACTGGCAGTTGCACTTTTGGCCGTATTGATTGCTGGCTGGGCGGCATGACAAAACTCAACCGTACGATGAATGGTGCTCCGGACTGAAAATCGGGAACTTTTGCATTCATCGGGCAATTGGCCCCGTTTTGCTCCGCTGGCTCAATTCTTCACTACAGAATAGTCTGCGTCGGCGGCGCAGAGATTTGGTCATGGGGTGCTGTTGTGTTGTCTGATTGCAATAGATGTTGTGTAGCCGCATACACCTGCACGAAGCTGCCCAGACTTCCTAAAACTTGGTTGTCCGAACAACGGACAAACTTATTCGAAAATTTTTAAAGATGACACTGACAACGACCCGGATACAGTCTTGAAAACCGTATGCTACGCATGCCACGGAACGAATAATCCAGAAGGACTGTCTTGCTTTGGAAATGCCCCGCAAGGTTTCCATGCTTCAACGTCTTTTCCCTATTTCTACGTTTTATAGAAGTCCGGATTGAAAACCAGCTGCTCCTGAAAATTAGAACCGCGAAATCCCGCGTTTTCCCGGACAAGACTTTCTGGTGCCGATGAAATTCGGCCCGTGCCATTTAAGTCCGGTGCGTACACTTGTGCGCTTTGGAAACCGGCGTTTCAAGTCGGGGTCATCCGTTCTCCCTGACGATCAGCAGCTCGCACGTTACCAGCGTCGGCGCGCCGCCGGGGACAAGTATACCCTCAAAGAGAGCACCGGTCAGGTCCGCGCAGCGGACCGGGACAGCGGGCGGTGTTCCTTTTTCCGCTCCAGCTCCCGGGCGCAACAGGATTTCGGAAATCAGGCCTGTCATGGGCGCGCTGTCGGTGAACCGGGCTCCGGCAAGGCTGCCGAGGCCGTAAACGCAATAGGGGCCAGGGCCAAGTGTGGCTGCCAGGCTTTCGATGCTGGTGGACAGGTCCTCAAACGGGGCGAGGGTCGTGATCAGTGCATTATGCGTTGGCCGCGGGGAGGCGCTGTCCTCTGTCCTGGTCCGGAACAGCGTGAATTCGGTTTCCGGGTCCAGCTCCGCCTCGAACCGCGCGCCCCTGAGGCCCCAGCCGGAGACTGTGATGTCCTGCGTGGCCGTCAGCGTGTGGGGCAGCAGGTGGCCGAGGCGTTGCTTGTTCCCGTCCTGCCAGAAGCCGTGAATATGGGCGAACCAGCTCCCGTCCTTCCAACCCAGGATGGCGACAGCCTCCTCAAGGACAGCAGCGGCGGAGTGGTGGGTGTCGCTGTACCAGGCGGCGTGCCGGTCGTCGATGGCCCGGTCGGGCATGACGTAGTCGAAGGCCGAGAGGGGGAGGCCGGACAGATCCAGAACGGCGGAGGAAAAGCCGGACGCAGCAGCCCACGCGCCAAGATTGGTCAGGAGCGGTGTGCCGGCGGGCACGGGAACCGCTATCGGAATGGCGTCGCAGAGCGCAAAGGGGCGCCTGTCGGCCGCGGCAGGGCCCGGATGGCGGATATCGGCAAGGGCTGACGGTGCTGGCCGTCTCATATCAGGCCCCGGCTGGTCAGGACGTCCCGAACCAGTTTCTTCGTGACTTTGCCATAGGCGCTGGTCGGCATCGCATCCACAAAGAGATAGCGCGCGGGCATCTTGTATCGGGAGATCTTGCCGGTCAGAAACTCTGTCAGCTCCGCATCTTGAACCTGCTGCCCGGTCTGCGCCACACAGACGGCAAGGCCGGTCTCTCCCCAATGCGGATCGGGAATTCCGAGAATGGCCACTTCCGAGATCGCCGGATGGGTGAGAAGAATTTCCTCGATCTCCTTCGGATAGACATTCGAGCCGCCGGAAATATACATGTCCGAGGCCCGCCCGGTCAGGTAGAGGTAGCGCTGCTCGTCCATATGGCCGAGGTCGCCGGTGCGGAACCAGCCATTGCGGAAGGATTTTGCATTGGCGGCCTCATCGTCCAGATAGCCGGAACAGACGGCGGCGCCTATCACGCAGACCTCTCCGGTTTCGCCTGGGCCAAGATGGTTTCCCGCCTCGTCCTGAATGCTGATTTCGATGCCGGTGCGTTCGGTGCCGCAGGTGCCGATGCGGCTAGACGGACCATCTTCGGCGAAATGGTCCTGAGGGCGCAGAACAGTGATGTTGCCGGTCACTTCGCCTAGGCCGTAATATTGCACAAGCACCGGCCCCAGCCTGGCAAGTGCCTTTTTCTGGTCTTCCCGGTACATGGGGGCGCCCGCATAGATGACATGGCGCAGGCTGGAATGGTCGAAGTCATCGGCAGCCGGGTCTTCCACCAGCCGTTTGACAATGGTCGGAACCGTGAAGAGATTGCTGATCCGGTGTTTCCCGATGAGCTCGAAAGCCGCCGCCGGGGTGAACCCGCCGCGCGGCATCAGGACATGGGAAGAGGCTGCCGGGAGCTGGGCGATCAGCTGCAGGCCCGCTCCGTGGGAGAGCGGTGCGATAACAAGGGATGCGTCCTGCTCGGTTGTGCCGGGCAGAAGATCTGCGAGATAATTGACCGTGACAAATCCGATCTGGCCGTGTGTCAGCACGACAGCTTTTGGACGGCCGGTTGACCCAGATGTGAAAAACAGCCAGCACGGATCATCATGCTCAACGGCTGTATTTCCGGCTGTTTGTCCCAAATAGCGGTCGATCAGGGATTCATAGGACGGGGCGGGGGCGCCTGGTCCTATGGAAAGAGAGCCCTTGAGCTGAGGCCTTTCAGCGGAGACAGCGTTGGCTTGTGCTTCAAAGCGGGCATCGAAGATGAAGACATCCGCTTCTGCCTTCTGGCTGGCATAGGCGGTTTCCCCCGGGGCCTGACGGAAATTGCAGGGGACCCAGACCGCTCCAAGCCGGAACGCGGCCAGCATGACTTCCACCATCTGGTTGGAGTTCTCCGCCTGAACCAGAAGGCGGTCCCCCTTGGCAAGGCCGTACTCGGTCTCCAGGGCGCAGCAAAGGGCTGAAACGCGCCGGTCAAGGTCTGCCCAGTTCCAGGTCTTCCCCTCCCAGACAAGGGCCGGACGGTCTGGGAATCTGGCAGCGTTTCGGGTCAGAAAATGCGCAAGATTGGGCACGCGCGCAGAACAGCGTTGCATCATGTGTGAATTGCCTCCCGTTCGGAGGGGCTGACGAGACAACTTCACATTGGCCCCTGCGGATGTTTTCTCTTGCGCGCAGATTAGAGCAAGGCTCCGGCAATCGAAACAGAAGAGGTCTTTTAAAACAGAAGAATGTGATCCTGTTGGAAAACCGGCCTTTGAAAGGTTCGCGCTGGCCCTTTTGGGAGGTCATGCGTCAGACCGGGGCCGCGCATGCACAGGAGCGCACAGGCTTTGCCATTTCATGAGCCGGTAATTTGTGTATGTTGGCCGGGCTTTCAAATTTCCTTCTTTTCAGGTTTCCAAGATGAGTGAAAGAACGCGCGCCGACTGGGATGATGCTTATGCGAACGGCTCCTATATCCCCGGTGCTGAACAGTATCCTCTGCGCTGGGCGGAGAAGGCGGAGGCTTTCCGGAAGGGCTGGGAGGGCAAGCGACTAAATGTTGCCTATGGGGACGGGCAGCGCCACCGGTTTGACCTGTTTTTTCCAAAGAGTGGTACAGCGCAGGGGCTGGTTGTTTTTGTCCATGGCGGCTACTGGCTGAAATTTGACAAGAGCTTCTGGTCGCATTTGGCCGCCGGCCCTCTGTCGCAGGACTGGGCCGTGTGTCTTCCCAGTTATGATCTTTCTCCTGCCGTTTCACTGTCAGAGATCCGGGAGCAGGTCGGCGCTGCGATCCTTAAAGCCGCCGGACAGGTGAAGGGGCCGGTTCGTCTTGCCGGTCATTCCGCGGGCGGGCACCTGGTGACCCGAATGCTATGTGAGGATACCCCATTGACCCAGCCGGTTCTGGAGCGGATTGCGGCGGTTGTGTCCATCAGCGGCCTGCACGATCTGAGACCCTTGAGACATACAAGCATGAATGACTCCTTTGGCCTGAGCGAAAAAGACGCTGTTCTGGAAAGCGCCGCGCTGCAGACCCGGCTCGGCACTTGCCCAGTCACAGCCTGGGTGGGTGCAGATGAGCGGCCGGAGTTTTTGCGCCAGTCAAAGCTGTTGGCCGAAGCCTGGCCAGGCACGCGCTACAGGGAAGAAACGGGCAAGCACCATTTTGACGTGATTGATGGTTTGCTGGATGCCAAAAGCGCTGTGACAAAAACGCTTCTGTTTTGATGGAGGTTGCGTTTATCTTAAGAAAATGGAAGGAAAAATTGCATTGTCGATGATTTAATTTACAATTGATTTTTATGGAAAATTTAGAAACCCTAAGCAAAATCCGAAACTAAGGTTGGCCGCCGGTAGAACGGTGCCGATATCATGACTTTAGAAACACCGGAATTGCTGTTTGAAACCTTGAGCAAAGGTTTCCCGGGGGCGGCATGTGACGCCGGTGCAGGTGAGAACAATGAGGAGACTGATCTCCTCGGAATTTGGGGTGGGTGCCTTGAGCGTGAGCGGCAGTGCGTCGTTGCCATATACTCCCAAAGAGATGGGCCGGGTCAGCCTGTCGCGTACGTTCATTCTTTATACGCTTGGCCTGTTTGCGGTGCTTGGCGTTGTTTTCATTGGGATTTTGACGAAAATCACCTGGGATGCCTCCCACGCCAGGGCCATTCGCGTGACCGAAGCTTTCTTTCAGGCGACTGAACGCCCGTTTGAACGGGCGATCTGGACGGTCAATGCAGATGCCACTTTGCAGCTTATCCGTGGCCTGGAAAGTCTTGAAGTGGTTGAGAGAGTCTGGGTGGAAACTCCGGATACCGGGAACTTCGGTGAGGAGGTCGAAGGCCCGCGCCGCAAGGAGGCTCTGAGCTACACGCTGAATTCCCCCAGCACGATCCTGCACAAGGATGCCATCGGGCAGGTTTTCATTCTGATCGACCGCAACACGATATCGAATGAGATCGTCTCAACTGTTGGCTATACGGTTGCAGCGATCATCGTTTATCTGATGCTCTTGGCCGTTGTTATCCGGGCCGTGTTCCGCCGTTTGATCGGTCAGCCGCTATCGGCCATTGTCGAATATCTGTCGACGCCGCGCCTGATCGAGGCGCCGCCCAGTGCGCGGCTGATGCCAGACCGGGCCGACGAGATTGGTATTCTGGCCGAAAGCCTGCAATCCATGGTTTACCGGCGGCATCTCGATCTGAAAAAGATCCAGGAATACCAGACCAATCTGGAAGAACTGGTGACCCACCGGACCGAGCAATTGAAGCTGGTGCAGGAAGAGCTGATCCAAGCGGACAATCTTGCGGCGCTGGGCGCACTCGTGGCGGGGGTCTCCCATGAGCTCAACACGCCTTTGGGCAATGCGTTGATGGCGGCAACGACCATCAAGGATTCAACTGACAGCCTGACGCGGGAGCTTGACCAGCAGAGCCTGAGCAAGGACAGGCTGGAACGGGAGGTCCAGCGTATTTCCGATACGGCAGGGATTATTGAAAAGACACTTGGGCGCGCTCGTGAGCTTGTGGGCAATTTCCGGCAGGTTGCCGTTGACCGTCAGAGCGAAAAAATGCGCCAGTTTAACTTCGACCATATCATCCGGGAGACGCTTGCGACATTACAGCCGACTCTGAAGAAAACCTCATTTAACGTAGAATTGGATTTGGCGGCAGACAGAATCATCGAGAGTTATCCCGGGGCGGTCAGTCAGTTGGTGTCAAATCTGGTCGAAAACGCCATGAAACATGCTTATGAAGGCCGGAACGAAGGCACCATCAGGATCAGTTCGAAAATTGTCAGAGGTGCTCCGGGCAATGACGACGGGGAAGAGGGGGACAAGATCGTTTTTGTCTGCAAGGACTTTGGTGTTGGTATTCCGGAGAAGAATTTGAAAAAGGTGTTTGAACCCTTCTTCACTACGAAATTCGGCAAAGGCGGGTCGGGCCTCGGCATGGCGATCTGTTATCAGCTTGTCACGGAAGCATTGAGCGGCACGATTGCCGTTTCTTCCAGAGTAGGTGCAGGGACGGAATTCACAATTGAGTTGCCTGTCAAAGCTCCTTCGGGGAGATCGACCGCAAGGAGTATTCACTGATGGTCATGGACTTTCTTGTCCCCTCTGAGCCTGAGGTGACCAAAACGACAAAGGCGCCATGGAAAATCCTTGTCGTGGATGACGATCCGGACGTTCATGACGTGACTAAGATTGCCGTCGCCGGCTATGAATTCGAGGAACGTCCCTTTGAGCTGCTGCACGCGCTGTCCGCACAGGAAGCGCGGGATATGCTCAAGACCCATGACGATATTGCGGTTGCTCTGATTGACGTGGTCATGGAAAGCGATACGGCGGGTCTCGGGCTTGTCCGTTGGATCCGCTCTGAACTTGGCAACAAGTTTACCCGTCTGATCCTGCGCACCGGTCAGCCCGGCTATGCACCGCAGACTGATGTGATCATGAAGTTCGACATAGACGGCTATGCTGAAAAGGCGGAGCTGTCCCGGACCAAGCTGATTACCACAATCATCACCTCCCTGCGCGGTTACACGCTGGTGATGTCGCTGGAGGCGAACCGGCAGAAACTGAAGCAGCTTAACGCGCATCTGTCTTCGATCGTCGAAAAGAATGGCTTGAGCGAATTTGCCGATACGGCGCTCAAGCACTTTGAAGAGCTTGTCGGAAAACCGCTTGATGCGATGATCTGCGGTTTGGAAGCATTGCCCGATGTGGGCAGCGCGGATCTGTCAACCGTCCGGGTTCTGGCGGCCAGCGGCGAGTTTGAAGACAAGGTCGACCTGCCGCTCGGGGTGGTCGGGGAAGACCATGTGCGCACGACGATTGTGGATTGCATCGAAAGCCACCAATCCTGCCCGTCGCTTTACGGGATCGCCATGCCGTTATTGACGCGAAATGGTATGGCCGGGGCGTTTTACGTCGCTCTCACCGAAGCAGAGTTGGATGATCTGGTTGGCTCTGAAGTCGTCCAGCTCTTCATCTCCAATGCTGCGCTTGGGTACGAGAAGACCGGCCTTCTGGAACATATTCGCAATCTGGCCTACGTGGATCGGGTCACAGGCTTGTCGACGTTTTCCGGCTTTCTGGAGACCTATCAGCGCAATGCAGACAAGCATGGCACGCTGCTTGTTGTACACACGGATATCCAGCGGTTCCGGATCATTGCCGACGGAATTGGCGATGAAAAGGCCGGGGCGGTTCTCAAACGCACCGGGCACAGGTTGTCCCAGACCTTCCCCGAAGCCTTGACGATTGCACGCAAGGAAATCGATGAATTCCTGATCCTGCTGAAAGGCGGCGAAGAGAACCGGATTCAGGATGTGGTTGCGCGGGTCGAGGAGGCCTTCCAGGAGCCGATCAGCCTTGGTGACAACCAGATCACTTTGCGGCTGCGGCTCGGCTTTACGGTCGCCGATGCCAGGAACCTGGATGCCGAGGAAGCGGTCCGCTATGCCTCGATTGCATTGAATGATGTGCGCCAGAAGCGTTTGACCAATCACGCCGTATTCCATCCGCTTATGCAAGAGGCGGCTCTGGAACGCTTGCGGCTGGCCTCGCTCCTGACCGGCTCGGGCAACCGTACGGAGTTTTCGCTGAACTATCAGCCGATCATGCAGGCGCGTGACGAGAGCATTGCCTCCTTTGAGGCACTGATGCGCTTCCGCACGCCATCAGGCAGCTTCCTGAACACAGCACGCATGATTGAGGCAGCGGAAGCCAGCGGATTGATCACGGAAATCGGCGCCTGGATGTTCAAGCATGCCTTTTCCCAGTTCAGCCAGGTGGGAGGGCTGTCTGATGACGTGCGGCTGAATGTCAATCTATCTCCTATGCAGGTGCAGGAAAACCGCATCTACAAGGACATTGAAAACGCGGCCACGGCTGCAAACCTGTCCCTGGACCGGCTTGTGTTCGAGGTGACCGAAGGCCTGTTCCTGAGCAATGACCAGGTGACGATCTCCCTGTTGAGCTGGCTTCGTAACAAGGGCGCCAAGGTTGTCATCGATGATTTTGGGACCGGTTATTCGTCTTTCAGCTATCTGCGCAAGCTGCCCGTGGACGGCATCAAGATCGACCGCAGTTTCACGATGAACATGGAAACAGACACGGATGCGCTGGCAGTGGTGAAGTCTATTATGGCGGTAGCCCAGGCGCTTGGTCTCAGCGTGACGGCGGAAGGGGTGGAAACATCTGAACAGAAGAAGATCATGCAGTCACTGCAATGTGATTTTCTGCAGGGGTATTTTTATGCCAAGCCGCTCGCGACGGCGGAACTTGGTAATTTTATTCACGCAATTGCCGAAACAAACGAGGCGGATAGCTGATCAGGTCCGGTTCGACTTTCGCTTGCGCCGTTTTCCTTCGGTTTTTCTTGGTCCTTGCAGGCCGGGGATTGCCTGATCAGGTTTTCTTACATTCTCAGGACATAAGCGATTGAAATTTGTGCCGAAGCAGGCTCAGATAACGAAAATTGCGCGTCTCGAGGTGCGATCCTGGGTCTGGGGCGCTCGCGATATCTTTTAAAAAACGACGAAAAATCATGTGAGGGAGAGCAAGATGGAGATGAATGGCTCCCACCGGATTCCAGCCAGGAGAGAGGTTGTCTGGGACGCTCTCAACGATCCGGAGGTGCTTGCTGCCTGTATTCCGGGCTGTGACAG
The DNA here is from genome assembly GCF_056160985.1 of Roseibium sp. AWQ4_290. Taxonomy (NCBI): domain Bacteria; kingdom Pseudomonadati; phylum Pseudomonadota; class Alphaproteobacteria; order Hyphomicrobiales; family Stappiaceae; genus Roseibium; species Roseibium sp. AWQ4_290. The sequence goes on from NZ_JBSWYG010000002.1 coordinate 316,255, forward strand.
TCTGGAAAAGACCTCCGATACGGAGATGACGGCGCAGGTCACGACAAAAATCGGACCGGTCAAGGCGAAGTTCAAAGGTGCCGTTACCCTGGAAAACATCACGCCGCCGGAAAGTTACACCATATCGGGAGAAGGCAAGGGCGGGGTTGCCGGGTTTGCCAAGGGCTCTGCCAATGTGCAGCTCACCGAAGACGGGGATGAGACCGTCCTGACCTATGACGCAAAGGCACAGGTCGGTGGTAAACTGGCGCAGCTTGGCAGCCGCTTGATCGATTCTACCGCCAAGAAAATGGCGGAAGATTTCTTCGGAAAGTTTACCGATCTGGTGTCGCAGGGCCAGCAGCCCGCCGGGGAGGACGCCCCCGTACAAACATCTTCAGCGGCAACCGCCTCGAGCACTGCCCCGGTTGGCGAGGGGCTTGACCCTGGGCTTGCCGAGGAAGCCAAGCGGATCGCCATTGAAGACGCCCCTGCCGAAGTGATTCATGCGCTTGAAGACGCCGAGCACGCGGTGGAAGAGACCTTGCACAAGGCAGAGGAAAACCTTGAAGTGGCTGCCGGCCGTAACGCTTTTGGCGGGCCCATGGTCTGGGGCTTGGCTTTGCTGGGTGTGCTGATCCTGGCTCTTGCACTGGCAAGTTGACCAGTTCGGCACCAATTTGATTTGATAGGAGTGACACTGCGGAATAAGCGCTGTCGAAAACACGGGGAACGCCGGGAGACACGCTGACTCTACGACATATATGAGGGAGAGAAATTTATGTCGAAAATATCGATGGTTTTGAACGGAAAGTCGGTTTCGGCTGACGTTGAGGACCGGACGCTTCTGGTCTCCTTCATCCGCGATGCGCGCGGATTGACAGGGACCCATGTGGGCTGTGACACCTCGCAATGCGGCGCCTGTGTTGTTCATGTGGACGGCAAGGCTGTGAAATCCTGCACCATGCTGGCCGGCCAGGCGGAAGGTTGTGATGTCGTTACCCTTGAAGGGGTCGGCTCGGCGGACAATCTGCATCCTGTTCAGGCCGCGTTCCGCGAATATCATGGCCTTCAATGCGGCTTTTGCACGCCGGGCATGATTATGTCTGCCATCGACATGATCAACCGGCATGGGCCTGGAAATCTCGATGAAGCCACCATCCGCGATGAGCTGGAAGGCAATATCTGCCGCTGCACCGGCTACCACAACATCGTGAAAGCGATCAAAGCTGCCTCCGACCAGATGGCCGGCGTGGCTCAGGCCGCCGAATAGGCGGGTGTTGGGTGGCTGGAGCAGGGCTTGATGAGTTTTGAAGTTCTGATCCCGGCCAGGGTGAACGCGCAATCGCGGCGCAAGGGAAAAGGCCGCGGTTTTTCAAGAAATTGAGCCGGTCCGTTTGGCCGGGCTGCAACGGGACGGAGGAGCGTCCGGCAGCCGAGCGCATGGACAGGGTTTTGGGAGAGAGACTATGGCAGTTGAGGGCATTGGCGCACGGGCGCTGCGCAAGGAGGACAAGCGCTTTATCACCGGCAAGGGGCAATATACGGACGACATGGTGCTTCCGGGCATGGGCTATGCCGCCTTCGTTCGCTCGCCCCACGCCCATGCGAAGGTAAAGGGCATTGACCCAAGCGCAGCGCTAGCCATGCCCGGCGTGGACGCGGTCCTGACTGGGGATCAGCTGGTCGGCGACGGGATCGGCAATCTGATCTGTGGCTGGATGATCCATTCCAAGGACGGCACGCCGATGAAGATGGGCGGCTGGCGCGCGCTGGAACCGGAAATCGTGCGCCATGTTGGCCAAGCGGTTGCCGTTGTGGTTGCGGACACCCAGGCGCAGGCCCGGGATGCGGCGGATCAGGTGACTGTCGAGTATGAAGAGCTGCCGTCCGTGGTCGATGCGCTGGCTGCATTGGAGCCCGGAGCGCCGCAGTTGCATCCGGAAGCCGAAGGCAACCTGATCTATGATTGGGAGATTGGTGACGAAGCAGCGGCCAATGCGGCGTTTGACAGTGCCGCCCATATCACGCGCATGGAAATCCGCAACAACCGTCTGGTCCCCAACCCGATGGAACCCCGCGCAGCGCTGGCAAGCTACAATGATGCAGAAGAGCACCACACACTCTACACTACGTCCCAGAACCCCCATGTGGCGCGCCTTGTGCTGTCCGCCTTTTATAATGTCGCCCCCGAGCACAAGCTGAGAGTGATCGCCCCGGATGTGGGCGGCGGCTTCGGCTCGAAAATCTATATCTATCCGGAAGAAATGGTCTGCCTCTGGGCCTCCAAACGCGTGGGCCGTCCGGTCAAGTGGGTGTCTGACCGCACCGAGGCGTTCCTGACCGATGCCCATGGCCGGGACCATGTGTCGGAAGCGGAACTGGCGCTGGATGCAGACAACCGCATCACCGGCCTGCGGGTGAAAACCATTGCCAATCTGGGCGCCTATATGTCGCTCTTTTCCTCGTCCGTTCCGACCTATCTTTATGCAACCCTGCTGTCGGGTCAGTACAACATTCCGGCGATCCACGCGAATGTCAAAACGGTCTACACCAATACAACGCCGGTGGATGCCTATCGCGGCGCGGGGCGGCCCGAAGCGACCTATCTGCTGGAACGCATCATGGAAACGGCGGCGCGCGAGGTCGGGCTGTCTCCGGCAGAGTTCAGGCGCAAGAATTTCATCCGCCAGTTCCCGCATCAGACGCCAGTGATCATGTGCTATGATGCCGGGGATTATGATGCGACGCTCGATGCAGCACTGGCGGCGGCCGATTATGCTGGGTTCGCAGCCCGAAAGGCGGAAGCAGCATCCCGCGGCAAGCTGCGCGGCCTCGGTCTGTCCTGCTATATCGAGGCCTGCGGGATTGCGCCATCGGCAGCGGTTGGCTCTCTCGGAGCCGGGGTCGGCCTTTGGGAATCGGCAGAAGTCCGGGTCAATCCCGTTGGCACCGTGGAAGTGCTCACGGGGTCCCACAGCCATGGCCAGGGCCATGAGACCACCTTTGCCCAGTTGATCAGCGAGCGTTTCGGCTTGGACAGCGATGCCGTCTCCATTGTTCACGGCGACACGGACAAGGTTCAGTTCGGCATGGGCACTTACGGGTCGCGGTCCGGAGCCGTGGGCATGTCCGCCATCGTCAAGGCACTCGACAAGGTTGAGGCCAAGGCCAAGAAGATTGCCGCGCATCTGATGGAGGCCTCGGAAGGGGACATCCAGATTGAAGGCGGTGAGCTGAAGGTGGCCGGAACGGACAAGAAGCTGAGTTTCACCGAAGTCGCTTTGGCAGCCTACACTGCCCATAATTTGCCGGAAGGCATGGAGCCGGGCCTGAAGGAGGGGGCGTTCTATGATCCCACCAACTTCACCTTCCCCTCAGGGGCCTATGTTTGCGAAGTGGAGGTGGACCCGGAGACCGGCAAGACGGAGATCATCAACTTCGTGGCGGCCGATGATTTCGGCAAGGTCATCAATCCGATGATTGTGGAAGGCCAGGTGCATGGCGGGCTGGTACAGGGTATCGGTCAGGCGCTTCTGGAAAACGCTGCCTATGATGAGACCGGACAGCTTTTGACGGCATCTTACATGGACTACACCATGCCCCGAGCGGATGATGTGCCGTCGTTCAATCTGTCGACCCATGAGACCCTGTGCCCGGGGAACCCGCTTGGCATGAAGGGCTGTGGGGAGGCGGGGGCGATCGGGTCGCCTCCGGCCGTGATCAACGCGATCACCGATGCTATCGGCACCAATGACCTGACCATGCCGGCAACCCCCGAAAAGGTCTGGCACCTTTGCCAGGCCGGACTTCGGCAAGCTGCAGAATGATCGAAAGCCGGGCAGGGGTGTCCTGCCCGGTTCCGCCTGTTTGAAACGCACACTTGCATCTGGGAGAAACCAGACATGTATGAAACAACCTATCACCGCGCCGGTTCGGTTTCTGAGGCAGCCGATCTGCTGACCAAGGCCGATGACGGTAAATTTCTCGGCGGTGGGCAGACGCTCCTGCCGACCATGAAACAGCGCCTTGCTGCGCCGACCGATCTGGTCGATTTGACCCGCATTGCCGAGATGAAGGGCATTTCCGAGGCGGGTGGTATGCTCACCATTGGCGGGGCAACCACCCATGCGGAGGTTGCGTCTTCCAGCGTCGTCCGCGACAAGTTGCCGAGCCTTGCCGGGCTTGCGGGCGGCATTGGCGACCCGGCGGTGCGCCATATGGGTACGATCGGCGGCTCCATTGCTAACAATGATCCGGCAGCGGATTATCCGGCCGCACTGGTCGCTCTTGGTGCCACGGTGAAAACCAGCAAACGGGATTTGTCCGCAGAAACGTTTTTTTCCGGTATGTTCGATACTGCCCTCGAGGAGGACGAGATCGTCGTCTCCGTCTCCTTCCCTCTCATTGAAAAGGGCGCATACGCGAAATACCCGAATCCGGCATCGCGCTACGCCATGGCGGGCGTTTATGTGGCCAAACATCTGGATGGCACGGTCCGGGTCGCGGTGACCGGTGCCGGGGACGATGGTGTGTTCCGGGTGGACAGTATGGAAGCGGCGCTGTCTGCCAGTTGGTCACCGGATGCGGTGGCTGGCATTCAGGTGGATGCGGGTGGTCTGTTGAGCGACATCCACGGCTCGGCAGCCTATCGGGCGAATCTGGTTACCGTGATGGCCAAGCGGGCAGTTGCCGCCGCAGGCTGACCGAGTTCTCCACAATCGTCATAATTTTGATAGCCCGGCTTGCTAAAAGCCGGGCTTCTTCGTTTTTCTGGGTGAAACATTGAAAAACTTACAGAAATTTGTACCTAGCGGAGCTTTTAGAGGCAGGTGAGCTGAAGTCTTGGTGCTATATCCGGTTCTTTGGGGAAGGACTGGTTTGACAAATGGGTTTTGGAAAAATTGAATCCCAAAATCTAAAGGCGGGCAATCTAGACTAAAAAGCACACAAGCTTTCAGTTTCGTTGACTTATGGTGAGCGCGTCTTTGCGCCTGGGTCAATGAATGGTGGGATAGAGGTAATTATGGCTGGAGCACATCAACGGGCTGCCGGTGGTGCGATGAGCGCGCGGGACAATCCTGTGTCTATCGCGTTCCGACCGATCAAAACGGCCTTCTGGGGCGTTGCGGTGGTCAGTTTTGTCATCAACATCTTGATGCTGACCGGCCCTGTGTTCATGCTCCAGGTCTATGATCGGGTGCTGGCCAGCGGATCGGTTCCGACACTGGTCGTGATTGGCGCCCTGGCGATGGTGCTCTACGTGTTCTATGGCATTTTGGAGGGCCTCAGAGGCCGGATCCTGTCGCGCCTGGGACAAAGGGTCGATGCCAGACTGTCCAGCCTTGTCTACAAGATCTCAACCAGCCTGCCGGTCCGGCTGGGACGCAATGCCTCCCGTTTGCGTCCGGTTCAGGATCTGGACACGATCCGGCAGTTCCTCTCCGGCCCCGGACCTGCGGCAATTTTCGACATTCCGTGGTTGCCGCTCTATCTCGGAATCGTGTTTCTGTTCCATCCGCTTCTGGGCGCTGTTGGTCTTGCCGGAGCGGTGATCATTTCGATCCTGATTGGCCTCAATGAAATGATGTCCCGGGAGCCGACCGAGGATGCCGCCGGACAGTCAGGCAAGCGCAACGCGGCCGTTGAGAGCGGTCAGCGCAATTCCGAGGTGGTTGCGGCCATGGGCATGCAGCCGACCCTGACCGCCCGCTGGGACGCCCAGAACCAGGAATATCTGGCCACCCAGCGCCGTGCGTCGGACAGGACCAGCGCCTTCGGCACGGCGATCAAAACGATCCGGTTTGTTCTCCAGTCGGCAATTCTGGCGGTTGGTGCCTGGCTGGCGATCAAGCAGGAAATCTCCCCCGGTGTCATGATTGCTTCCTCGATCATGACGTCTCGGGCGCTTGCTCCCATTGAACAGGCGGTGGCCCAGTGGCGCGGCTTTGTCGCGAGCCGTCAGGCGCTGCGCCGCCTGAAAGAGGTGCTGCAGGTGGCAGAGACGGACGAAGATGTCATGGACCTGCCGCTACCGGTCAAGGGCATCACCATGGAGCAGGTATTCTGCGGCCCGTTTGGCGAGAAAATGCCTTATGTGCAAAATATCAGCCTTGAACTTGCGGCCGGGGATGGGCTTGGAGTGATCGGCCCGTCCGGGTCCGGAAAGTCCACATTTGCCCGGGCCCTTGTCGGCGTCACACCCGCGCTCAAAGGGGTGATCCGCTTTGATGGCGCTGAGCTGAGCCAGTGGGAAAGCTCTAAACGGGGCGAATTTATCGGCTATCTGCCACAGGATCTGCAATTGTTTGATGGCACCATTGCCGAAAACATAGCCCGCTTCCGGGAAGATGCGGCTCCGGAAAAGGTTATTGAAGCCGCCAAGCTGGCCGATGTGCATGACATGATCGTGGCGCTGCCAGAGGGCTACAATACGGTGATCGGCCGCAGTGGCCGGTCCCTGTCCGCGGGCCAGCGCCAGCGGCTTGCCCTTGCCAGAGCGCTTTACAACAATCCGTTTCTGGTGGTTCTGGACGAACCGAATTCCAACCTGGATGCGATCGGCGAAAGCGCGCTTACCAATGCGATCAAGGCTATGCGGGAGAAGGGGTCTATTGTTGTCGTGATTGCCCATCGGCCGAGCGCGATTGCGACCGTGGATAAAATTCTCTGTCTGAAGGACGGCAAGATGGCGGGCTTTGGGCCTAAGGAAGATGTGCTCAAACAGGTTGTTCAACCGGTCCAGCCAATGCGGCAAGGTGTTGGGAGCGTCGTGCGATGACGAAGAACAAGTCTCAGGACGGCAGCGCCCCGGCAAATGCCGCAGACGAAGCCCTCAGCAAAACGGTTCGCGGCCATTTGCTGTTTGCCCTTTTCGTAACCGGCTTTGTGGTGATCGGGATCGGCGGCTGGGCGACTTTCATGGAAATTTCCGGTGCGGTTGTCTCATCCGGGACGGTGGTTGTGGAAAGCAGCACCAAGCATGTGCAGCACCGCGAAGGCGGCATCGTGAAGGAAATCCGGGTCAAGGATGGCGATCAGGTGAGGGCAGGCGATCTTCTGATCAGCCTGGATGACACGGTTACCCGGGCGAACCTCTCCGTGATCACCAAACAGTTGCGGGAACTCAGCGCTCAGGAATTGCGCCTTGAGGCGGAGCGGGATGATCTCCCGGCAATTTCCTGGCCTCAGGAGCGGATTGCAGCCCTTGGCGACGTTGAGCGCGGCCAGCAATTGTTGCTGGAAGCCCGGAGGAAATCCAAGGAAGGCCGCAAGAACCAGCTGGAGGAACAGGTTCGCCAGTTCAACAAACAGGCGGACGGGCTTGAAGCCCAGGTTTCGGCCAAGGAAACGGAAATCGAGTTGATCCGGGAAGAACTTGCCGATCTCGACAATCTTCTGACCAAGCAGCTGGTGTCCAAGAGCCGGGTGACGGCGCTGCGCCGTGAATCTGCTCGCCTTGAAGGGGAATATGGCGATCTGATCGCGCAGATCGCCCGCACCAAGGAAGCGATCAGCGAACGTCACATCCAGATTTTGCAAATTGAGGAATCCTACCGCGCTGAAGTTCTGGAACAGCTGCAGGAAGCCAGGTCGCGGGTCGCCCAGCTTGAGGAACAGAAAATTGCCGCAGAAGACGAGCTGACCCGCGTCGACATCGTCGCGCCGCGCAACGGCTATGTCCACCAGTTGTCCGTCCATACGATTGGCGGGGTCGTCTCTCCGGGAGAAACGGTGATGCAGATTGTTCCGGAGGAAGATCAGCTGATCATCGAAGCGCAGGTCCAGCCGGTCGACATCGATCAGCTTGCGCCGGGGCAGGAAGCCCGGGTCCGGTTCCCAAGTTTTGACCAGCGCACGACACCGGAATTGAAAGCCCAGCTCTTGACCGTTTCGGCTGACCTTAACCAGGATGAGCGGACCGGTCTGAGCTACTACACGGCCAAACTGGTGATCAAGGACCACGAACTGGAAAAACTTGGCTCGCAGACGCTGGTGCCGGGCATGCCGGTGGAAACCTTTCTCCAGACCGGGGACCGCACCATCTTGAGCTATCTGGTCAAACCGGTCATGGACCAGATCGCCCACGCCATGCGCGAGCGCTAACAGTGCGCCTTTTCGTTGTCCCGGATCCTCTGCTCCTGCTCCCTTTATGCCCTCCTCAAATGCATGTTGTGAGCTGAGTGCATGGAATCGGATTCGTCTTCCATATCAGGAAGTCTGAGGTTTCAAGGCAAGAGACACGCCAGTTTGAATTCATGTGGACGCGGCATGCGCTAAAGACCTAGGATGGGCACGTCGGTGCCCGCTTCCTCTGCCGGGGCGTGGGGCGGGCGGATGATCAGGGCGCCCGAGCGGGCAAGAAGCGCCAGCATGGAGCTGTCCTGCTTGTCAAATGGGGTGGCGATCAGCTGGCCATCCGGGGTCCGGTTAAGCGTAGCCCGCACATAGTCCTGGCGGCGGTCATTTTCCGGCAGCGGAGCGCCAAGACGGGCGGTTTGTGCATCTGGTTCTCTCGCAGGATATCCGAGCATCTGGCGGATCAGAGGTTTCAGGAACAGCAGGCTGCAGACAAGGCTGGAGACCGGATTCCCGGGGAGGCCAAGCACTTTGGTCTGGCCCAGATGTCCGGCCATCAGGGGTTTGCCGGGCCGCATCGCAATGCGCCAGAATGCCAGATCCATGCCTTCCTGCCCAAGAACCTCCTGAACCAGATCATGATCACCCACGGATGCGCCGCCAAGTGTGACCAGAATGTCAGCCTGTTGATCCAGAGCCTGCCGCACATGGGTGGCAAGGGCTACAGGATTATCCGGCGAGATGCCAAGATCGAGCGGTGCCCCGCCGCAATCCTCCACCAGGGCGGCGACACCGGCATGGTTGGACGCGATGATCTGGTCTGGCCCCGGTTCGGTGCCCGGTCTCACCAGCTCGTCGCCGGTAGCCAGAATGGCAATCTTCGGTTTGCGCACCACAGGCAGTGAGGGATGGTTCATCGCCGCAGCCAGTGCCAAATGCCGGTAGGAGAGAGTGAGCGGGGCTCGGAGCAAAACCTCGTCTTTTGAAAAATCCAGGCCCGCCGGGCGGATAAAGGCGCCCTTGGCCGGCATGTCCAGAACCGCAATAGCATCGCCAGTGCGGTCGGCATTTTCCTGGATGAGGATCGTGTCGGCTCCTTCGGGAACGGGGGCTCCGGTGAAAATACGCACGGTTTCGCCGGGCCTGATTGACCCGTTGAAGCTATGCCCGGCAGGGGCTTCGCCTATGACGCTAAGCCGTGTGCCCGCGCCTTTCAGGTCATCATGGCGGATCGCATAGCCATCCATGGCCGAGGCGGCAAAAGGCGGTTGGGTGCGGGTGGAGGTGAGGTCCGCAGCCAGTGTGCGGCCATTGGCGTCTTCCAGGGAAACCTGTTCACTTCGAAGGCGCTCGACCCCTGACAACAGCTTTTCCAGCGCTTCGGCCACCGGCATCAGGCCCATCAGGTGCCTCCTTCGCTGCCGTCTTGTTCCAGGGTCCAGTGACCCGACTTGCCTCCGGCTTTTTCCACCAGACGGATGTTGCCGATCACCATGCCCCGGTCCACTGCCTTGGCCATGTCATAAATGGTCAGACAGGCGAGGGAACAGGCCGTGAGCGCTTCCATTTCCACGCCGGTCTGGCCACTCACCTTCGTGGTGGCCGTCACAACAAGGCCAGGCAGGCTGTCATCGGGATCAATCTCGATGGAGACCTTTGAAAGCATCAGCGGATGGCAGAGCGGGATCAGCTCATGGGTTTTTTTGGCGGCCATGATGCCTGCCAGCCTTGCGGTTCCGATTACGTCGCCCTTTTTGGCGTTTCCGGAGCGGATAAGCTCCAGGGTCTCCAGCCGCATGGTCACGGTGCCTGTGGCAACGGCAATCCTGTGCGTGACGTCTTTGCCCGAGACATCGACCATATGGGCAGCCCCGGTCTCATCAATATGGGTGAGGGTCTTGTCCCTGTCAGGCATAGCGGCTCCGGTTCAGTCCGGTTTGGCGGGCGCGTGGCGCGTCAGCAAGCGGCGGGTTGCTTCTGCCACATCTTCCTGGCGCATCAGGCTTTCGCCGATCAGGAAGGTGGATATGCCCACGTTGCCCATCCGGGCAAGATCGTCCGGAGTAAAGAGGCCGGATTCGCCGACAACTATCCGGTCCCGAGGCACAAGGGGCGCCAGATCTTCACTGGTCTCAAGACGGGTTTCAAAAGTCTTGAGGTTCCGGTTGTTGATGCCGATCAGCTTGGAGGACAGGTTCAGCGCCCGGTCCAGTTCTTCCCGGTTATGGACTTCCAGAAGCACGTCCATGCCGAGGCCGAAGGCTGTCTGCTCCAGATCGGCTGCTGTTGCATCATTGACGGCTGCCAGAATGATCAGGATGCAATCTCCGCCCCAGGCCCGGGCCTCATAGACCTGATAGGGCTCATAGAGGAAATCCTTGCGCAAGGCGGGCAGGCTGACAGCCTCCCGTGCGGTGGTGAGAAAGTCCGGGCTCCCCTGAAAGGAGGGGGTGTCGGTCAGCACCGACAGGCAGGCAGCCCCGCCTGCCTCATAGGCTTTGGCAAGGGCAGGCGGGTCGAAATCCGCCCGGATCAGGCCCTTGGACGGGCTGGCCTTCTTGATTTCCGCAATCAGGGCATAGCCGCCTGCGCGGTGTTTGGCTTCCAGCGCTGCGTGAAATCCACGCGGGGCCGGAACGTCTTCAATCCGTGCCTTCAGATCTGCGAGGGGGGTCCGGCTCTTTGCCGCGGCGATCTCTTCACGCTTATAGGCTTCGATTTTTTGGAGAATGTCGGCCATGTCACTATCCGTTTGAGGCGTCAACCAGCAGCTCAAGCGTGCTGGCGGCATCGCCATTGTCGATACTGGCCGCAGCCATCTCGACGCCGTCTTTCAGGTTTGTGACCTTGTCTGCCACCAGAAGCGAGGCGGCTGCATTGAACAGCACGATATCCCGATAGGCATTTTTGGCACCGGCCAGCACTTCGCGAAGCGCCTTAGCGTTTTCTGCCGGCAGCCCACCCTTCAGCTCTTCGCCTCTGGACAGGGGCAGCCCAGCATCTGCAGGCGAGATCTCGAAGGACCGGACGGTGCCTTTTTTCAGCTCTGTGACATAGGTCGGACCGGTCGTTGTGATTTCGTCCATTCCGTCGGACCCGTGTACGACCCATGCCTTGTCGGACCCGAGTTCCTTCAGAGACTGAGCGACCGGTACAACCCATTTCCGAGCGAAGACGCCGACCATCTGCCGTTTGACACCTGCCGGATTGGACAGGGGCCCCAGAAGATTGAAAATTGTCCGGGTTCCAAGCTCCATGCGCGTCGGGCCCACATGTTTCATGGCCGCGTGATGCAGCGGGGCAAACATGAAGCCGATCCCGGCCTTTTGCAGGCAATCAGTGATCTTGTCCGGACCAATGTCAATATTGATGCCCAGTTCGGCCAGCGCTTCGGCAGAGCCGGATTTGGAGGACAGGGACCGGTTTCCATGTTTGGCAACGGGCTGGCCGCATCCGGCCACCACCAGCGCGGTGCAGGTCGAAATATTGTAGCTGCCGGAATTGTCGCCGCCAGTGCCCACGATATCGATGGCATTGTCCGGGGCGGTCACTTTCAGCATCTTGGAGCGCATGGTGGCCACAGCGCCGGTGACTTCGGCAATGCTTTCGCCGCGCACCCGCAAGGCCATCAGGAAACCGCCAAGCTGGGACGGGGTCGCCGATCCGGACAGGATCACCTCAAAGGCCACCTTGGCCTCTTCCAGAGACAGCGCCCGACCATCGGCAACCTTGGCCAGAATGTCCTTGAATGGGGTCATGCTGTTAATCCCACCTGCCTCGGCATCAGTTCTGTGCCAGTCCGATGATCTGGGAAATGCCAGCCTGATTGATTTCAACGCCGGCGGCGTCTTCCTGGTCGGTGATGAACTGGCCAATCAGGGAATCGCGCATTTGGTCGGAAAGCTGCGTGTCCAGTACGGTCATTTCAGGGGCTGACGGGTTAAAGTCAGGACGGGAAATATCAGAGACGGTCAAAACGATGCGTTTGGCGCCGTCCGCCGATGTGGCAAGTGCGTTGGTTCCTGCCGGACCGCTGAACACAGCGGCCAGAGCGTCGGCTCCGAAGTCAGCATTCGGACGGTTCCGCATCAGTTCCTGGGCCGTCAGGACCTCAAGACCGGCATCGGTGGCAACGGTTGCCATCGGGCTGCCGCTTTCCAGTTTGGTCAGGAGGTCGGTTGCCTTATCCCCAAGCCGCTTGGTGAGTTCTTCGGCCTTCCAGGCGGCAATGACGTCGTCGCGAACCTCGTCGAGTGCGCGCTCGCGTGAGGGGATCACCTTTTCAACTTCATACCAGAGAAAGCCCTGATCGCCCATTTGCAGGACGTCGTTTTCAATGCCTACATCGCTGTCGAAGGTTCCCGCGACAAGGCCCTCGGCCTTCGGCAGATCCGCCCCGGTGCCGTCTTCCAGCTTTCCGTCTTTGTCGAAGGGAGCGACCGTTATGACTTTCAGATCGAAGCGTTGGCCGATTTCGTCCAGCAAGGCACCGCCGGCCCGGGCATCTTCAATCTCATCCATAAGATCGAGGATTTCCCGTTCGGCCTGTTCTCTTGCCAGTTCCTGAACAATCTGGTCCTTGACTTCTTCAAATGGCTTGGTGCTTTCGGGCAGAATTTCCTCAACATTCAAGATGACGGTTGAGAATTTGCCGTCCACAGCGCCGCTGGACGCGCCTGCGTCCAGGCCAAAAGCCGTGTCGCCCAGCTTTTCGTCCAGGAAGTCGGTCTTGCTCATGACGCCGAGATTGACGTCATTGTTGGTCAGATTGCGTTCCTTCATCAGATCGTCAAAGGTCTTGCCATCCTGAAGTTCGGTGGCGGCCTTCTCAGCCTCATCCTTTGACGGGAAGGACATTTGCCGGATTTTGCGCCGTTCGGGCTGGTGAAAGTCATTGGCCCTTTGCTCATATTCGGCGCGGGCGTCGGCTTCTTCGATATCCTGCGGACGCGCTAGTGTGTCCGGTGTCAATTCAATGTACTTCATTTCCCGGTATTCGTGGGCCCGGAAGCTGTCTTTCTTGCCGTCATAATAGGCGGTCAGAACATCGGCAGACGGATCTTCAATGGGACCGATCGTGTCGGCGGTGACCATAAGATAGTCCACACTGCGGGCTTCGGACTGATATTCGTTGAGCACTTTCAGGTAGGTTTCCGGCGCGCTGAGGTCGCCAGCAAGTCCCTGCACGAGCTGGTTTCTCTCAGCCACCCGGCGCCGTTGAATGACATAGGCATCCTCCTGGTAGCTGTTATTGCGCAGAACCTGTTCCAGACGGTTGCGGTCATAGCGGCCATTAAGGCCCTTGAAGGCCGGATCGGCCTGAATGATTTTGGCCAGCCTGGCATCGGATACACCCAGTTTCAGCTCCTGGGCTGTGTTGTTCAGCGCCGCCTCGGCGATCAGGCGGCCAAGGGCCTGCTGGGGCACCCCAAGGGCGGCGCCTTCCTGATTGGTGAGCGGGCGGCCGAATTGCTGCGCGAGCCGGTTAAGGTCCTGCCGGTAGGTGCGCTCGAAATCCAAAAGGGTAACTTCTGTGTCCCCGACCTTAGCCGCCGTATTTTGGCCAAAACCCTGTAGAAAATCCGTAACACCCCAGATGGCGAAGCTGAAAATGAGCAACGCGATAAACAGTTTGGCAATCCAGGTGCCAGCGCCCTTGCGCAGCGCGTCAAGCATGACGACTTCCTTTATATTTTTCTTTCATACAGCCGATTTTCGCAACTGGCCGGTGGACCTTCCGAAACCGGAGCGGGCGGATCATAGTGAGGAGGGGCCTCCGCTGCAAGGCGGCCCTTGATAAAGTTCGGCTGAGCAACGGATTTCCCGGCTGACCGGCGATTGCAACACACCGCCGCATCTGCTCTAAGGCAGGCACTGATGATCCATCTGCGGGAGTTGAGACCTTATGACCACCAGAATCAAACCGCTTGTCTCAGGAAACTGGAAGATGAACGGGCTAAAAGCCAGTCAGGATGAGTTCAGGAAAATGCAGGCCGGTTTGAACGAGGCTCTTGCTGAGAAGGTGGAGACGATGATCTGTGCTCCGGCCACGCTTGTGGCAGGTCTTGCGGAGCTGGCGGGCAAGGGCGCGCTGCAAGTCGGCGGGCAGGATTGCCACGCGGCCGCCTCTGGTGCCCATACCGGAGACGTGTCGGCCGAGATGCTCAAAGATGCAGGGGCTTCTGCCGTGATTGTTGGCCACTCGGAGCGGCGCTCGGACCACGGGGAAAGCGATGCGGCTGTGAAAGCCAAGGCGGAAGCAGCCTGGCGCGCCGGTCTTGTCGCCATCATCTGCGTTGGGGAAACGGAGGCCGAACGCAAGGCAGGCCGGGCGGTTGAGATTGTCGATGGTCAGCTTGCCGGGTCGGTTCCGGACGGGGCAACGGCCAGGAACACGGTCATTGCCTATGAGCCTGTCTGGGCCATCGGGACGGGCCTGACCCCGACCGTGCAGGACGTGGCAGAGATGCACGGTGCGATGCGGGACGTCTTGAGCCGCCGTTTTGCTGCGGAAGGCGCGGCAATGCGGCTTCTTTACGGTGGGTCGGTCAAGCCTGGCAACGCGGCTGAGTTGATGGCTGTTGCCAATGTGGACGGGGCTCTTGTGGGCGGTGCAAGCCTCAAGGCTGATGATTTTCTCGGTATCTTGAGCGCATATAGCTGAAGATGACGGGGATGCGGGGCTTGAAGCTTCTGTGATCAAGGCGCAATTGAAGGGTGGAAAGCTGACGGCGTCTGGTGTAGAAGGCCGCCAAACCTGAATTCAATACAGAATGGTATTCGATGGAAACCGTAGTCATCGTTATCCACCTCATGGTCGTTCTGGCCCTGGTGCTTGTTGTCCTCCTGCAGCGCTCCGAAGGCGGTGCGCTTGGTATTGGCGGCGGGGGCGGAGGCGGTGGCCTGATGTCCAGCCGCGGCACGGCCAATGTTCTGACCCGGGCGACCGCCATTCTTGCAGTGGCTTTCTTCGCGACGTCTCTGGCTCTCAGCCTGATCGCAAAAAACGCTGAACGCCCGGGCTCGGTTCTCGATGCGCTTCCGGCCGCTTCTGAAGAAGCGCCTGCACCGGCGGACGGCGCTGCAAATGGCGGCAACGGCGGCATCCTCGATTCTCTGAAACAGCAGAGCGAAGAGCCTTCCGGCCCGCAGGTTCCCGCCGCTCAGTAACGCGGCGTCGGCAGCCTGCCGGTCCTTTCACCTGACATATGCCCTGCGGCTTCCCTCGCAGGGCATTTTTATGTGTTAAGAACGCAACTCCCGAGTGGCCAAATAGCGCTCGGCAAGGATATGGTATTGGTCCATGGCGCGATATATTTTCATCACTGGCGGCGTGGTCTCCTCGCTTGGAAAAGGTCTTGCTTCTGCGGCACTGGGCGCATTGCTCCAGGCGCGTGGCTACAAGGTGCGCTTGCGCAAGCTTGACCCTTATCTTAACGTAGATCCGGGCACCATGAGCCCTTATCAGCACGGCGAGTGTTTTGTCACCGATGATGGTGCGGAGACCGACCTTGATCTGGGGCACTACGAGCGGTTCACGGGACGTCCGGCGAACCAGCAGGACAACATCACCACCGGCCGCATCTACCAGGACATCATCGCCAAGGAGCGGCGCGGTGACTATCTGGGTGGAACCGTTCAGGTCATCCCCCATGTGACGGATGCGATCAAGAACTTCGTCCTGACCGGCAATGAAGACTATGACTTTGTGCTGGTGGAAATCGGCGGCACCGTTGGCGACATTGAAGGTCTGCCCTTCTTTGAGGCTATACGCCAGCTTGGCAATGATCTGCCGCGCGGCGATGCGGTTTATGTGCATCTGACACTGATGCCCTATATCCCGAGCGCCGGCGAGATGAAAACCAAGCCGACCCAGCATTCGGTGAAGGAACTGCGCTCCATCGGCATTCAGCCGGACATTTTGATGATCCGCTGCGACCGGCCGATTCCCGAAACGGAAAAGCGCAAACTCTCGCTCTTCTGCAACGTGCGTGAAAGTGCTGTCATTCCCGCTTATGATGTCAAATCCATCTATGATGTGCCGATTGCCTATCACGAGGAAGGCCTGGATGATGAGGTGCTGGCGGCTTTTGGCCTGAAAGGCGCGCCGGCTCCGGTTCTTGACCGCTGGGAGGGCATTTCCGAAGCTGTGGCCAACCCGGAAGGCGAGGTCAAGATCGCCATTGTCGGCAAATACACGGTGCTGAAAGACGCCTACAAATCCTTGATCGAAGCCCTGGTCCATGGCGGTATCGCTAATCGGGTGAAGGTCAATCTGGAGTGGATCGAATCGGAGATCTTCGAAAAGGAAGATCCAAGTCCCTATCTTGAAGGTGTGCACGGCATTCTGGTACCGGGCGGCTTTGGCGAGCGGGGGGCGGAAGGCAAGATTGCCGCCGCGCATTTTGCCCGGACCCGCAACATCCCTTATTTCGGTATCTGTTTCGGAATGCAGATGGCGGTTCTGGAAGCTGCCCGCAATCTGGCGGGTATTTCTGACGCCAATTCCACCGAATTCGGCCCCGCCAAGGAGCCGGTTGTGGGCCTCATGACCGAGTGGACGAAGGGCAATGACAAGGAACTGCGCGCTGCTGATGGTGATCTGGGCGGCACCATGCGTCTTGGTGCTTATCCGGCGGCCCTGAAACCGGGCTCCCAGATTGCAGATATCTATGGCACGACGCATGTTTCGGAGCGGCACCGGCACCGCTATGAGGTCAATATCGGCTATCGGGAGCAGCTGGAAGCCTGCGGCCTGATTTTTGCGGGCACCTCTCCCGATGGGGTTCTGCCGGAAACGGTCGAAATCGAGGGCCATCCCTGGTTCATCGGGGTGCAGTATCATCCGGAGCTGAAATCCCGCCCGTTCGAGCCGCATCCGCTCTTTGCCTCTTTCGTGGGCGCTGCCCTGCAGCAGAGCCGGATGGTCTGACCGGTCCCGCCTGACACCTTTGCGCGTGGCTTTGGTTTTGGCGGAATTCGGAACACTTTTGCAAAGGAATGGCCATGGCGCGCGGTCTGGATCATCTTGTTGTTGCCGTCAATGATCTGGACGCGGCGGGGCAGGCCTATGAGGCTCTCGGGTTTACGGTGACGCCTGAAAACCGCCACCCCTGGGGTACGGCCAACCGGCTGGTGCAGCTCGACGGCTTTTTCCTTGAATTCCTCAGTGTGGCCGAGCCGGACAAGATCCCGGCCCCCCAAGGCAGCGAGTTTTCGTTTGGCGCCTTCAACCGGGATTTTCTGCGCAAGCGGGAAGGGGCTAGCATGCTGGTTCTGGAAAGCGCGGGCGCGGCCGGAGACCGGCAGGCTTTTGAAGCGGCCGGACTGACGTTGTTCGACCCGTTTTCCTTTGAAAGGGTGGCCAATCTGCCCGACGGCAGTACGGCAAAGGTCGCCTTTGACCTGACACTGCTCCAGGATCCGGCGAGTCCGGGACTCGGCTATTTCACCTGTGACAACCGCTATCCGGAAAATTTCTGGAAACCGGCCTTTCAAGCACATGCAAATGGGGCTCACAGTGTGCTGGCCGTGCACATGGCCGCAAACAATCCAGCTGCGCATGCGCCGTTTCTAAAAGCCTTTTCAGGCGGGTCTGTAGTTGAAAGTGCGCAGGAAACGCTTGTTGTGCCAACACCGCGCGGGCAGATTCTCGTGCACACACAGGCTGCCTATAACGACCTGACCGGAAAGGCAGCGGCGTCTGTCGGGACTGGAGATCTGCCGGTGATTGCCGCTGTGGAGATTGCCTCTTCAAAAGTTTCGGCCCCACACATTACGGCCGCTGATGCGCTGTTCGGGTTGACCGTAATTCTGGTCCCGGCAACCTGTGACCGGAACCGTTCGCACGTGTTTGAATGCGGTGACACACAACGCGGCGTTTAAGATTGAAGACGTAGCGTTAATTTTCTAGCTGCTGCGGCAATTGGCATTTAGAATTCTCTTGTTGAATGCGCCAGTCCTTTTATAGTGAACGCCAAAACATGCGCGTGCCCATGCGGGCCGACAGCGGAGTTCACGAATGGTTTTCCAGCGTTTTGCCTGTGTCCCAAGCCGAGCCACCCTTGCGGTTGCAGCAGCAAGTCTTCTTGCGGCCTGTTCGGATGAGTCGAAGACTGCCCAGGCCCCGGCAGCCCCACCGCCTTCCGTGACCGTTGCCAAGGTTACCTCAGAGGACGTTCGCCAGAGCGAAACATTTGTCGGGCAGATTGCGGCTGTGGATCAGGTAGACCTTGTCGCCCGTGTCAGTGGTTTCCTGGAGAAAAAGGCCGTGCCTGACGGGTCGTTCGTGAAGAAAGACGAGCTGCTCTTCACCATCGAAAAAGCGGAATATGAAGCGCAACTCACCAATGCCAAGGCGGATCTTGCCAGTGCCAAGGCAGATGAGGCCCTCAAGGCGGCGGATGAGAAGCGCGACAAGGACTTGGTGGAAAAGGGGCACGTATCGGAAGCAGCTTACGAATCGACGCTGGCACAGCTTCAGCAGGCCCAAGCCTCGGTCGAGGCGGCCCAGGCCTCGCTCCAGCAGGCGGAACTCAACCTCAGCTACACGGATATTTCTGCACCGTTTCCAGGCCAGATCGGCAAGAGCACCTACAGTGTGGGAGAAGTGGTCGGACCGTCGACTGAGTCATTGGCCAAGCTGATCCGTCTTGCGCCGGTCTATGTGAATTTCTCGGTGAGCGAGGCGCAGTATCTGAATGCGGTGAAAACCCACCATATCAACCCTGCCGACCTCACACCGGATCAGGCGCCCGCCATAAGTCTCATTCTGCCCAATGGCCAGAAATATGGTGAGACCGGCAAGATCGTCTATATCGACAACAAGGTGGATTCGACCACCGGAACCATCTCGTTCCGGGGGCAGTTTGAAAACAAGGATGTGCGGCTTCTGTCCGGGACATATGTGACTGTAGTTCTGGAAGCCCCCAAGAGCGAGACGGCTCTGGTGGTGCCGCAGGCCGCGATCCAGCGGGATCAGCAGGGGGCGTTTGCCCTTGCGGTGTCAGACGACAAGAAAGTCACCCAGAAATATGTTGAACTGGGCCAGCAGGTCGGCACGAATTTTGTCGTCACCAAGGGGTTGGAAGAAGGCGAAGAAGTCATCACCGAAGGGCTTCAGAAAGTCCGCCCGGGAGTTGAGGTTGAGCCCGTCCTTGCTTCGAAGCCGGCGGAGCAGAGCTAAATGTTTTCACGCTTTTTTATCTACCGGCCGAAATTCGCGCTGGTGATTTCCATTGTCATTACAATTGCTGGTGTTCTGGGATATGTATCCCTGCCGGTTGAACAGTTTCCCAACATCACGCCGCCGGTGGTCAATGTGTCGGCCACGTATACCGGAGCGAATGCGGAGGTGCTGGAAGAGACCGTTGCTGCGCCGATTGAGGCGCAGGTCAACGGTGTGGACGACATGCTCTACATGCAGTCGACCAGCAATGATAGCGGCAGCTATTCGCTGAACGTGACCTTTGCGGTCGGAACCGATCCCGATATTGCAACGGTGAACACCCAAAACCGGGTGTCCCAGGCCACCAGCCAGTTGCCGAGCGAGGTGACCGCGAATGGGGTGACCGTTCAAAAAGCCAGCACGAATATGCTGCTGGTGGTCACACTTTATTCGCCCAACGGCACCTACGACCCGGTGTTTCTGTCCAACTACGCGTCGATCAACCTGAAGGACGCGCTTGCGCGTGTTCCCGGTGTTGGCCGTGCGGATGTAATGACCGATTTCGCCTATGGCATGCGGATCTGGTTGGATCCGGACCGGCTTGCCAGCCTAAACATGACGCCGAGCGATTTCATATCCGCAGTGCAGGATCAGAATATCCAGGTGGCGGCAGGTCAGATTGGCGCGCCGCCTGTTCCGGAAGGTCAGCAGTTTCAGTACACCATCAAGGCCAAGGGGCGCTTGTCGACCCCGGAAGAATTCGAGAAAATCGTTCTGCGCACCGGTGACGACGGTGCAGTGGTGACGATTGGCGATGTGGCGCGGGTGGAATTGGGCGCCCAGTTATACAATGCGTCCGGAGAATTCAACGGCAAGCCGTCCACGGTCCTTGCGATCTACCAGGCACCAGGCGCAAATGCGCTGGATGTGTCTGAAAATGTGCTGAAGCGCATGCAAAATCTGGCCAATGATTTTCCCGAAGACATGGCCTATGGGGTTCCTTTCAACACGACGGACTTTGTTCAGGCCTCGCTCGATGATGTGATCACCACTTTGTTCCTGACCTTCCTGCTGGTGGTCTCTGTGGTGTTCATCTTTCTGGGCAACTGGCGCGCAACGATCATTCCGACCGTGGCCATTCCGGTATCGCTGATCGGCACCTTTGCTGTGTTGTTGGCTCTTGGCATGTCGCTCAATACGATTTCGCTGTTTGCTCTGGTGCTGGCCATCGGCATCGTGGTGGATGATGCCATTGTCGTGGTGGAGAATGTGGAGCGTATCATCGCAGATGAGGGGCTGGCGCCCAAGGAGGCTACCGAAAAGGCGATGATGCAGATCACCAGTCCGGTGATTGCGACCACGCTTGTGCTGCTGGCCGTATTCGTGCCCACGATCTTCATGCCTGGAATCACCGGTCGGCTTTATTCCCAGTTTGCGGTCACCATTTCGGTCTCCGTGGTGATCTCCTCGATCAACGCCCTGACCTTGTCACCGGCACTCTGCGGCCTGATCCTGAAGGCCCGGTCCGGTCCGCCGAGGGGTATTATGGGGCTGTTCGACAAGGGCATTACCGGGGTGCGCAACGGCTATACCGCAATTATCCGCCGCTTGGTGCGGGTGGCTTTTGTGGGGCTGGTCGTGGTCGGCGGTGCCGTTGCAGTCATCCTGACCCTGTTCACGTCATTGCCGCAGGGCTTTCTG
Organism: Roseibium sp. AWQ4_290; assembly: GCF_056160985.1. Taxonomy (NCBI): domain Bacteria; kingdom Pseudomonadati; phylum Pseudomonadota; class Alphaproteobacteria; order Hyphomicrobiales; family Stappiaceae; genus Roseibium; species Roseibium sp. AWQ4_290. The sequence continues at coordinate 337,181 of NZ_JBSWYG010000002.1, forward strand.
CCCTCGGAGGATCAGGGCTACCTGATGGTTGATGTGCAGCTTCCCGACGGGGCTTCCCTGCAGCGCACGGAAGAGGTGACCAAACGGGTGGTGGAGTTGACCCAGGCAACGCCTGGGGTGGAGAATGTCGTGATCGTCAACGGCTTCTCCATTTTGAACGGTGCGACCTCGTCCAACGCGGCTCTAGTGATTGCCACCATGAAGAACTGGTCGGAGCGTCAGGAGCCAGGCCTCAGGATCAATGCGATCCTGGGCAAGTTCTGGGCTGATTTCTCCACCATTCCGGGCGCCAATATTATTGCCTTCAACCCGCCGCCCATTCCAGGGCTCGGCACGACCGGTGGTGTCCAGATGATGCTGCAACAGACCGGTGGCGGCACGCCGCAGGATCTGGCATCTGCGGTGGGCTCCATGGTCTATTCGGCCAACCAGAGCCCGGAAATCTCTCGGGCCTATTCAACCTTCCGGGCCAATGTGCCCCAGGTCTTTGTCGATCTGGACCGGGAGAAAGCCAAGACGCTCGGGATTGATGTCTCCAATGTCTTCACCACATTGCAGGCCTATCTAGGGTCCTATTACATTAACGATTTCAATATTTTCGGCCGGGTCTACAAGGTGATGATCCAGGCCGAGGGTCAGTTCCGTGACCGGGTTGAGGATATCGGCCGTCTCTATGTACGCTCGACAGATGGAACCATGGTGCCTCTGCGCACTATCGTGACGACGGAGAACGTGCTCGGACCGCAGATCCTGACCCGATACAATCTGTTCCGCGCAGCCGCCGTCATGGCGGATCCGACCCCGGGGGCCTCCACAGGCGTTGTCATCAACGAGGTGGAGACAGCGGCCAAGGACGCGCTGCCGCCTGGCTATTCCTATGAATGGACGGGAACGGCCCAGCAGCAGCTGGATTCCGGGCAGGTCGTGCTCTTTATCCTGCTGTTGTCGGTGCTCTTCACCTATCTGTTCCTGGTGGCGCAATATGAGAGCTGGACCATGCCCGTGGCGATCCTGATGTCGGTTACGTTTGCGCTGATGGGGGCGCTGGTGGCGGTTCTGGTGACCGGCGGAGACGTGAATCTCTATACGCAGATCGGGATGATCATGCTGATCGGAATGGGGGCGAAGAACGCGATTCTGATCGTGGAATTCGCCATGGAGCAGCGGGATGGCGGCAAGAGCATCGTTGAAGCGGCCACCGAAGCGGCCCATCTGCGCTTTCGGGCTGTGATGATGACGGCCTTGTCATTCCTTCTCGGCGTCGTGCCGCTTATGACAGCCTCCAGCGCGGGGGCTGCCAGCCAGAAGGCGATCGGCTTTGCGGTGTTTGGCGGGATGCTGTTTGCGACCGTGATCGGCGTTCTGATGATCCCAATCCTCTATGTTTGCCTTCAATATATGCGCGAGAAGGTCAAAGGCTTCTTTGGTGCTGACACCACGGCCGGGCGGGGTGCTCCCGCCAGTTAGGCCGTGTCGCCTTCATATGGTTTTGATCCGTTTTGTCTGTTGCGTGGCATCTTTGATATCAGGCCGCGACAGTCAAACCCAAAGAAACGCGATGCGCTCAGGACGGCATACCGGACACTTGCGCGCATTGGTTTCTTTGAGCGCACCGCCATGCGTTTAAGCGTATTCCAATCCGGCCGCACCTGCCCGCCGTAGACGATAGGCATTATGTCAGGAGGCGGTATGATTTCGGTCTATTACGACGGCAAGTGCGGGCTGTGTTCCCGCGAAATTGGCTATTTCAAAAAGAGACCTTCAAAACAAGCGATCGTCTGGCATGACATTGCCAGTGACCCGTCGGCGCTTGCTGGAACCGGTCTCTGCCAGGCGGATGCCTTGTTATATCTGCGTGTGCGGGATGGTGCCGGAGATCTCAAGACAGGTGTTGATGCCTTTATCGTGCTCTGGAGCCAGTTCGCCGGCTGGTCCGTTCTGGCAAGGCTTGTGTCCCTGCCGGGCACCTACAGTTTCACAAGTTGGCTCTATCGCCACTTCGCCCACCGCCGCTTCAACCGGTATCCCCATTGCCGTGTCAGCATGGGAACAGAGGAGAGCACCGGGCGGATGTGAAGAGCGTTCGGAGGTCAGCGTCACAGCAGTATTGCAAGGTTTCGGACGCTATGTACAAGTGGCCGGAAAAGCGGGGATCGAAAAGGACAAGGAAAACGGTCCCATTCATTCAACCAATGAAGCAAATTCTTTGAAAAGGAGCTTTAAAACCTGTCCGGAACTTTGGTGAGCCGACAGGGGTTCGAACCCTGGACCTACTGATTAAAAGTCAGTTGCTCTACCAGCTGAGCTATCGGCTCTCACCAATTTCCGGAGCAATGCGGTGCTGATTTGATGGCGCCGCCGCGTTGGTGGCGTGTGTTTATGACGACACCGGGGACATTGCAAGAGGCAAAATTCATTTTTTCAACAGCCCTGCGGAAAACTGACAGGAATTGGCAAAATGGTCTGCTGAAGCGGGCCTTCTGATCCCGGCGCATCTTTCAAACCCTGTTTATCGACCGTTTAAGGGCAAAGTGTTGTTTTAAGGTGACGAACCACGCCCAAAGAAGTGTTCAGCGGGCCGTATTTGCTTTTAAGGCTGGACGTTTAGAGCGAGGGCCTGATATATGTGCGGAGGTTTGAATATAATGAATATTGTCTACTGAACGGCAGTTCAGGTTAGGCAGAAGTAATAGAAATACCTATATTTCTAAATTAAATATTCATTGCATTGAAAATAATGGTTATTCTACTGGAAAAACTGTCAGGTGGCGCGGTTTTGATTTGTGATGTAAGTTTATTGTGGACGAGCGAGGTTACATGCAAACAACAACAATTGACACACAGACGAACTCTGTTGAGTTCGATTTCGTGAAAGGGCACATCGCCGCGACGATGACGCTCATTCACGCCCTGATTGAACAAGGCGTTATTGACCGCGACCGGCTTGATACGTTTTTTGAAGGTTTCATTGGAGATTTGCCCCATAGCCGGGAAACTCTTGGCTTGCGTTTGATTATCGACCAATGGCGTCAGGGATTGCGGGATGGTAAACCCGAAGAAGAACTGTCCGGGATGCTTTTTGAAGTGATCCGGGGAGGGCGGACGAACTAGATTTGCCCCTAACCCGTGGCCCTGGGGTGGGGGCCTGGGTTTTTTGAAAGAGACATTTGTCGAAGGGTCAGGCGCTTTGGCGCCTTTTTTGATTCTAGCGCTTCGTTTTGATCTGTTTTTCCGCCAATGTGAGGCCCTTGGACAGGGGGAATTATACCAACCTCAATAGATAGAAACCCATCTGATGGCGCTGGTCCGGATTGGCTGGCAAGGCGCGTTGCGCAGGACGGCCTTTATGGCCGTTCAAGCGGCGCAACGCAGTCCGGCGGGCCGGAGCAGGCCACCGAGGCCGTGTTTGAGGACTGTTCAGCTGCGTC